>JAFUVK010000110.1 GCA_017477555.1 Muribaculaceae bacterium
CGCCCGCAACCTGCTGCGCACCGAGCTCGACTGGATGCGCCGTCAGCCCCAGGCACGCGCCCACAAGGCGCAGTACCGCATCGACGCCTTCTACGACCTGAAGGAGCGCGCCCGCACCATCCACGACCCGGGCGATGTGCGGCTCAACGTCAACTCGGCCTATATCGGCAATAAAATCTTCACCGCCCACAAGGTGAGCAAGCGCTTTGGCGACAAGGTGATTCTCAACGAACTAGAGTACACTTTTGCCCGCTATGAGAAACTGGGAATCGTGGGCGACAATGGCGTGGGCAAGAGCACGTTTATTAAGCTCCTGTTGGGACAGCTGCAACCCGACAGCGGCTACTTCGACGTGGGCCAGACGGTGCGCTTCGGCTACTATAGCCAGGAAGGCATCCAGTTTGACCCCGGCAAGAAAGTGATTGACGCAGTGCGCGACATTGCCGAGGAAGTCTACTTCGACGAGCATAACCACTACTCCGCCTCGCAGTTCCTGAACATGTTTCTGTTCACCGTGCGCGACCAGCAGAAGCTTATCGCCAAGCTCAGTGGTGGCGAGCAGCGTCGGCTCTATCTTGCCACAGTGCTGATGCAGAAGCCCAATTTTCTGATTCTCGACGAGCCCACCAACGACCTGGACATCCAGACTCTGGGTGTGCTTGAAGACTATCTGTCACACTTCAAGGGTTGTGTAATCATCGTGAGCCACGACCGATTCTTCATGGACCGCACAGTGGACCACACCTGGGTGTTTCAGGGCAATGGCGTAGTCAAGGACTTCCCGGGCAACTACAGCGAGTATCGGGCGTGGAAGGACTACCACGAGCGGCAGGCCGCCGACGAGGCACGAGCCACCGAGAAACCACGCGAGAAACAAACATATAATAACCGCGTGGGCAGCAACAAGCTCACCTACAAGGAGAAGCGCGAACTGGAGCAACTCACGGCCGACCTTGAGACACTCACGGCCGAGAAAGACGAGCTGGACGCACTCTTTGCCAGTGGCGAGACCATCGCCGATGTGGCCCGCCTGGCCGCACGCTACGAGCAGGTCAAGCAGTTGCTCGACGAAAAGGAGCTACGCTGGCTGGAGCTCAGCGACAAGAACGGCACATAATATTATCAAAGGAGTTAAGGAGTTAAGTGGAGTTAAGATGTCACATGATTGTGAATTGTTTCAAACCCCACCCCTACCCCTCCCCTTTGGGAAAGGGGAAGGGGGGCTGAATACCTCTCGTGCCAGGGGAGGTTGTGGCAGAATACCTCCCTGCCAGGGGATAGGAGTAATTATCGAATCGCTAAATAGTAACCATAGAATTATGTATTCCATTATTTCGACATTAAGATTTATGGATTATGAATTAAAAATGTTGTACCTTTGCCGGCGAATATGAAACGTAACATCATCATCTTTGACGACACCGAGGTGCGCCGCCATCTGCTGCCGCTGAGCTATACGCGGCCCGTGGCACACCTGCGCGTGGGCATCACCACCATCGACGAGAAGTGGCGTTCGATGCTGGGTGAGGCCACCTACAGCTACCTGACCGTACCCTATCTCAAGGGCAAGTATCCGCTGCGCGCCCGCCGCGACAATCTGCTGGTGGCCGGACATGTGATTCCCTCGCCGGAGCTGGCCGAGCAGGTGCTTCAGCTCGGACATGGCGAGGCACTGATGGTGGGCGAAGATTTGATAGCCTTCAACGGCTCGGCCCACGACTTCGACGCTCGACACTGGACTCGCGTGGTCTACCCCGAGCAGAAGCCCGATATGGTCACTCGTCCCTATCACATTTTCTTGCTCAACGGCAAGGTGCTTGAGGCCGACTTCGCTCGCCTGACCGCCGGCCGCCAGTCACAGCCGCTATCGGCGAGCAATGTCATCATCGGCGACCGCAACCGCATCTTTGTTGAGCCGGGAGCCTGGGTTGAGGGCACCTACCTGAACACGCACGAGGGTCCTATCTACATCGGGCGTGACTGCGAGTTGATGGAGGGTGCGATGATTCGTGGCGGTTTCGCCGCATGCCAGGGTGCCAAAGTGCGCATGGGGGCCAAGGTATATGGCGCCACCACACTGGGACCGTTTTGCAAGGTAGGTGGTGAAGTCGAGAACACCATGATGATTGGCTACAGCAACAAGGCTCACGACGGCTTCGTGGGCGATGCGGTCATCGGCGAGTGGTGCAACCTGGGCGGCGGCACCACGGCCAGCGACTTGAAGAACGACTACAGCGAGATCAAAGTATGGGACTATGTGGATCAGCGCTTTTTGCGCACCGGTCTCCAGTTCTGTGGCCTGATTATGGGCGACCACAGCAAGACGGGCGTCAACTGCATGATCAACACGGCCACGGTGCTGGGTGTAGGTGTCAACATCCACGGCGCAGGCTTTCCGCGCAATTTTGTGCCATCGTTCCAGGAGGGCAGTGCCACAGCGGGGTTCAAAGATGTGCCGTTGCAGGCATTCTTTGGCATCGCCGAGCGTGTGATGGCTCGACGCAACGTCAAGCTGACCGATGCCGACCGCGACATCTTCACCGCCATCTACAACTTGAAGGACCGCTATAAGTAGTTTCGGGTTGCGAATCTGGCTACTGCCTAGGTTCTGCCGAATTTGCCACGCTGCTTAAGTAGCTGTGCCCAGAAAGGGGAATGTAGTCCCTTCAGTATATTGAGTATACATCCCATGGTATAAGCCTTGCCCTTCGGTCATCTCCTAGATGCCTCGACGGACAGAATCGATATTTTCTGGCACATTAAACCACGGATCGCCTGAAGGAGAAGTTTACAATGGAAAAAGGATATCACCAGGGCGATATGTTAAAAAATCTTACAATCTTGGGATAATTCTCAATTCTTAATTCTTAATTCTTAATTAATCGCTACCTTTGCACCGCAATTTTGCAAACACCATATATAAAATTAACGTAATGTACTTAGATTCAGAGAAAAAGAAAGAGATCTTTGGAACGTACGGTGCCAGCAATACTGATACTGGGTCTCCTGAGGCACAGATTGCATTATTCTCTTACCGTATTTCCCACCTGACCGAGCACTTGAAGGTCAACAAGAAAGATCATACGACTCAGCGTGCACTGAAGATGCTTGTCGGTAAGCGCCGCAAGCTCCTCGATTACCTGATGCGTAAGGACATCAACCGCTACCGCGCCCTCATCGCTAAGAAGGAACTCGGTATCCGCAAGTAATTGACACGCGACTCGTGAAACAAAAGCACCGCTCAAATCTGGCGGTGCTTTTTTCGTTTTGCCCTCTCTCAATCAGAGGGTAGTGTAAGACGCTGAAACAGCTCACTGTCAGTGATGTGACATACACGCAAAAAAATGATACAAACAGAATACCGTCCCCGATTGTATCAAAACTGGATGTCCACCTCCACGGGGCAGTGATCGCTGCCCATGATGTCGGTGTGGATGGTGGCGGCTGTGAGCTTGTCGTCCAGCCGTTTGCTGGTGAGGAAGTAGTCGATGCGCCAGCCGGCGTTCTTCTCGCGGGCACGGAAACGGTAACTCCACCATGAGTAGATGTCGGTGCGGTCGGGGTAGAAGTGGCGGAAGGTGTCGGTAAATCCTGCGTCGAGCAGGGTGGTCATCTTAGCACGTTCCTCGTCGGTAAATCCTGCATTGCGGCGGTTGGTCTTAGGATTCTTGAGGTCTATCTCCTGGTGCGCCACATTCAGGTCGCCACACACGATGACGGGTTTCTTCTGATCCAGTGCCAGCAGATAGGCGCGGAAATCATCCTCCCAGCGCATACGGTAGTCCAAACGTCTCAACTCATCCTGGCTATTAGGTGTATAACAGGTCACTAGATAGAATTCGGGCATCTCCAGCGTGATGACTCGCCCCTCGTGGTCGTGTTCGTCGATGCCCATGCCGTAGGTCACATCTATCGGCTCATGCTTGCTGAAGATGGCCGTGCCGCTGTAGCCCTTTTTATCGGCATAGTTCCAATACGAATGGTACCCCTCAAACTCCAGGTCGAGTTGTCCTGCCTGCATCTTAGTCTCCTGCAGGCAGAAAAAGTCGGCATTGAGTTGAGCGAATGCCTCGGCAAAGCCCTTGCCCATCACGGCCCGCAGACCGTTGACATTCCATGAGATAAACTTCATAATTAAGAATTTAGGATTTAGGATTTAGAATTAAGAGGACTGTGCTGAACTAGAGGGGGGCTCCCGCTAGAGCCCGCACAGCCCCTCAAGTGTGACGGGTTTGCCAAAGAGTTCCCAAAGAGTTAAGAAACCTCGGAGGGGGCGTCTTGTTCTTTATCACTTGATTCTTGTATCTGTTTCAGCAACTTGCGGGCGCGCAGCAGATACCAGATGCTGGCACACATGAGCGCGGCCGCAACCAGGGCACCCGTGATTAGTGCCCACTGGGGCAACAACTGCTTGCTGGCCAGGTACAGTACCACCATCGCCACAGCGATGCAAGCAAAGTCCAAAAGGATGGCATTACGCCTGAGTTTATAAATTTCCATATCGGTCAGTGTTTAAGTTTTTTCCACCACAAAGGTAGGTGAAAAATCGCAGTATTCCAAAAATAATGACTAATTTTGCCTCGTTATGTCGAAGTTTCATCGTTTCGAGCAGGAAGTGGATGGTGTGGAGGTGCCGCGCCAGTTCACCTGGCCGTTCCACTATGTGCCGGCGAGGCTGAGCGTGTTGGCTGCCGAGCAGGTGATGCGCGCAGTGTCGACCCGTGCCGACTGGGCAGCCGAGTTGCAGGCAGGCAAGATGCTGGGCGTGCTGGTGGTGCGCGACACGGCTGGCCAACTTGGCTTTCTGGCAGCCTACTCGGGCAACCTGTGCGGACGCAATGATCATGACTATTTTGTGCCATCGGTCTACGACCTGCTGCAGCCCGACGGGGAGTACCGCCGTGGCGAGGCGGCCATCACCGCCATCAATCATGAGATTGAGCGGCTGGAGCAAAGCGAGGAGCTGTCGCAGTTGACACGGCATCTGCAAAGCGCTCAGTACCAGCGCGACCGGGAAATCGACAACTACAAACGTCATATCACCGAGTGCAAGGCCGCTCGTGACAAGCGCCGTGAGCAGGGCGACTTGACCGCCGACGAGCAGCAAGCACTACTGGCCGAGAGCCAGCACCAGAAGGCCGAGCTCAAGCGCCTGCGCCGGCACCACGAGGCATTGCTGGCACAAGCCGCACAGCGGCTGGACGACTTCCAATGCCGGATTGCCCAGCTCAAAGCCTTGCGCAAACGGAGCAGCGAGGCACTGCAAGAACGCATATTCCGACTGTTTGTCGTGTTGAACGCCCGCGGCGAGCGCAAGGACTTGATGGAGATTTGGGACGGCGCATTGCCACCATCGGGGGCGGGTGAGTGCTGCGCACCCAAGCTGCTGCAGTGCGCCTACATCAACGATTGGCACCCGATTTGCATGGCTGAGTTCTGGTATGGTCGGTCGCCGGTGGGCGAGGTGCGGCACCATGGGCACTACTACCCCGCCTGCCGCAGCAAGTGTCTGCCCATCCTCTCGTTCATGCTGCAGGGCTTGGATGTCGAGCCGAACCCCTTGGCCGAGCCAGCTGTGAGCGCTGGCCTGGACATCGCCTACGATGACGCATGGATGACCATCGTGCGCAAACCCGCCGGCATGCTCAGCCAGCCAGGCAAACTGCTCGACGACTCGGTCGAGACACGCTATCGCCGCCGCAGCGATGTCTGCGGTCCGGTGGTGGTACACCGCCTGGACCAGGAGACCTCGGGACTGCTGGTGCTGGCCAAGAACAAGACTGCGCACCAGGCGCTGCAAGACGTGTTTGCCTCGCGCCGTGTCACCAAGACCTATGTCGCACTGCTCGATGGCGAGGTTCATGACAATGAGGGCATCATCGACCTGCCGCTGCGGCCCGATGTCGACGACCGCCCACGGCAACGAGTCGACCCCGTCGACGGCAAACCTTCCATCACCCGGTGGCGTGTGCTCGAGCGCAGCGGCGGCATCACACGCGTGGCCCTGCAGCCACTCACGGGCCGCACCCATCAACTGCGGGTGCACTGCTCCCATCCGTTGGGACTCAATGCCCCCATCGTGGGCGACATGCTCTATGGCACAGCCTCGTCAAGGCTGATGCTGCATGCGTGGCGGTTGCAATTCGTTCACCCCATCACGCGACAAGAGATAGATATCACTTGGAATTCACCATTCTAACCGATAAAGACAATGAAGAAAACAATACTATTCATGGCCCTGCTTGTGTTGAGCGCAGTCACGGCTATGGCCGGGAGCATGAAAATCTATCGTGGCAACTCGACCTACACCAGCGACATCCTCTACACATGGGACGGCCGCCATCTGTTCAGCGGCAACTCCACCTACACGAGCGACATCCTCTACACGTGGGACGGGCGCTGCTTGTATCGTGGCAACTCGACCTATTCTAGCGATATTCTGCTCACATGGGATGGCCGCAAGGTCTATCAGGGGCGCTCGACCTATACGAGCGACATTCTCTTCACCTGCGACGGGAAACATATCATGCAGGGCAACTCGACCTACTCGAGCGACATCCTGTTCACCGTGCAGGGCGGCCATATCTACCGCGGTCGCTCAACCTACACCAGCGACATCCTCTACACCTTCACGGGCACCATCCCCATCCCCGTTCTGTTGGCAGTGATGTGAACTTATTTGGGCTGTTTTTACTCAAGTTTCTGGAGTAGTCAAGGAGTTATGTAGTCGAGCCTTAAAAAGTTGTAACTAATTGATTATTAACACATTATAACATAATATTCTTAGTGAAGTCTGCCAGTTTTTGTAAATTTGCATCAAAAAACTGGCAGATTTTTATGATAAAAAAGAAAGACAACAGGCCGTCATTGTTCTATTCCCTGGCCGACATGCTCGACCAGAGTCACCCACTGTACCTTCTTGCCGACATATCAATAGTTTTACCGGACACCAATGATTTTGGCTCTCCGTACAGCCCCTTTTGTTGCACTTTGGGTCGGGCGGGGGAAAGAAAAGGCTCACCGATTGGCGAGCCTTTAAGGATGCGGTGTGTGAAATGTTATTTCACAACGAACTTTTTGCCGTCTTGGATGACGATGCCCTTGTAGTCATCGTCAACGGGCTGACCCATGAGGTTGTAGCGCTGGCCGCTGCGGGGCTGCGCTGCGTTGAGGTCTTGGACACCAGTAACGGTGGCCTCCTTGAACGTGGCGTTCACGTAAACGGGAGCAGCCGGCATCTCGAAGGTGAAGGTGTTCAGATCGGTGCCTGGGATAATGTCCACTGAGCCGCCACGCAGACGTATCAGTGCGCCGCTTGGCTCGGCCTCGGGGCTGAAAGTCACGGTGAGCGTTTCAATCTCATAGCCGTTGTCGGGGGTGACGGTCAGCGTCACGGTCTCGCCGATGGAGGCGGCCTCCTTGTCGCTGGTCACGGTGCCGTGCTCAAACGATGCGGGCACATTGATGGCTAACAGCGGCGACACCACGGTCAGGTGAATGAGGGATGCATTATAACTACTAACAAAGGTAACAACGCTGTAGGTGACTCCAGCCTCAAGCGTGGCTGTGAATTCCAAGTCTTCACCTTGCGATTCTTCATGATTAAGAATATCCTCTCCAAGCAACAACCCAACTCCAGGCAAGAGCGAAGCGTCGCCAGTGGTGCGGAAGGTGTACTCACCGCTCACCGGAGGGGTGAAGGGATACATAAAGTCTACGCCACACGGAGCGTAAATCTCATTCTCGCCTACCGTGATAGGAGCGATGTCGTACTTGGCCACGTTCAGGATGCCGCTGCGGTCGCCCTGTGGAAGCATAGTTACAACCGAATAGGTTACACCCGCCTCAAGCATGGCGGCCGCACAGGGTGTTTGCCCCGGTTCTTGGGGCATGCCCATCGATATCTTCTCTCCTTCTTCATCCAATGCAACAAGGAACATAGCCTCATCGTCACTATTCAACGTGAAGATGTAGGCACCGCTCTCGGTGGGCGTAAAGAAATAGACTGTGGGGTCGTTGACCAAAGCCACCTCGTTGTCGCCCATTTGGAGCACGTTGTCATCGCCAACCGGCGACCCTCCATCCTCCGACACGTTCAGGTGGATGAAAGCGCCATGGCTGGTACCTACACGCACTCTAAAGGCGTAGGCGACTCCTGCCTGAAGCGTGACGGTTATATTTATGTCTGTTTGATTAGGTACACAGTAATCTATCACGTCATTTCCAAGCATCACCGCCGCTGCGGCATTCAATGCAGCAAAGCCAGAGGTGCTGAAGGTGTACTCACCGCTCTCTTCGGGAATAAAGGGATAGTAGAATTCATTACCATTCGGAGCGTAAATCTCATTATCACCCACCGTGATGGGAGCGAGTTCATACTTGGAGATGTTCAGGATGGGAGCAACGACGTTGCTTCCATTGACATTAGCAATAGCCACAACCCCATAGGTGACATTCGCGTCGAGCATAACGCCCGATGAGAGCGTTTCTAACGGTGGTGCATAGCCCATTGCAATCATATCGTTTCCCGAAGATATCTGTACCACCGCATCCACGTCACAATCCATCGTGAAGATGTAGGCTCCGCTCTCGGTGGGTGTAAAGGCATAAGTAATCATGTCGACAACATTCACCTCGTTGTCGCCCAGTTGCAGGGTTGGCATCTCGCCCGACCCGCTGATGGTGACATCGGCGGCCGGCATGGTGAAGGAGTAAACGCTGCCTGACTCTGTGATTTCGACAGGCTCGCCATTGGCGGTCGCGGTGAGGCTGTTGATGGTCACGCCCGCGTTAGCCGTCAGTTTCACATTCTCCCCCTCGAAAGCCACGTATGGCAGTGGTCTCAACATATTCAGGAGGCCGGCGCTCGCGGCGTCGGTGCTGACGAGATAACCCTTGCTCACGACGACATTCGCATCGCCGGATTCACCTTCAAGATACGCACGTAAACGCAATTTGTACGTTTGCCCTGCCTCCAACTTCTGCGTATAAGCAAGGTGGCCGACATAAGTGTTCGTCGCCTCGTCTAGTTCGGATAGGGCATCAGCATAGTCTGGGCTATCCATGTTGATTGCAAAATCTAGTTTCACATCCGACGTACCGACGAACACATAGTAGTCGGTCTCCTCGGGAGTAAACGACAGATAGACACCATCGTTAGTGATGGTGAACGGGCCGTTGTCGCCCACCTGGAGCGGCGTGAAGTCCTGTGCCCACACCGTGGCGGTGGTGAGCAGTGCGAAAAGAAATAGTAATACTTTTTTCATACGCTTAAAAAATATAGTTAATAATATCGTTAACCTGTTGGATGAATTAAATTTGTAAATTATTTATGTTAAAATAGTTGCACATCCTGTTGAATTTTATTAACTTAGTGGTGTCTAATCAAATAAGTAGAATATTCGTAGATATGCGTAACTTTGTCGCAAAGTTCGGAAAAATTCTTGAGATCTGCAAGAAATTTGCAGGAAATCAAGTAAATTAGAAAGGAAATGTCCCTCGTTGCGTTGTCGTACCCACTTTCTCCGATGTGGAGGTGGTGGCTCTTTCCATCACCGCAGAGGCAATGAGCATTGACAGTGAGAATTATCTCTTCAAGAGGCTGAACACGGAATGTCCTGGAGCCATTCCCAATCTGATTACCCGTCGGCAGTACAACCAACGCCGCAAGAAGACCATGAAGCTTGGTGAAAATATCCGTCAGTCCATAGCTAAGGTGATAGATGGCCGAGAGACAGTCTTCAGCATTGACTCCAAGCCAGTAAAGGTCTGCCAGAATGCTCGTGCCAACAGGTGTCAGATGGGTAAGGATGACATAGAGCATGCACCCTCGTGGGGCTATTGCGCCTCGCAGAACATGTACTATTACGGATATAAACTTCATGCCTTGTGCGGCATTACTGGAGTCATACACTCCTTTGACATGACTGCTGCCAACGTGCATGACCTGCAGTATCTTAAAGATGTGCAGTGGGAGTACAGCGATTGCATGATTCTTGGCGACAATGGCTACCTGAGTGCTCGACCTATACGAGCGACATTCTCTTCACCTGCGACGGGAAACATATCATGCAGGGCAACTCGACCTACTCGAGCGACATCCTGTTCACCGTGCAGGTGGCCATATCTACCGCGGCCGCTCGACCTACACCAGCGACATCCTCTACACCTTCACGGGCACCATCCCCATCCCCGTTCTGCTGGCAGTGATGTGACGAAATGATAACGTCAGGTTGTTCAGATGCGGTGTTCCAAGCTTGTCATTAGTTCGTACAAATATGCTGGGCTTTGCACATACAGTTCCCCTTCCTCATCTTGTAAGGCGGCCATCAGCGGAGAATTATAGACACGCTCCATCGCCTGCTCGATGTTGCTGCCTGTATCCTCAATGACATATTTCACCAACTCGCTTAGTGCATAGTTTGTCAAGTAGGTCGCTATTTGGTGATGTGAAGGCTGGTTCATACTGTAATAGCATTTATTTTATGGAGATAAACTAACGATTCTTTGGTGCCAAAGTAGTATTGTTGGTCAAGGTATTTATCTTGAAGCAGTCTTGCGGCCTCCTCGGGTGAGTATATGCCTTCGCGGTAATTGGTCAATTGCAATACAACACCATCGTTGGCTATCGGGCCTATAACAATATCAAAATCATGAGTTGGTTTCACGTTCTTTCGGTCACGATTGGCATCCACAAACAAAAACCATTCCACACTTGCAACTTCAGGAAAAATTTTGATTTTCAGGTTCGAGTGTAAAGCGGTTTCGTCAAATTTGTAAGATATGAGCGTTGCTGCTCCTCCAAAAAGCCGTGCTTTTTTCTTTGCCATACGTTCAGCAGTCATCTTATCGGGTGTCAAGTAAAACCCCTTCCCGAAGTCCTTGTACTGTAGGCTCTTTGTGAGGTCAATAGTCTCAATGTCTGAATTGGTGCCGTGGTAGAGTATCATGCTAATTCTCCTCCATTCCTTTGACAAATGATGAGCAAATCATCAATCGTTTCGTCCATTGATTGCAGATGCTCAACATCGTAGAATTCAATTAAGAAAGACAGCCCCTTGTGCTCATGCAGATACCTGAAAGCCGCTTGGCGCGTCATAGCAAAGCGCTGGCTAAAGGCTTGAACACATGCCGTCAAGAAAGGTATCTCATATTTGCTCATAAAAACAGATGTTTATTATTAGTCCGCAAAGTTACTGTTTTTTCTGGATTACTGCAAATCAGGCAAATAAAAAGTTGGTGGTATTACGATGTTAATAACCAGAACCGCACTTCATATGAAAATGAAGCACGGTTCTAACTTAGTTTTCCAGGTAGGATTAGCCCACGGCAATCATCTCGATTTCGACCAGGGCGCCCTTGGGCAGGTCGCGCACGGCGAATGCCGAACGACCAGGGAAGGGCTGCTCGAAGAACTCGGCGTAGACCTCGTTCATGGGCCCGAAGTTGGCAATGTCGCTCAGCAGCACGGTGGTCTTGACCACGTTGTTCAGGCTCAGCCCTTCGCTCTCAAGGATGGCCTTGGCGTTGAGCAGCGACTGTCGTGTCTGCTCCTTGATGCCTCCGTCGGGGAATGCGCCCGTGGCGGGGTCAATGGGGAGTTGTCCCGACAGGAAATACATGGTTCTGCTGGCAGTGATGTGAACTTATATGGGCTGTTTTTTACTCAAGTTTCCGGAGTAGTCAAGGAGTTACGTAGTCAAATGGAGTTAAGACGTCACAATTTGTGGTTGTAGGGACGCGGCGTGCCACGTGATTCAACTCCAGGCCGGCTGGCAGATGATAAATTGATGTGAGAATTTGAGCAACAAGAGCATTCGTCTTAACTTCTTTAACTCCTTTAACTACTGACGAGTAGCTACTTTAGAAAGTTGAATGTTTTTAGAAATTATATTGTCTGATGAGAGCCTTGGCCTGGGGGTGACCGCGCATAGCGGCTCGCTTGAGGTAGTCACGGGCTATGGAATAATCCACGGGTGTTGCTTCCAACCCGAAGAGGTATCTCAAGCCATTCCGATATAATTCTTCTGCCTCTCTGTCAACAGGGTTCTCCTTGAGCCCGAAGTTAATAGGTAGAGTGTACCAAACGTTGATAGGTTCTCCATCCAAAGTTGCTGGCTCAAACTTGGTTAAGAGTCCACACACTCGTTTGGCCTCGGCATCCAGATCGGGATCTACCGAACGAACGACTTTAATCTCCCCAACTTCACCCGTTTTTGTGACTACAAACTGCACGACGACTCTTCCCTGAATGTTGTTGCGGCGCGCCTTATTGGGATATTTTACTTGCTTAGCCAAAAACTCCATTAGGGCCTTATCCCCTCCAGGATACCGAGGAGATCGTTCGACATGATGCACACCAAGACTATCCAGATATTCCATTCCCTCACTAGTCTCTCGAACGATTTGTATGCCAGTTGGCTTCTGTAGACGAGGTGCATCGTTGCCTGCAGTTTCGGTTGTATTCTGAGCTTTGAAAGTGATGGGGAGCGTGAACCATACACCCACTGGCTGGCCATCCTGCCGGCCAGGAATGAATTTGGGCAAGCCCTTCACCGCGGCAATGGCAATACTGTCCAGCATTGGGTCAATCGACCTGACAACTTTGGCCTCTCCGATATCGCCAGTTTTCGTTACTACAAACTGCACAACAACTTTCCCCTGAGTGTTGTTGCAACTGGGAGGATAAATGATATTTTTGGCAAGGGCCTGCGCCAAAGCTTCACTCCCGCCGGGGAACACAGGCAACTGCTCGGCCCACAAGAGTGCTTGCTCTTGGGCACAACCCAACATCGCAGCTACTCCTATCAACATAGTCAATATCGTTCTCATCAGTTTCATTGCAGTGAGTATTAGCAAAAATGTATAAAGTGGCGGAAAGAAGAAATGCTTCTATCCACCACTCTTTTAGCATAGGTTGTTTCAGCCGACGGCAATCATCTCGATTTCGACCAGGGCCCCCTTGGGCAGGTCGCGCACAGCGAAGGCCGAGCGGCCGGGGAAGGGCTGTTCGAAGAACTCGGCGTAGACCTCGTTCATGGGCCCGAAGTTGGCGATGTCGCTCAGCAGCACGGTGGTCTTGACCACGTTGTTCAGGCTCAGGCCCTCGCTCTCGAGGATGGCCTTGGCGTTGAGCAGCGACTGGCGTGTCTGCTCCTTGATGCCTCCGTCGGGGAATGCCCCCGTGGCGGGGTCAATGGGGAGTTGTCCCGACAGGAAATACATGGTTCCGCTGGCTGCGATGCCCTGGCTGTAGGGGCCGATGGCTGCCGGTGCGTTGGGGGTGTTTAATGCTTTCTTCATTTTGTTAGAATGTTGAGGTTAATAGGATTTATGACAACTAATTTTTGCAAAAATACTGCTTTAATTCGACATGATGCACAAACTGTGACGAAAATTTTGCTAATTTTGCACGCAGTAATGAAAATAATCCGTACCAAATATATCCCCGTGCGCGGATTCAGCGCCATCAACCTGCTGGGTATACTCTTCGTGCATCCAGGCGTTTACCTGTCGCAGGAGCTCATCAACCATGAGCGGATACACACGGCACAACTGCTGGAGATGGCCATTGTGGGGTTTTACGTCTGGTATGTGGTCGAGTGGCTGGTGCGGCTGTGCCGACGCGGCAACGCCTATCGGCAAATCTCATTCGAACGCGAGGCCTACGAGCACCAGCGTGACCTGAACTACCTCAAGAGTCGCCGCCACTATGCCTGGCGACACTATCTCTAATTTATAATTCATAATTTTTATGATATATAATTCATGACTCGTGATTTACGATTCATAATTTACAACCCGCTCTACTCACTATCGGCCATCTGGTCTAATTTTCAAATCACCATTTTAAATTCAATAAAAAAGTGGACTACTCAATCGAAGCAAACAAACGTGAATTTATCGACCTCTTGAAGTCAACCGGACGCGAGGGTGTGGACGATCTCATCGACTATCTCGACGAGGGTCGCAACCACTTCTTCACCGCCCCGGCCAGTGTCAATCATCATCTCAACAGCGACGGCGGCCTGCTGCAGCACTCGCTCAATGTGTGTCATGCGGCACTCAAGCTGCGCGAACTCACCTTGGCCATGCGCCCCGACCTGGAGCGGCAATTGAGCCGCGAGAGCGTCATCATCGCCTCGCTGCTGCACGACATCTGCAAGGCCGACATCTATCGCCCCACACGCCGCAAGCGCAAAGATGCCACCGGCCTCTGGGTCGAGGTGGACTCCTACGATGTCGACTACAGCAACTTCCCCATGGGGCATGGCGAGAAGTCGGCCATCATGGCCCTGTGGGCCGGGCTGGACATCACACAAGAGGAACTGCTGGCCATCCGCTGGCACATGACCGCCTGGGACCTGCCCATGCAGAGCGTAGAGGCAGGCAAGAGCCTGAACACGGCGCGCGACCTGCACCCCTTGTGCTCGCTGGTGCAACTGGCCGACGGCATAGCCGCCAACCTGCTGGAATTTGGTTCCGACGGCAAAGACAGTTAACAGTTAAATAGTTAACAGTTATCAGTTGTTAGTTTTTAGGTAACAGTTTTTAGTTGACAGTTCGAAATCCAATGAAAAGAATTGCAAGCATATTGTCGCTGACATTGATGGGCTTGTCGCTGTGGGCCATCACGGCACAGGAGGCGGTCGATGCCTATGTCGCCCGCAAGGGCATGCGCCACGCCTCGGCCGGGGTGGTGGTCATAGACATCGACTCTAACAAGGTCATTGCCGGACACCTGCAAGACCAAGCCATCATCACCGCTTCGACCATGAAGACCGTCACCTCGGTTGCTGCGCTCGAGACCCTGGGCGGCGACTTTCGGTTTAAGACACACGTCTACCTACAGGGTAAGGTGAAAGGCGACACCCTCATGGGCCGTGTACTCATTAGGGGTGGCGGCGACCCTACGCTGGGCACACACCACATCAAGGGCCAGCCCGACATTGTCAACGAAATCGTCGCTGCCATAAAGCAGCGGGGCATCACCCACATTGCCGGCAGCGTGGCCACCGACGAGAGCTTATATCCCTATCCGCCCTACAGCATCCACTGGGACGTGGGCGACTTGGCATGGGACTATGGCGCAGGAGTGCATGCACTTAATTTTGCCGACAATGTGATGACGGTGCGATTTAAAGTCGACAAGTGGGGGCGCTTCTCGCCGTTGCGCCTTGTGCCCCATGTGCCGGGTGTCGAGGTAATCAATCGCATGAACTATCAGGCTCGGGGCGAGAACATCGACTTTGCCCTGGAGTATGGCCGTCCGGGGCTGGTGCTCATGGGCGGTGTGTGCCCGGGCAGCTATAACCTCACTACCAGTAATCCCGCACCGGCCGCTCTGCTTGCCGACAGCGTGGCGCATGCCCTGAAGCGTGCCGGCATCCACTGGCTCGAAGGCGATGACATCGAGGCCGCGCAGGCCGGTCGCGAGCTGCTGCTCACGCACGAGTCGGCCCAGCTCACCGACATCATCGAGTCGTTGCTCGACCGCAGCGACAACATGTTCACCCACGCCCTGCTCCGGGCCGTGGGCATCCAGAACGGGTGGCGCGATGCTGGCATAGACCAAGCTGGAGTCGAGGGGGTGAAGCGCGTGCTGACCAAGTTGGGCATCGACACCGAGGCACTGTTCATGCGCGACGGCAGTGGACTGGCCCGTGCCGGCAAGGCATCGCCCTATCTGCTAGCCAGTATGCTCACGGCTGTGGTAGACACGGAGTATAATGGCCGCCGCCTGTGCGAGCTCATGCCCACGGCGAGCGACCGGGTGGGCAATGTTCTGGGCAGGCATCGGCTGGCCAAGCAGATTGTACTCAAGTCCGGCAGTATGACCGACGTGCAGTGCTATGTGGGTTATTATCCGGCCGACAAGCCGCGCTATGCCTTTGCCCTACTGGCCAATAACTACACTTGCACTCGTGCCGAACTGCGCAGCCACATGAGTCGTCTGCTCATCGACCTGTTTGCCGACAAATAGTCGTCGATGACTTTTTTGGGCAAAAAATAGCGGTTGTGTCAGAATTTATGCCTAATTTTGCCGTTATTAGTGAAAATCAGTGCAAGTTGAGCGCCAAACAAAATGAAAAAACAAGGATTTTTCGTTTTTGTTTGGCCGAGACGAAGCCTGATTTATCAAAAATCAGTGCAAGTTGAGTGCCAAACAAAATGAAAAACAAGGATTTTTCGTTTTTGTTTGGCCGAGACGAAGCCTGATTTATCAAAAAAATGATGGTTATGGACACATTATTATCATGTCTGATGACACAGACCTACGAGCTGGAAGGACTGTTGCTCGTGGTCGAAAAGCATGGTGCTGACACACCGCAAGTGGTGTATCAGCGCATAACCGAACTGGGCGAGCAGATTGCCGCCCACACGTCGCAACTGCTGCCCTCCCAACCCGAGCCTCAAGCAAAACCAGCCGAGCCTGAGCAGCCCACGGAGCCTGCCGAACCCGAGCAACCAGCCGAGCATGAGCTGCCCACGGAGCCTGCTGAGCCTGTGCAGCCAGCAGAGCCTGCCGAGCCTGAGCAGCCCACGGAGCCTGCCGAACCCGAGCAGCCCGCAGAGCCTGTGCAGCCTGTGGCCCAAAGGACATCCGAACCGCGCGAGCAGCTGCCCGAGCAAGACTATGATGCCGATGAGACCTGGCAACACGACAATGGCGAGGAATTTACCGAGGTGTTCAAGGTCGACTACGTGGAGCCACAGCCGGTGGTCAAGCCACAGCCCAATGTGGTGCTTGTCGAGCCACATGACGAGCCCGCGGCCATTGACACCGCCGAGCCCCTCGACGAAGACCTCCGTGTCGACGAGAAGCTTCATCGCTCGCTCAGCAAGGATATGCACAAGGCATTGTCGCTCAACGACCGCTTCCGGTTTCAGCGCGAGCTGTTCAGCAACAGCAAGAACGACCTGAACAATGCCTTGGACCTGATCAATGCCATGCAGTCGTTCGACGAGGCGCAGGAGTACTTTATTGGCGACCTGGGATGGGATCAGGACAACGAGGACGTAGCCGACTTTATGGGGCTGGTGCGCCGTCATTTCTTGTAGCAGCGACATGACCGGCAAGTTATATATTGTACCGACTCCGGTGGGCAACTTGGGCGACATGACCCCACGGGCTGTGGACGTGCTGCGGCAGGCAAGTCTCATCTTGGCCGAGGACACACGCACCAGCTCGGTGCTGATGCACCACTTCGGCATCGACACCCCCATGCGCAGTCACCACAAGTTTAACGAGCACGACACCATCGACAAGCTGATGCCCTTGCTTGAGGCAGGCCAGACCATCGCGCTGGTGAGCGATGCCGGCACACCGGGCATCAGCGACCCAGGCTTTCTGCTCTCACGCGAGTGCCGCCGCCGCGGCGTGGAGGTCGAGACCCTGCCAGGAGCCACGGCCTTTGTACCGGCTCTGGTCAATTCGGGCCTGCCGTGCGACCGATTTGTCTTCGAGGGCTTCTTGCCGCAGAAGAAAGGACGCGCCACACGCCTGGCCGAGCTGCAGTCGCAGCAACTGACCATGGTGTTCTACGAGTCGCCCATGCGGCTGCTCAAGACGCTTCAGCAGTTTGTCGACACCTTTGGTCCCGACCGCGAGGCATCGGTGGTGCGAGAAATCAGCAAGATGCACAACACCACGCATCATGGCACACTAGCGCAGCTGGTCGACTACTTCACCACCTGTGCCCCACGAGGCGAAATCGTGATTGTGGTGGCCGGTCATCCTGCCGAACAGAGAAAGAAGGTAGACAAATATGCCCAATTCAAAGGGAAAGAATTACAATAGTGCAAAAATAACCCCGAGCCTCTTGATTCTCTAGAGAGCCAAGAGACCTTTATGATAAACCATTATTATGAAGAAGATTAAGTACCTAGTGATTACCCTGGTGGCAATGGCTTTGATGCCCTCGTGCAGCAATCAGTCTGAGCAAGAACAAACCACCCGTGAGGACTCAATCAACACCGAGCTCAGCGACTCGCTGGCCACCGCCATGGCCGAGAAAGATAGCTTGATGGCGCTCATGAACGACATCAACGAGGGCATGAACCAGCTCAAGGAGCTGCAAGACGTGGTGTCGGTTCAGAACCTCAACGGCGAAACTCCCGACCGCAAAGCGCAGCTGCGCAGCGACATGGAGCTGCTGCAGAAGTCGGTAGCCGAACGAAAAAAACGACTCGACGAACTGGAGAAGCGACTCCGTCAGAGCCAAAACTACAACGACGAGATGCGCAAGACCATACAGACCATGAAGCAGCAACTCGAGAACCAGCAAGCTACCATCGACGACTTGACCAACCAACTGGCACAGGCTCACATCGTCATCAACACGCTAAACACACGTGTCGACTCGCTCAACACCGTCAACACCGAGGTCAGGGAAGAGAAAGCACGCGCGCAAGAAGAGACCACACGCGTCACCAACGAGATGAACGTCTGCTACTACGCCATCGGCAACAAGAAGGAACTCAAGCAGAACAACATCATTGAGACCGGATTTCTCAAGAAGACAAAAATCATGGAGGGAGACTTCGAGAAGTCTTACTTCACCAAGGCCGACAAGCGCACACTCAGCGTAATACCTTTGCACAGCAAGAAGGCCAAGCTGCTCTCAAAGCATCCCAAGAACACCTACCAAATGGTCGATGACGGAAATGTCAAGTCGCTTCACATCACCGACCCGGCACGATTCTGGGAGCTGAGCAACTACCTCATTGTCCAGGTCGACTAACCCACTGATAAGACATCACGCGCTACCATTTGCGCATCGAGGCAGCAAGCACGGTGAAGACAATGGTGGCCGAACAGCACTGGGATAGGCACTCCCCCTCACCCCTCCATGTAAGAGGGGGTGAGGGGGAGTGTGTCATGAGACAGGTGGAGTGCCCAGTTTACTTGCCGAGCATAATGTTGATGATCAGGTTGATGTCGCTCACGTCGACCGAGCCGTTGTGGTCGAGGTCGCTCAGTGCTTGTTGCACGTTGCTTGTGGGCTTGCCGAGCATAACGTTGACCACGATGTTTACATCGACAACATCGACAGTGCCGTCGCGGTTCACATCACCTGGCAGGCTCATCTCAATGGGCGCAAAATGCAGTGTGGGCCTGAGGTCGTCGGTCACATGGGCCTGGGCGGTGCCATAGTGGTTGCAGTCGGCCACGATGCTGTCCAGTGCCTTGCCCAGCATGCCCTCGAGCTGGCTTTGTATCATGGGCACCACTATCATCCTAGCCAGAAAGTTGAGGTTGGGCAGCAGCTGGTCGACCAGCGTGCCCACCTTGCCGAACATGCTATTGCGCAGCCCCTGCACGTCGCGCGTGGGCTCGTTGCCCTGTGCCATGGCCACCATCAGTCGCTCTATCTCATCGTGGAAGGCATTGTAAATGGCCTCGGTGGCCTGCTCCTGAGTGAAGTTAACCTCGCCAATGTAGCTCCTAAACTGGTCGATAACAGCCATCAAGTCGTCCCAAGAGTGATAGACGACACTCGACACGGTGGTGCGTGTACTGCTCTTGAATCGCTCCAAGGCGTAGGACTGCAAGTCGGCGATGTCCTGGGTGTGGTCGATGGTGCCGGTGGCGAAGCTGAACGTGCCGCGGTCGGCCGACACATCGATCAGGCGGAACTGGCAGGGATAAGTCAGTGGCGAACCCGTGGTGACCTCGACCAGCGAGTCGGTGCGCGCTTCATTGAACTGTGTGGTGATGTTGCCTATGTGCATGTGGCCGGTGAGCAGCAGCCTAATGCCGTGGTCAATCATCTGCTGTCGCAGCATGGCGGCATCGCTCACTGTCGCATCGCCCACCAGACGATCCTGGTCGTCGAAGTGCTCCACCAGCTGATGGTGCATCATGGCCATCACCTGCTTGCCTTGTTGCCGTCCCTGGTCGGCCTTTTCAAAAATCCAATTACGGGTCGACAAGGTGATGCCATTGGCGTTGATTGAGCGGTCGGTATCGCGCTGCACGGTCATGTTGTCGTCCACGGCGATGAGCCATAGCCCCGGTATAGGTTCGGCCAGGTAGCTCAGCGAGTTGGTGTCGCGCTCCAGTGCCTGGTTGTAGCCCATGTCGGCATAGATAATGGCAAACTCACTACTGCTGGGCGTGGTCACCTTGCGTGTGGTCGAGCCGTAATAGCCCTTGGCCTCATCGCTGTTCACATCATGGTTGCCGGGAATCACATACACCCCGATGCCGGCTTGACGCAATTGCGCCAGATAGCTGGCCACATCCTGGTGGCTGCGGCGCTCGCCGTCCTTGGTCAAGTCACCGCTCACCAGCACCGCGGTAGGCTTGATGGCGAGGATGGTGTCGACCAGAGCCTGCATGATAGGGTCGCCCAGGTCGATCATCTTGTTGTTACTGTTGATGGCATCGGTGTAGGGCTGTCCGGGGTTGACCACCAGTGCCGGGCTGAGCAGGTGCGGGTCGGTAAACACCAGCAGGCGCTCCTGCGCCGCCACGGTGAGCAGAACAGCCGATAAGAGAGCCACGAATGAAATTTTGCGAATCATGTCCATAAATTAAATTTTTCTGCAAAATTACAACACGAAATTCGATGATTTTGGCATAAAGAGCGCAAAAAATGCTCATTTGGTTGCATGGGCCCAAAAATGGTTAAAATTCTCGACACCTTACACATTTTAGTTTTTGATTCTCGATTTTCAACTCTCGATTAAAAGTGTTACCTTTGCAGTCGTGGAATGGTTCGGTGACATATTGTTTAGCCACACGTCGGTGCAGGCGGTGATTGTGCTGTCGGCGCTGTGTGCGTGCGGGCTGGCTCTGGGCAAGTTCAAGCTGTGGGGCATCTCATTGGGGGTGACCTTTGTTTTCTTCTTGGGCATCCTGGCCGGCTCGCTGGGCATCAGCATCGACCAGCAGATGCTGCGCTATGCCCAGGACTTCGGACTGGTGCTCTTTGTTTACGCGCTGGGCGTGCAGGTCGGGCCGGGATTTTTCAACTCGCTGCACCACAGTGGCATCCGGCACAACATGCTGGCCTTGGCCGTGGTGTTGCTGGGCACGGCTATGACGCTGGCCCTGCCCTGGAGTTGCGGCATCCACCTGGACGATGCGGTGGGCATCATGTGTGGTGCCACCACCAACACGCCCGCTCTGGCGGCAGCGCAGCAGACGTTGAGCCAACTGGGTCTGCCCGTGAGCGGGGCGGCGCTGGGTTGCGCAGTGACCTATCCGCTGGGTGTGGTGGGGGTCATTCTGGCACTGGTGGTGATGCGCCGTGTGCTGGTGCATGCCAGCGACAT
The DNA here is from genome assembly GCA_017477555.1 of Muribaculaceae bacterium. GTDB lineage: Bacteria > Bacteroidota > Bacteroidia > Bacteroidales > Muribaculaceae > Sodaliphilus. The sequence goes on from JAFUVK010000110.1 coordinate 21,283, forward strand.
GACACCGCACGATGACGAAGAGCCCGACTCCACCTACATCGCAGCCTATCAAGTACACAACCCAGGCATCTTCGGCAAGCGCGTGGGCGAGGTGGCTGGTGGCGCGCATGTACAGTTTGTCATTTCCAGACTGTGGCGCGACGGCAAGGTCACCATACCGGCGTCCGACACGATGCTGCAAGAGGGCGACCGACTGCTGGTCATCACCCGCGAGGAGGACGCACAGATGATGACCATGCTCTTCGGCCAACAGGAGAATACCGACTGGAACAAAGAGGATATCGATTGGGACACCATCGACAGCGAGCTCGTCTCGAGGGCCATTCTGGTCACCAAACCCGAGGTCAACGGCAAGCGGCTGGGCGCACTCAAGCTGCGCAACCACTATGGTGTCAACATCAGCCGCATAGTCCGCAACGGCGTGCAGCTGTTGGCCACGCCGGGCATGCACCTGATGGTGGGCGACCGTGTGGTGGTCGTGGGGCAGCAGCAAGCCGTCGACCATGTGGCCGACGCGCTGGGCAATGCAGTGGAGTCGCTCAACGAGCCCAAGCTGATTTCGGTGTTCTTCGGCATGACCATGGGGCTGATTCTTGGCTCTATCCCCATCCTCATCCCGGGCATGTCGTCGCCCGTCAAGCTGGGCCTGGCCGGTGGTCCCATCATCGTGGGCATCCTCATGGGCTGCTTCGGGCCTCGCATCCACATGAACTCCTACATCACGCAGAGTGCTAACCTCATGCTGCGTGCCATCGGGCTGTCGCTCTATCTGGCCTGTCTGGGGCTGGATGCCGGCAAGGACTTTCTGGCCACGGTCATGCGCCCCGAGGGGCTACAGTGGATTGCGGCGGGATTTGTGCTGACCATCGTGCCCGTGCTCATCATGGGTTGGGTGGCGCTGCGCGTGGCACGGCTCGACTACGCCACCGTCTGTGGCATCCTCACCGGGGCCATGGCCAACCCCATGGCGCTGAACTATGCCAACGACACGCTGCCCACCGACCGAGCCTCGGTGGCCTACGCCACAGTCTACCCCCTGAGCATGTTCGCCCGCGTGCTGCTGGCACAACTCATCCTATTAGTATTTCTATGAATCATTAAAACTATAATTATATGCTAGAAGTTTGTGCATCCAACTTGGCCAGTGCCCTGGCTGCCGAGCAGGCGGGAGCCGGCCGCATCGAGTTGTGCTCGGCACTGTCGGTGGGCGGCCTCACGCCATCCTACGGCCTGACGCAGCACGTGTTCACCACAACCCATCTGCAGGTCATGGTCCTCATCCGCCTGCGCGAGGGCAACTTTGTGTACACCGACCGCGAGGTGCAGGTCATGGAGCAGGACATCCTGGCACTGCGCGGCGTGTGCAGCGGTTTTGTCTTCGGTGCGCTAACGCCTCAGGGCGACATCGACCTTGCCGCCATGCAGCGACTGATGCAGGCCGCACAGGGCATGCCGGTGACGTTTCATCGCGCCTTTGACCGCTGCCGCGACCCCTTCGTGGCGCTGGAGCAAATCATCGGCCTAGGTTGCCACCGCATCCTCACCAGCGGCCAGCAGCCGTCGGCAGCACAGGGCATCGACCTGCTGGCCCAGCTGCGTGAGCGTGCCGCCGGTCGCATCATCATCATGCCCGGCGGTGGAGTCACCCCCGACAATGCTGCCGACATCCTGGCCGGCACTGGCTGCACCGAAATTCACGCCAGCTGCTCGGCCGGCACCGGCATCACCGACCCTGCCGCCGTCCGCCAGATTCTCGCGACATTTCCCACCAACTGATTTTTCAAGAAAAATCGCGTAAATTCGCGGTCAATTACTTTTTTTCAGCGGCCTCTCCAATAGCGGCAGCACGTCCCTCTCCCCTGGCAGGGGAGAGGCTAGGCGAGGGGTTGAGCAGCGAGGTAGGGACGCGGCGTGCCCCGTGATTGGCCACAGTCCCTCTCCCCTGGCAGGGGAGAGGCAAGGAGAGGGGTTGAGCAGCGACAATGGGTTGCCTCGCTTCCTCTACAGGGATGTATTTTTAGCAAAAGTTAAAGCATTTAACATTTACGGGTGTTATCTTGCCAACACGACGCAAAATGTTAACAAAAGCGTTAAAAATGGCGGAAAAAGAACCGTCCCCATTCCGCCACCGCTACAAACTGGACAGTTTTCGGCCTTCAATAAGTGGAATTTTGTGATTTTGCGGCCAAAAACACGTGGAATTTTGTGATTTTTAGGGCTAAAAACTTTGGAATTTTGTGATTCCATTGTAATTTTGCGCTCAAAATCAAGTTGATATGAAATTTCTGAAGCGCAAAATGGAAAAACTGCTGGCCGACTGGAAGTCTAATCCTGAACGGTTGCCACTGGTTGTGCGTGGTGCCAGGCAGGTGGGCAAGACTTTCACCATCATGCAGTTTGCTCAAGCTAATTATAAGCACGTGGTGGCTATCAACTTCGCCCTGCAGCCGCAATATCGCCGAATATTTGACGATGGCTTCGGGGTTGATGCCATTGTTAAGAATATCACGTTGATTGACCCCACCTGGCAACTCGTGCCTAATGAAACACTCATTTTTTTTGACGAGATGCAGGATTGTCCCAACTGTGCCACCAGCCTCAAGCCCTTTAAGCTCGACGGGCGTTATGATGTGATTTGTTCCGGATCGATGATGGGCATTAATTATCATGAGATTGAGTCGAACAGCGTTGGCTACAAGCAGGATTGCGAGATGATGTCGCTCGACTTTGAGGAGTTCCTGTGGGCACTTGGCTATAGCGATGCGCAGATTGATGACCTTTATGGACATCTGCTCGCTTTGAAACCATTCAGTGCGCTTCAGATGCAGACCATGATGAGTGCCTTTCGCGATTATGTCACAATCGGTGGCATGCCAGCTATTGTCCAATCCTTTGTAACCCAGAAGAATTTCACGAACACACTGGTCATGCAGCGACAGTTGTTGCTTGATTATGAGGAAGATATCACAAAGTATGCGCAAGGACTGGACAAAGCGAAAGTCAAAAGTATCTATCATCACATCAGTGTATTTCTGGGCAAGGAGAACAAGAAATTCCAAATCAGCAAGATTGCTCATGGCGCACGCAATCGAGAATATGTCGGAACTGTTGATTGGCTGAAAGACGCAGGCATCGTCAATGTGTGCTATTGCATGGATGTGCCCGAACTGCCACTGAATGGTAACTACAACCCACTGTCATTTAAAATCTACTTTAAGGATACTGGGCTGCTCATCGCGTCGCTTGACGATGAGGCGCAGGAGGATTTGCGTGTTAACCGTAATTTGGGTACCTATAAGGGGGCAATCTATGAGAATATAGTGGGCGACATGCTGGTCAAGCAAGGCTACGAACTCTACTATTATCGCAACGAGAAGTCAACACTTGAAATGGATTTCTTTGTGCGTGACCGAGACTCGCTAGTGCCTATCGAGGTCAAGGCCACTGATGGCGCCACACGTTCGTTGCGAAACTTGGTTGACCACGGTGGGAAATACAATGACATCCACTATGGCATCAAGTTGTGTGACAAAAATCTCGGGTTCGACGGACATTTCTATACGATACCTTATTTTATGACCTTTGCACTGCGCCGCTTTCTGCGCGAGCGATAAGTAATTGAGTTGTATGAAGCAGTATGTTGAGGTTAAAGGGCTCATTGCATTAGGCCTGTACTTGGGATTGCTTTTGCTGTGGGTGTATTATGGTTCGATGTCGTGGCTTGCACTGGCTCTGTTTGTATTTGCCATTTTTGTCATTTCATGGTGGATAGGCAATAACACGTTTCTGCAGCAGTTTCAGCGACTGATGAAGCGAGTGGCAGGTGATTATGATTATTTAATTGTTGGTGATAGTGCTGATGTGATGATTTTTCCGTATGAGTTTGATGGTGATAAAGTTGAAACCGAAGGACTAACCTTGCACTACCAATTGGTTCAACCCAAATATAATTGGTTATTAAGCACTACCGCCGACGTTGAGGTCTCGTTTAGTCGCAAGCTGCCTGATGATACACCACACGAAGAGGCAATAGACAACATCGTTGAGCGCATGAACACGGCATTGGACAACACTGATATTCATCAACTTGATGCCTTTGCAGTCACACACACCATTGACACTGAAAGTCTGCGCATCGCTATCCTCATCCCTGGCCAGCATGCCACCACCACCCGACTACGCTCCCTCCAAAACGCCTTGATTGCAGCCTTTGCTGAAGGGAAGATTTAAAATCTCGTACAGAAAACAACGAAAAGCTTTGTTTACTGTACGAAATTTTGTATCTTCGTGGAAAATTTTTCGGCAAAAATAGCAAAAAAAATTGTTGTTATAGCGCAGTGATTTAATTTTTTCGGCGTTATAGAACTATAAAAAACTTGTTATGCGACATTTCATTATATCCTTGTTGCTGATGACGGCGGCTCTGCCCTGCGCAGCGCAAGATTCGATTGCCACTGCCGAACGATATCTAGTGCCTCAGGGGCGATGGGGCATTATCATCGATTGGAACCCCTACACATGGGCATGGACTCATCTGCCACATCTGCAACTGACCGACGTATCAGGCTTTGGATTATTCAATCTGGGGCTGGGAGCAGAGTGGGCCTATCGCGACAACCGCTCATTGCGCCTGATGGGGCATGCGGCATTCATTGGCAACAATGAATATTCGTTCTTCGAACGATTCGAAGTGACTCCGCCCAAGCGCACTGTCAGTCAGGTGTCAACCGACCTGCTGCATCAATGGTATATCAAGCGGTGGACCATCGGCATCGGGCCGTCGCTCGAGTGGCGATGGACGCACTATTGCTGTTGTGATTTTGATAAGTATGTCAGTGACCACGCCAGTGATGAGAAACTCGTCAAGCATGCCACTGAAACTCGTGAGCGATATGGGGCGCGCGACTTCGACCAGACTCATGTCTCGCTGGGCGCGATGGCATCGGTGGCCTATCGCATTATGCCCAATTTATCGGTGGGTGTGGTGTATGCGCCCCGCGTGACGTGTCGGTCAATGCTGACCTACAAGTTGCCCGATGGCCAGGGTGGAGTGGTGCCTGAGCTTCCGATTAAGACCGCAACGGGCCATGTCGACCATCAGCTGACCATCATGGCCAGCTGGCGCATCGACCTGACCAAGCGCACAAAGAGTTCCCGGCCAGCCACTGAGCAAAGTGTCGCCGGGCCATCTGGTGTTGTCCCACAGTACACTGCTCCGCAATCCTATATTGATTCGCAAGGCCGCCGACAGTCGACAGGTGTGGTCATGCCCAAAAAGACTCCGTGAGTGACGCTGCACCGTTCAGAAGTCTCCTCACCACTTGGTGAGAGTGAGTGCAGGAATGCTGAAGCGGATCACCGAACTGATGCCAGGGAAGATAAATTTTAAAATGTGTAAAACATTTCGGGTTTCATCGAAATCGTGTTAATAGGCACTGACTTTGCGCCTTTTTCTTGGTGGTATGGTCTGATTTTTGTAATTTTGTGGGTTGTACAACAATTGAACCCAATCGATATGAACATATTTGCAGACCTTCCGAACCGGCAAGCCGCCAAGTATGGCGACCGCGAGCAGCTGCGATATCGCGACTACCAGAGCCAGCAGTGGACCAGCATGTCGTGGGCCACACTGCGACACACGGTTGAGCGCGTGGCTGTAGCACTCTATGACATGGGCGTTGAGGAACAGGGACGCATCTGCCTGTTCACGCAGAACTGTCCCGAAATCTTCATAACCCACTTTGCCGCATTCTATAACCGAGCTGTGCCTGTGCCCATCTATGCCACCAGCAGCCGTGATGAGGCAGCCTATATCGTCAACGACTCGGGTGCCACAGTCTTGCTGGTGGGCGACCAGCGTCAGTATGACATTTCGCGAGAGCTGTTCGCCCTGTGTCCGCAGCTGCATCATGTGGTGGTGCTCGACCCACGAGTCAAACTGGCAAGTGACGACACTCTGACTCTGCGTTGGACACAACTCAAGCAGCGTGGCGACGAGAAGGCTGCTATGGTGGCACAAGACGTTGAGAAACGCCGACTGGCCGGGCGCAATACCGACCTGATGTATCTCATCTACACCAGCGGAACCACAGGTGTTCCCAAGGGGGTGATGCTCTCGCACAGCAACTTCGATGCCGCCATGGTGGCGCACATCGAGCGTATCCCTGTCGATGATGACAAGGACGTGTCGCTCAGCTTCTTGCCGTTGAGTCATGTGTTCGAATTGGGATGGAGCATGTGCTGCTTCATGACAGGTGTGCGGGTTGCCATCAACCTCGACCCTCACGAGATACAAAAGACCGTCAAGGAAATCTCGCCCACCATCATGTGCAGTGTGCCACGGTTCTGGGAGAAGGTCTACACCGCCATCAACGACAAGCTTGAGCACGCCTCGCCCGTACTGCGCATGCTGGTCAAGCGCGCCATCGCTGTGGGCAAGACGCGCAACATCAAGTATGTTCGCCAAGGCAAAAAAGCTCCTGTGCTCATCGAGAAGCAATATCAATATTTCGAGAAAAAAATCTACAGCAAGTTCCGGCAGGCCATCGGCATCGAGAACGGGCAGTTCTTCCCCACCGCCGGGGCCATGCTCAGCGACAACATCACCGAGTTCCTGCATGCCGTGGGCATCAACATCGTCATCGGCTATGGGCTGAGCGAGACCAACGCATCGGTATGCTTCTTCCAGCAGAACGGACTATTCACCATCGGCACCATCGGCATGCCCATCCCGGGCATTCAGGTCAAGATAGGCAATGAGAACGAGATTCTGGTCAAGGGGCCCACGGTAACACAGGGTTACTACAACAAGCCAGAGGAGACAGCTCGGGCCATCGATGCCGACGGTTGGTTCCACACCGGTGATTGCGGCGAGATTGCCCCCACGGGCGAGCTCATCATCACCGAGCGCCTCAAAGACCTGTACAAGACCAGCAACGGCAAGTACATAGCACCCCAGATGCTCGAAATCATGCTCGGGCAGGACAAATACATCGAGCAGGTGGCCGTCATAGGCGACGGCAAGAAGTATGTCTCGGCACTCATTGTGCCCAACTTCGATGAGCTCAAGGCCTATGCCGAGAAGAAGCACATCGCGTGGAGCAGTATCGAGGAGCTGGTCAATAATGCTGACATACACAAGATGATAGAGGGGCGCATCAACGACTACCAGAAGGACTTGGCCTCCTACGAGCAGATCAAGCGCTTCGTGCTGCTGCCACGGGCATTCACCATGGAGTCGGGCGAGCTGACCAACACCCTGAAAATCCGTCGCCCAGTCATCAACAAACGCTACGCTCCGCTCATCGATGCCATGTATGCCGCCGACTTCCGCCGCAAAAAATGATATAACTTGGTAGTAAAGTAATAAGGAAGTAAAGTAATAGAACCGACACATTATAGCACTTAGAGCCTCGGCACAATGGCGTGTTAGGCCAGGCTGCATCAACGAGGCAGTGATTATATATTGTGAATTATGAATTAATAAGATGATTACTCAAGAACAACTCAAAGAACTGCAAGAGCGCGCTAGTGCGCTGAGCAAATATCTCGACATCGACAACAAGAAGATTCAAGTCGAGGAAGAGGAACTGCGAACCCACGTACCCGACTTCTGGAGCGACCAGAAAGCGGCCGAGGCGCAGATGAAGAAAATCAAGACGCTACACTTCTGGATTGACAGTTGCACCGAGTTGGAGAAGGCCGTCGAAGAGGTGGCCACGGGCTTCGACTTTGTCAAGGAGGGCCTCATCGAGGAAAGCGACCTGGATGCTCTGTACGCCCAGGCCATCGACAAGGTTGAGAAGCTGGAGCTACGCAACATGCTGCGCCGCGACGAGGACAAGATGGACGCCATCATCAAGATTAACTCGGGCGCCGGGGGCACCGAGAGCCAGGACTGGGCGCAGATGCTCATGCGCATGTACCTTCGCTGGTGCGAGCGCCACGGCTACAAGACCGCCATCGAGCACATGGTCGACGGCGACGAGGCAGGCATCAAGAGCGTCACCATCAGTGCCGAGGGGGCCTTTGCCTACGGCTACCTCAAGAGCGAGAACGGCGTACACCGCCTGGTGCGCGTATCGCCCTATAACGCACAGGGCAAGCGCATGACTTCGTTTGCATCAGTATTTGTCACACCGCTGGTCGACGACACGATAGAAATCACGCTCGACCCGGCCAAAATCTCGTGGGACACCTTCCGCAGCAGTGGCGCCGGTGGCCAGAACGTGAACAAGGTGGAGTCGGGTGTGCGCGTGCGCTACCAGTACAAGGACCCCTACACTGGCGAGGAGGAAGAAATCCTGGTCGAGAACACCGAGACCCGCGACCAGCCCAAGAACCGCGAGAATGCCTTGCGCAACCTCAAGTCCATCCTCTACAACAAGGAGCTGCAGCACCGGCAGGAGGAACAGCGAAAAATCGAGGACAGCAAGAAGAAGATTGAGTGGGGCAGCCAGATACGCAGTTATGTCTTCGACGACCGCCGTGTCAAGGACCACCGCACTAACCACCAGACCAGCGACGTGAGCGGCGTGATGGATGGTGACATCGACGAGTTTATCAAGGCCTATCTCATGGAGTTCAGCGATGAATAAGTAGTGAGGCAGTGCGACCGTCACATGATGGTTGTAGGGCTACATGTTTCAATTCTCAATTCACATTTTTCAAATTGCAGTAAAGAAATGAAAGTTGCTATCGTTGGCGCCAGTGGCGCAGTAGGACAAGAATTCATGCGTGTGCTCGACGAGCAGAATTTCCCCGTCGATGACCTGGTGCTCTTCGGCTCGAAGCGCAGCGCGGGACGCATTTTCACCTTCCGCGGCGAAGACTATGTAGTGCAATTGTTGCAGCACAACGATGATTTCAAAGACATCGATGTAGCCTTTGTCTCGGCCGGAGCAAAGACGGCCATTGAGTTCGCCCCCACCATCACCAAGCATGGTTGCATCATGATTGACAACTCCAGCGCATTCCGCATGGACCCCGACGTGCCACTGGTTGTGCCCGAGGTCAACGGCGAAGACTCACTCAACGCGCCCAAGTGCATCATTGCCAACCCTAACTGCACCACCATACTCATGGTGGTGGCGCTCAAACCGCTGGACAACCTCTCGCACATCAAGAACGTGCAGGTGGCCAGCTATCAAGCAGCCAGTGGTGCAGGCCTGGAGGCAATGGACGAGCTGGCACTGCAGCAGGCCGAGATTGCACACGGCAAGTTGGGCACCACGGTGCAGCACTTCCAGCACCAGCTGGCCTACAATGTGATTCCGCACATCGACACCTTCCTCGACAACAACTACACCCGCGAGGAGGCCAAGATGTATCACGAGACCCGAAAAATCATGCACAGCGACATTCGTGTCAGCGCCACCTGCGTGCGTGTGCCGGTCATGCGAGCGCACAGCGAGGCCGTCTGGATCGAGTGCGAAGACCCCATCACCCCCGACCAGGCGCGTGCCGCGCTGCAGCTGGCCCCCGGTGTGGTGGTACTCGATGAGCCACGCAACAATGTCTACCCCATGCCCATCGACTGCACCAGCAAAGACCCCGTCTATGTGGGCCGCATCCGCGAGGACTTGAGCAGCGACTACGGCCTGACATTCTGGGTCGTGGGCGACCAGATCAAGAAGGGCGCCGCCCTCAATGCCGTCCAGATTGCACAGTATCTCCTCGCCCACAAGAAGTAACTAATTCAAGTTTCGCAAGCGAAACTTGAAGGTTAGAGGTTAAGGGTTAGGGGTGTGGCTGGGGTGGCTGTAGTGGAGCATCAGCCCAGCCCATAAGCCAATCCTCGGCCCTCCTTTGTTGGGCCAGGGCAACCCCGATGGGACTAATGGGGACTTCGGCGACAACCTTAACCTTTAACCCATAACCTATAACCTTCAAGTCTTCAAGTTGGCTCGCCAACTTGAAGACTTGAATTATTTACCTTTTAGCTATCGCCGTTCTGACGCTGGGATGACGCGAAAGCTGGCCCGGATTGGTGCCAGGCAAGCCCTCGGGGACGGCCATACCACGCTGGCGGTAAAACTCGGTCCAG
>JAFUVK010000009.1 GCA_017477555.1 Muribaculaceae bacterium
ATCGCTTCTTCTCTCCCAAGCGTCACCACTTGAAACTTGCGAGTCGCTATAGGGTTCGTCGGTGACTACGCCCCGAGTGGACTTTCACCACAGATGTACAACATGCCCGTCATACCAAAAAAAGCAGGCCATAGTGACCTGCTTTCTGGTAGGAACGATCGGGGTCGAACCGATGACCTCCGCAATGTGACTGCGGCGCTCTAAACCAACTGGGCTACGCTCCTATCTCAATTGCGATGCAAAGGTAGTACTTTTTTTGGAACCCCACAAGTTTTTTCCAAAAAAAATGCGTAACTTCGCCAAAAATTTCGGAAAATTGACAAAAAAGACCCAAAAACTGCTCAAAATCGCCTTGCTGGCAGTGGCGTTAGTGGCTGCTGTGGCTTGGCTTGTGGCCTGGCCCTACACGGTGCTTGACGCCACTAAACGTGACAACCTCTTACTGACTAATAGCAAATTTGTGCCACTGAAAACCACCTCACCTGTCACCTTATTATATAATAGGTTTTGGCCAAATGACGACAACAAGCATTCCCGCATCCTGATACGCCGTCCCGAGGTGACCGATTCACTCAAGCGATACCCCGTGATTGTGGTCGTGCAGCAAGACCAAGAGGACTTTAACACGCTTGCACAACAATGGCCTGCCATGGACAGTTGTTATGTCATGATCATGAGCCGCACGAACGAGAAATCGCCCCAGCGAAATGGCCTGCTGAGGTTGTTGGACACCACCCTAGCCCACTGGCTGAACCACTGTGGTATGTGTGTCGATCCCAATGATGTGACCCTGGTTGACCGCACTGCACAAGGGCAACAAGCCAGCCAGTTCACCCATCGCCGCGTGCGCAACCTGGTGCTTACACGGGCCACCGCCGACACATCCCGGGTGCTTGCCCGCCGCATCCACCTGCTGCCCCACAGTGTGGCCGACACCGCGCGCATGGCGCAGTCGTTCAGGCAACTGTCGGAGCGCATGCTGGATGCCGACCTCTATGCCGCGGGCGACTCAGTGCAACGCTTGGCTCACGACATCGCGCTATCGCACTGCCCCATCTCGCAGTCGCGCTTGGCGCTGACGCGCCATCAGGCCGCCGTGCGTGGCTACGACGAGCGTTACGTGATGTTTGCCGACTTCAGCCTGCCATCGGGCAAAAACCGCTTCTTTGTCTACGACTATGCCCTGGACCGGGTGGTAGTAGCCAGCAAGTGTGCCCATGGCTGCGGCAGCGGCAGCACGGGCATGATTCCGCAGTTCAGCAACGAGAACGGCAGTTGTGCCACATCGCTGGGGCTATATGAGATTGACGACGTGCATCGCATGTACAAGAACGGGCGCATGGCCATCAACGTCGAGGGTCTGGACTCGACCAACAGCAACGCCCGTATGCGCGGCATCAAAGTGCATGGCGGCATGCGCTATGAGGGTGAGATTTATCCTCGCTACCTGCGTCTGGGCAAGTTGAGCGAGGGCTGCTTTGCGTTAAGCAATGTTCCGCTGAGCGCCGTTCTGCTGCTGGTGGAGCGCACCACTCCTCGCCATATCATGCTCAGTGCCTACACTCACTGACTAATTCTTTGCCCGGCATAGAACAGAGAGAGTCAAGGAGCTGAACGCTCCTTGACTCTCTTGCATATCGGTTAGTGTACCGTCTCAGCCGCAACGCGACGTGCCGCAGTTGGTGCAGATGAGGCATCCCTCCTGGTAGACCAGCGTCTCCTGCCCACAGTTGGGACACTTCTGTCCGTTGGCCTTTGTGCCGTCGGGCAGATACTTCTTCAGCGCTCGCTCCACACCCATCTTCCAGGTGTTGATCGACTGGTTGTCCAGCTCAAGGCTTGCCACCAGCTTGAGCACCTGCTCAATGGGCATGCCATATCGCAGCACTCCCGAGATGAGCTTGGCATAGTTCCAGAACTCGGGGTTAAACTTCTCCGACAGTCCCTCAATGGTGGTCTTAAAGCCACGCTTGTTGATAAACTGGAAGTCGTATCGCTTGTTTCCGTTCTCGTCGACGGCCTTGATGATTTTTCCCTTGCTGACCGACTTCGGGCAGAAAATGCCCTCGTCGTCATCGGCGATACCGGTGAAGATTTCGTAGGGTCGTCCATCAATCAGTCCGATGAACGCAATCCACTTCTCCTTGTTGTTCTGGAACCGCACCACGTCGGCCTCCAGCTCCTTCGGACGCTTGAGTATGTGCTCTTCCTCGGCCATGTAGTGCGCCTGTTTCTCTTTCTCCTTCTTCTTGTCGTTTTCGCTGAGCGATACCAGCACGCCCGTTCGCGAACCGTCGCGGTAGACCGTGCATCCCTTGCATCCGCTTCGCCATGCTTCGACATAGAGATTACCAACCATCTCCTCGCTGATGTCGTTGGGCAGATTGATGGTTACACTGATCGAGTGGTCGACCCACTTCTGCACATCGCCCTGCATTTTGACCTTATTGATCCAGTCAACATCGTTGCTCGTAGCCTTATAGTAGGGCGAGCGTGCGACAATGTCGTTGAGCTGCTCTTGCGTGTAGTCGCGACGGACCTCGATGCCCTGCGTGTTCATCCAGGTGATGAACTTGGGATGATAGACAATAAACTCCTCGAACGAGTCGCCGTTCTCGTCCACCAGATCGACGTGCACGTCCTTGTCGCTGGGATTGACCTTGCGGCGGCGCTTGTAGACGGGCAAGAACACCGGTTCGATGCCGCTGGTGGTCTGCGTGAGGATGCTTGTGGTGCCTGTCGGGGCAATGGTGAGGCAGGCGATGTTGCGACGTCCGTGCTTGACCATGAGTTGGTATAGCTCCGGGTCGGCCTCTCGCAGACGTGCGATGTAGGGATTGTCCTGCTCGCGCTTGGCATCGTAGATTTCAAACGCTCCTCGCTCCTGCGCCATGACCACCGACGAGCGGTAGGCGGCCAGAGCCAGTGCCTTGTGCACACTCACGGAGAACTCAGTAGCCTCGGGCGTGCCATAGCGCAGCCCCATGGCGGCGACCATATCGCCCTCGGCCGTGGTTCCCACGCCTGTGCGCCGTCCCTTGAGAGTCTTTGAGCGGATTTTCTTCCACAGATTGAGTTCGGTCTGCTTGACCTCGTCGGTCTCGGGGTCAGTGCCAATCTTGTCGATGATGGTCTCGATTTTCTCCATCTCCAGGTCAATGATGTCGTCCATCATGCGCTGCGCGTAGCCGATGTGCTCTCTGAAGAGATCGAAGTCGAAGCGTGCCTGCGGAGTGAACGGGTCGACGACGTAGCTGTAGAGGTTGACCGCGATGAGGCGGCAGCTGTCGTAAGGACATAGCGGAATCTCGCCACAAGGGTTTGTCGAGATGGTGCGGAATCCCAAATCGGCATAGCAGTCGGGCACCGCTTCGCGTGTGATGGTGTCCCAGAACAGCACTCCAGGCTCGGCGCTCTTCCATGCGTTGTGCACAATCTTGTTCCACAGTTTGCGGGCATCCACCTTCTTCTCATAGATGGGCTGGTCGCTGTCGATGGGATACTTCTGGATATACTCAGTGCCATCGATGGCCGCCTGCATAAACTCGTCGTCGATACGCACACTGACGTTTGCTCCAGTCACCTTTCCCTCCTCGAGCTTGGCATCGATAAACGACTCGCTGTCGGGGTGCTTGATGCTTACCGTGAGCATGAGTGCTCCGCGCCGTCCATCCTGCGCCACCTCTCGTGTGGAGTTACTGTATCGCTCCATGAACGGCACCAGACCGGTGGAGGTGAGTGCCGAGTTTTTCACGGGCGATCCCTTGGGCCGAATGTGCGACAGGTCGTGGCCCACCCCACCACGACGTTTCATGAGCTGTACCTGCTCCTCGTCGATTTTGATGATGCCTCCATATGAGTCAGGCTCCCCGTCGAGGCCTATTACAAAGCAGTTGCTTAACGACCCCACCTGGAAGTTGTTGCCAATGCCCGCCATAGGGCTTCCCTGTGGCACGATGTAGCGGAAATGGCGCATGAGTTCGAAGATTTTCTCCTCGCTCATGGGGTTGGGATACTTCTTCTCGATGCGTGCAATCTCGCGTGCTATGCGACGATGCATATCATCGGGTGTGAGTTCGTAGATGTTTCCATACGAGTCTTTCAGCGCATATTTGCTAGCCCAGACACGTGCGGCCAGTTCGTCGCCCTCAAAATACTTGAGTGTAGCATCATACACCTCTTGATAAGTGTAAGTAGTCTTGTTGTCCACGTTTCTGATTGATTGTATGTTATGGTTATGTACAGAAAAATAATTTTGCGAAATCGAGTGCAAATATAGCTATAAGATTTCAGATAACAAAATATTTTGGGCAAAAAAGCAAAGTTTTCCAAAATAATTAACAACACACTGATTTTCAACCAATTAACAAAATCGCATCGCTCAAAAAATTGTCAGAAAAAGCCAACGGCAGCATCGTTACCGCTTGACAAACAAACACATCAGCCGTCATGAATCATTTATAATCGTTCTAAATTCGGCTCACTTGCGTCAACGAAACAGACCATAAGTTTCAAAAAAATTACACTATTAAAAGAGCCGTCACTATGATGGAAAGATCAGTTACTTTGATGGTTAATTTGGGGGTATCAACAAAAAGCAGTAACTTTGCACAACCAAAACGAGTGACCAAGATGATTGATGTAAGAATTAGCCAAGAGATAGCGCGCCTCTGCCCTGACCTGCAGGTGGGTGTCATTGAGGCACGCGTCGTGAACAGCGCCACCAGCGATGAGCTATGGGCCGAGATAGAGGAGCAAGCCGGCCGCATCGCACAGTGCTACGCGTTGCTGGCCGTGAACCAGCGTCCGGCCATCGCCGCCACACGACGGCTATACAAGTCGCTGGGCAAGGACCCGGGGCGCTACCGTGTAGCCAGCGAGCAGTTGTGCCGCCGCATCATCAAGGGTCTGGGGCTGTACCGGCTGACCACACTGATCGACACGGTCAACCTAGTGTCGATGGTCAGTGGCTATCCCATCAGCGGACTTGACGCCGACAAGATAGCAGGTGGCTCGATGGAGATGGGTGTTGGCCGGTCGGGCGAGTCTTATCACGGCATCGGACGCGGCGAACTGAACATCGAGGGTATGCCCGTGTACCGTGACGCACAGGGCGGCATCGCCACCCCAACGAGCGACGAAGAGCGCACCAAGTTTGAACTCAACACCACCCATGTGCAGATATGCATCAACGCCTTTGGCGAGGAAATGCCGCTGGGGCGAGCAGTGGACTGGATGTCGTCGCTGCTCGAGCGATATGCCTGCGGCACCGACATCACACAACGAATCGTAAAACCTTAACGCATGAAGATATGGCACAGCTACTAGAAATGATGGAAACCAACATCAATGAGCGCCACATAGCCGAGGTGGTAGACTGCCTGATGGACGGCGGCCTCATTGTCTATCCCACCGACACCGTCTACGCCCTGGGCTGCGACGCGATGAACAACCAGGCCATTGAGCGCATCTGCGCCTTGAAGGAGATGAAGTCGGCCAAGACCAACCTGTCGATTATCTGCTCCGACATCTCGGAAGTGTCGCAGTATGCCAAGTTTGACAACACCCAGTTCCGGCTGATGAAGTCAAACCTTCCCGGCCCGTTTACGTTCATTTTCCCGGCCATGAGCAAGCTTCCCAAGGCCTTCAAGGGACGCCGCACTGTGGGCATCCGCATTCCTGCCAACGAGATAGCCTTGCGCATCGTGCGCACACTGGGCCGTCCCATTCTCACCACCTCGGTGCCTGGCGATGACGAGGACTACCGCTGTGAGCCCGGCCTGATAGCCGAAGCACTTGACAATGCAGTGGACATCGTCATCGATGCCGGGCGCGGTGCGCTGACACCATCGACGGTGGTCGACTGCACAGGCAGCGAGCCCGAAGTGACCCGCCAAGGCAAGGGTGAGCTGTCATGACCCCGTTTTTTCGTACCTTAAGCCCACGTTTAAATAAAAAGACATAGAGATGAAAAGACTGACGATGATGTGCCTAGTGGCAGCTCTGCTGTGCAGCTGCAACGAGAAGCCCAAGAAAACCGCCACCCCGCCGCCAGCGACCAACGAACAAGCCGTAGCGGCCGACCGCGCGGCCGAAGACTACCTGCCCTTGGCACAAGACCTGATTGCGGTGACCGGTCCGACTGTAGTCGACTTCTACGCCACCTGGTGTGGCCCTTGCAAGGAGCTAGCCCCTACGCTTGAGCGTTTGGAGAAGAAGTACCAGGGTCGTGTGACCTTTATGCGCATCGACGTGGACGAGCAGCCCGAGCTGGCTCAAGCGTTCCAAGTCGAGTCAATCCCCACCTTGTTCTATATAACACCTGCCGGCATTGTTGACGCCAGCATCGGCCTACTGTCAGAACACGAGCTTGAGTCTCACATCACGTCCATGCTTAGCCTCAAATAGCCGTTTGGGGCCAAGTTTCGAGTCAAAACCAACTTTTTTTTCAAAAAAAGCGTGATTTTGTTTGGTGTTTCAGAAAAAAGCAGTACCTTTGCACTCGCAATTCGGGAAGCAACACCCGGTAGCAATATAACACAGTGGAAATGGCGGGATAGCTCAGATGGTTAGAGCGTCGGATTCATAACCCGGAGGTCCTGAGTTCAATTCTCAGTCCCGCTACCACACAAGAGGATGCCAGTGATGGCATCCTCTATTGTTTTGTTTAGCTTCATTTAGTAAGCGTAAAAATTATATCTGATGAGCTTTGGTGGGGTTTGACGTAATCTGTTCATCGATTCAGAAAATCCCCTCAGCTCCCCTCCCCTTTTTCAAAGGGGAGGGGGAGGGGTGTCTGCCGCCCTTTCTGGGCTTGGATAGCGGGCGGGCATCTGTACCGGGGTTTGGATAATCTTGGCTGCACTCGGCAGTCCATGCAAGCATGACTGCGCTCATTTGCACAAGATTTCGCTATCGCTACACCCCGGCCTGTGTTCTGCCAGCCCTTCGGGCTTGCTGTTGGCAATAATGTTAGGGGGGCTGTTTCGCTGGACGATTGACCCAACATACTCCGTTGTATCCACTGGAGGCTAATCACACGGCACGCCGCGTCCCTACTACGCTACTTAACATCTCCCCTACCCTTTTCCCGGCAGAAAAAGGAGTTGCTTAGTTGTCGTGGATTACTCGGCCGGCACACTGGTAATGTGTGGTGTAATAGTGCTCGGTGAGGTGACTGACAATGACCCCGCGTGACGATGAGGCATGCACAAAGTACCCATCCTTAAGATATATGCCCACATGTGTAATGCGGCCACTCTTGCCGTTGTTGAAAAACACCAGGTCGGCCTCACGTAGTTTTTCCTTATTGACGTGTCGGCAATTCTTCTCGTAGATTTTGGCCGAATTTCGCTCAAGCTTGATATCAAAGACCGACTTGTAGACCATCATGACCATTCCCGAGCAATCGGTTCCCTTCTGCCTGTCGCACGCAGCATACTTATAGGGTGTTCCCAGCCATTGCCTGAGCTCGTCGTAGAGCTTGCGGTTGTCGTGCCGTGTGAGCTTGATGTCGAGTCGTTTCCAGCGTTCGTTGGTGTCGTCGCCGGCCGAGTTGTCGGTTCTATTGTCGCCCCTGGTGGTCCTTGTGGTGCGCGGCTTGTAGGTGGTTTCCTTCTTGGTACGGCATGACGAAACAGCCAGCGCAAGCACTAGCAAAGTAGTTATGAAAAGTCTAGTCTTTACGCTGGCCATTGTTCTATTTCCATCCGTTCAGTTGCCTGACGGTGTGCTGAAATGCAATGATCGATTATTCTTCGGTTTTCTCCTCGGCCTTGTCATCGGCAGCTTCTTCGGCCTTCTCTTCCTTGACAGTGAAATCGGTGATGCCTGCTCCAACAAGCAGGTTATACCATGCAATAATCTTCTTGATATCGCTCTTGTAGACACGATCCTCGTCGTAGTTGGGCAGGACGTCTTTCATGAATGTGTCGAGCTGTTCGTCAGTCTTATATTGTGCAGTGTCGATGGCCTTAGCCTCCATCTTGCCACAGATAGTGTCCATGACCTTGGCCAGTGGCACCTCCTCATCGGTGGTATAGATGGCAATGTCGCCGAGCGAGACGATTCTGTCGCGCGAATAAGCCGGTTGGCGTTTTTTGGTCTGTAGGTTCTCGACGACAATCATGTTCTTGCCATACGAGATCATCTTGTAGAGTCCAGGTTTCCCTGCAATAGAAAGAATTTCTTTAAGCATTTTTCTTTTGTTTGAATTAGATGATATTATCTAGATATTATTTTGGTTTAGCTTGGCCAGTGCGTCGATCAGTTGCGGCATCAGCGGTGTGATGCCGTCGTTGTTCAAAACCACCTCGCCCTGGCACGGTATTTCCTTTAGTCGCTGCGCCTCGATGCGTTTGCCCACCTGCTCGGCCGTGAGCCCGCTGCGCCGCTGCACGCGTAGCACCCTAAGCGTGTCGGGTGCGGTGACCCGCCATATGGCATCGGCGTGCTCGTGTAGTCCGCTCTGCCGCATAAGCGCTGTCTCGACAAACACAATGTCGGCCGACGCAGACTGCTGCCAGCGGTCGATGTCGCGCGCCACTGCCGGATGCACCAATGCATTGAGTCGATCGAGCAACACAGGCTGCTCAAACACCTTGCTGGCCACCCAGATTCGGTCGTATCTCCGTTGCCGGTCGTAGGCCTGTGCCCCTAAAAGCCGGGTGATTTGCTCGACCAGTGCCGTGTCCTCGTTCATCAGCTTGAGTGCCATCGAGTCGCAGTCGTAGACAGGGTATCGCATAACCTTGAGCATGGTCGAAACCACACTCTTTCCGGTGCCTATGCCCCCTGTGATGATAACTCTCTTAGCCATGCGCTCACTTCTGGATGATATACTCGACACTATCAACCGATAGCTTAAAATCCTGATAGTCGGCCGGTGCTTCACCCACGGTTACAGCCACCTTGTTGGTCGTGCTTGCCACGATGGCATTGTAGTCGACCACAGCCGTCACCTCGGCCTTGCGTTTGAGCGAGCTCATTGGTGCCCTGAACGAAACGTCGACACTGGACGGGAACACTATGGTCCTGACTCCATTGGGCATATTGCGCACCATAATCTGCACTTTCTGCCGATGCGACACCAACTTCTCGATGGGCACTACAATATCGATGGACCGTGGTTCAACCACCGCTCCACGCAGTGGCGCGATCGACACCTTGCGTCGGAACGTGTCGGTCAGCTCAGTGGCCTTAATGTGATAGGTATACACCTCGCTGATGGCCGCTAGCGTCTTTGGCTCGCCATAGACCACGACCGTTTCGGCACTCTTGTCGATAGGTCCTGTCTGCGTATAGAGCAACTGCGGCTGCACATCGATGTCGACTACCACCGGCACCCGCTTTCCGGGACCGTCGGTGTACTTGACATTGATATATTCAGGCAGCACGGCAGCAATCGTCGAACGGTTTCCCAGCTTGCGCATGGCCAACTTACGCAACTGTGCGGCATCGACCTTGAAGCTTCCCTCGCTGTCGGCATAGTCGGTAAACTTCAGCTCGAGTGTGGGCATCGACTTGAAGAAGTACTTGACAAACGACGACCCCTTGTCAGAGACCGAAACGGTGATGGTGTCGGGCATATTGCCCAGGAGCTTGACATTGGCCGGCTTGCCCACCAGCGACACAGGAATCTTGACGTCGACAGTGATGAGATTGTTAAATGTGAGGAAACACCAGAGAATGGCCGAGATGAGCACAAAAAAGAGGTAGAGCAGAATCGACCTTGACTTGCTCGACTTGATGCCCGTGTCGTGCAGCTTGTCGAACCACTGGGCAATCCTCTGCTTCACCCCCTTGAACATGTTGTGCTGACGGGTTTACTG
Source organism: Muribaculaceae bacterium (assembly GCA_017477555.1). Taxonomy (GTDB): domain Bacteria; phylum Bacteroidota; class Bacteroidia; order Bacteroidales; family Muribaculaceae; genus Sodaliphilus. Next base: position 9,831 of record JAFUVK010000009.1, read on the forward strand.
TTTCTGTGCGGGGTCAGCACCAGTCTCGGCCACATCTTGTGCCGACTGGTACACCGAATTGATATCAATGGTGATGTCAACTCCCTTGGTGATTTCCAGGACCACCACCTTTTCCTTTACCTCGCGAATTTTTCCATAGATTCCACCGGCCGTCATGACCTTGTCGCCCTTCTGCAGTCCTTGTCTGAACTGATTGATTTTTTTCTGTTTCTGCGACTGTGGACGAATCATGAAAAAGTAGAAAATGACGATGAGCAGGACAATCATGATGAGGCTTGTCATGCCACTGTCGCCTGCCGGTGCTTGCAGTAAGATGAAATTGTTAAGCATATTGTGATAATTAAAAAAATATTGTTAAAGCCCTTATTTGTTGATGCGCCCACGCTCGCGCAGTTCCTGTGCCACGGCATTGAGCACCCCATTGACGAAGCCACCGCTCTGTGGTGTGCTGAATATTTTAGCCAGCTCAATATACTCGTTGAGCGTGACAGTTACGGGGATTTTTTCGAAGCACTTGAACTCGGTGATAGCCGCACACATGATGATTCGGTCCATAAGCGCAATGCGCTCTCGGTCCCATCGTTCAGAGCGCACACAGCTGTCGATGAGCACATTATTGTCGTCCATGTCGCGCACTGTCTTAGAGAACAGTTCTTGCCCAAAGACGCTGTCTTCGTGGTCCTTAAACATGGGTCTAATGGGTTCGGGATCGCCATCGGCGATACGTGACAGCGACTTGATGGCAAACTGTCCCATCATGTCCATGTCCTCGGAGCTGATGTACAGCGACCTGTTCTGCAGTTGTTCCTCGACCTCTTCGTCATCGAGAATGACCTTGCGCAGGAGCTGTCGCCACAGTTCGGTGTCGCTCATGAGGTCGGTGTGTGGCAGTTGCATATACTGCTCGTAGACCTCGCTGTGACGCACCTTGTCGAGCAGCAGGTGCAAGAACACGGGGTCATCGTTCCACGAAATCATTCGGTCGCGGAACAGCTTCTCGATGTCTTGATTGTCGTTGATTATCTGCGCCAGCCTATTGTCGACAAATCGCGTGTCGGGATTCAGTTCACAGTCGGTGGGCCGGAACTTGTGCTTGGCGTCATCAAGCCTTCTTTCCTCGACATAGGTCAGTTCGGGAATGAGCTTAATGAGATATAGATACAAGTCATAGGACTTGTCAAAACTTGCCTGCAGGTCATTGAGCGCCTGCTCAAAAGTTCGTTCGGGCCTTGTTAGCTGATAGCTATACAGCATCTGCACCACTTTGACCCTGATGAGTACTCGGTTAATCATATGGGAAGAATAATTGAGAGTGCAAAGATAGTCAAAATCGGCGACGCCACCAAATTCAGTCGACGATTTGGTTGTCGTTGATGCGTTGACGCACCACCTCGTAGAGGATGATGCCGGCGGCAACCGAAACGTTGAGCGAGTTGATGTGCCCAAACTCGGGTATGACCACCCGGTTGTCGCACAGGCTCATGACCTGTGGCGAGATGCCCTTGTCCTCGGCCCCCAGAACGATGGCCACCGGCACCGTGTAGTCGGCCCGCGTATAGTTGCAGGCATTTTTGTCACTTGTAGCCACAACGACAAATCCCGACTCTTGGAGATACTTGATGGCCCCAACCAGACTGCGCTCGCGGCACACCGGCACATGGTTGAGTGCGCCTGCCGATGTCTTGACGGCATCGGGTCCGACCGATACACTGCCATGCTCTGGGATGACGATGGCATTGACCCCAGCGCAGTCGCAGGTGCGGGCTATGGCCCCGAAATTGCGCACATCGGTCACACCGTCGAGGACGACAAGGAACGGGTTATCGCCCTGCTCAAAGAGCATGGGCACTAACTGCTCCACCTTATAATAAGTAACGGCAGCTAGCAATGCCAGCACACCTTGATGATTCTTTCGTGTGATGCGGTTGATGCGCTCAACAGGCACTCGCTGCACAGCGATACCGTGCTGCCGCGCCACCTCGAGCAATTCGTGGGCCAGCTCACTGCCCAAATCTTTCTTGACATAGAGCCGGTCAATCTCCTTACCGGCTTGTATGGCCTCGATTACGGCCCTCAAGCCGTAGATAAACTTATTATCATTCATGATGTCGGTTTTGTTCGATCAGCGCCTTGGCATTGTCGATGGCAGCTTGGTTGATGTCTTTTCCGCTCAGCATTCGCGCAATCTCCATGATGTGCTGGTCGTGGTCGAGTTGCGTGACGTGAGTGTTGGTGCGGTCGTTGTCATCGCTCTTGAAGACCTTAAGGTGGTTGTCGCCATGCGAAGCCACCTGCGGCAGGTGTGTGATGGCGATTACCTGTATGTTACGGGCAATGTCGCCCATCATCTCTCCCATTCGGCTAGCCGTGTCGCCACTTACACCGGTGTCGAGCTCGTCGAGGATGATGGTGGGCAGATTGACTCGCTGTGCTACGATGGCCTTTATGCACAGCATCACGCGCGAGATTTCGCCACCCGAAGCCGTGTCTTTGACAGGCATGAGCGGCTGGCTCTTGTTGAACGCCATGGCAAACTCGACACTGTCGCTCCCAGTAGGAGTAAGCTGCCTAGTAGGTCTTATATCGACTTCAAATCGCAAGTTGTTCAGTGACAATAACCGCGCTCGTTCTACCAATTGACGCGCAAAAGCCAGCGAAGCTTCCTGTCGCGTCGCGGTGAGTTGCTGTGCCAGGTCGGTGGCTTGGCGGCGCACATCGGATAGTTGTCGCTTCATCAGCTCGATTTGCTCATCGCTGGTGTCAAGCACTTGCAGGCGTGCCTCATAGTCATTCTTCAGTGCGATGAGCTCGTCCACCGTCTGCACTTGATGCTTCTGCTCCAAGGAGAAAATATCGTTAAGACGGCTTTCGACAAGCTGTAACTGCTCAGGATCGAGCTGCAACGCCTCCTGCATATTGCTGATGGAGGAAGCTATATCCTTCAGGTCGATCAATGCCGAATCGACCCTCTCGGCCATGCCTCCCACTTCGGGCAACATGGTTTCCAGTGTCTGAAGTCGCGACACAATGGTCTTGAGGTGGTCGATGACAGCAACATTTTCATCGGCAAGTAGATGCTCCACCTCCCACAGTGTCTGCTTGATTTCGGTGACATTGCTCAACTTAGCCTGCTCGGCTTCGAGCTTAGCATCCTCGCCTGGCTGAAGATTCATGTCGTCGAGCTGCTTGAGCTGGAATCGCAGGTAGTCCTCCTCTCCCCTAGCCCGGTCGCTCTGCTCGGCGAGCTGCGTCAGCCTTCGCTCAATGTCGACATACTTCCTGTACAGTTGTTGATATTCGGCACGAAGCTGTTCGTTGGCGGCAAGCGAGTCGATGATGTCGAGCTGAAACTGTGGTTTTGCCAGCAACATATTGCTGTGCTGCGAGTGAATGTCGACGAGTCGTGTAGCCACATCGCGCAGCACAGTCAGCGGCACGGGGGAATCGTTGACAAACGCCCTGGAACGTCCGTTAGGCGCAATCTCGCGCCGCATGATGCACTCATGATCATCATAGTCGAGGTCGGCATCAGCAAAAAGTTGCTCCAGATGATACCCCGCGATGTCGCATGTGGCCTCTACCACGGTCTTGCGCGAGCTGTCGCGCATAGCCTTGCTGTCGGCTCGTTCGCCCAGAATCAATGCCAGTGCCCCCAGCAGAATAGACTTTCCGGCACCGGTCTCACCGGTGATGATGGTAAGTCCCTGCTTGAAGTCTATCTCCAGGTGGTCGATGAGCGCGTAGTTGGAGATGTAAAGTCGTGAGAGCATGTTATTGCTTAACGTTCAGGCTCGGCCTTGATTTTATTGAGGCGTTCCTGTTCGGCCGGATAAATGCCATTCAGGATCTCATACACTTGGTCTTTCTCGGTCTGGTTGGCCTTGCTATAGATGTTGACCAGCTCGTCGAATTTGGCATCCTTGAACATCGACAGGCACACACTCATGGGTTGCGCATCGTAGACGGCCTTGAGCGTCTCGATCTGCTTGGTGATGACTTGTCGCCCCTTGTCGACGGCCACCACCATCTGGTCTAGCCCCTGTCGGTGGTAGTTGTAGATGATTTCGCGAATTCCGCTGGTGGCCTTGTCGGTATATGCCGACAGCACGGCGCTTCGGTTTTTGGGGTCTTCGAACGCCTTCCATCCGCTCTCGCCTGTGCTTTGGGCCATGCGCACCACAGCAGCAGCCTTCTCGTAGTAGGGTTCTCCGCCATTGAGTGCAAACGAGTCGAAGTCAATGGCCAGAATCATGTAGGCATAGAAGTTGAGAATGGCTGTGAGGTTGCTCTCCATATCCTGTTCGTTGAACACCAGTTGGTCTCCCTCTTGATAGTCGAAGGCCACCTTGGTGTCCTTAAAATTAATCAAGGTGGTGAGATAACTGCTGTTGTAGACGGGTCTTTGCGACTGAATGGTGAGTTCTCCCTCGAGCTTGCCTGTGGCCTGGTCATACTTGTTGACGATAAGCAGCAGTTTGCACACAATCTTCTCGTTGACCGAGAACTGGGCGTCGGTCCACCTGGTCTCGTTGATATACTCTGCGATGGATTGTTGCAGCGTGTTGAAGACCTCCTTGCTTACATTCTGGATTTTGCTGGCGTTGACCTCGACCTCGCACTTCAGTTCGGTCCCCTCCTCGTCGGCCCATACCGACAAGCAGGCGACAACCATCAGGCACAGTGTGACTAAGCGTTTGAGTCTCATGATTGCAAAGAATTAATTGAACTTGATGCGCAACTGCTCGAGTTGCTCGGCCGTGGGCGGCTGCTGAGCCAGCCGTCTCTTGGCCTCGAGCTCTCGCTCACGCACGCGTTGCTGCACGCGCTCGAAGACGCGCTTGGTGCTGGACGGAAATTCGCTGCGCCGCACCCAGTCGGCATAGCCATGGTCTTGTTGCAACACGTCCTCGAGCACCTTACCCTTATGCTTTCCGAAATTGACCACCTCCTGTCCCTTGTCGTTGTAGATGACATATCCCTTGAGGTCGGCAAATCGGCTGTGCGAAGAGAACTTGCTCAGTGCCTCGACATCATCGCCCAGGTCGTCATATCGCTCGAGCTGCGCGCACAGCACGTCGTAGGTCGTCTGGGTGTCGGCCATCGACGAGTGGTGGTTCTCCATCTCATGCCCGCAGTAGAACAGACATGCCGCTGCCAGGTCGCGTTTCTCCTTCTTGTGAAAGATTGTCTGCGCGTCGACAAATCGGCACTTGCTCCAGTCGAATGCGATACCAGCCCGGTTAAATTCCTCGTCAAGTACGGGAATGTCAAACATATTGCTGTTGAAGCCGGCTATGTCGCATCCGTCGAACACGTCAAACAATTGCTTTGCCACCTGCTCAAACGGCGGGCACCCACTCACATCGTCATCAGTGATATGATGAATCTTTGTCGACTCCTTGGGGATGGGCATTCCCGGGTTAATACGCTGGCAAAGCTTCTGTTCATTGCCATCGGGGAAGACCTTGATATAACTGATTTCGATGATGCGGTCTTGCGTGACGTTGAGCCCCGTCGTCTCGATGTCGAAGAAGACGATGGGGCGCTCAAGCTTCAGTTTCATGATCATGGCGTGCGACATCGATTAGAGCATCATGGGCATCTGCAGGATAAGCAGATCTTCACCCTCTACCTGCTCGCTGGGCAGGAAAATGCCGGCTCTGGCCGGGTCAAGCAGTTTGGCACAGACGGTCTCTGTGTCAAGGTTGTTGAGAACCTCGATGATGTCGACATTTTTGAAGCCCATGACCATGTCGTCGGCTCCATCGTACTCGCACTGCACGGTCTCCTCGGCGCTGGTGGCATGGTCCAAGTCCTGCGAAGTGAGCACGATGTGGTCGGGATGCATTTCAAACTTGATGAGTCCTCCCACAGCCGCGAAGACGCTGACACGGCGCAGTGCGGTGAGCAGTGTGAGTCGGTCAATGTTCAGTGTGTAGGGATTGTTCTCCGGGATGACGGCATTGTACTTGGGATACTTACCATTGATAAACCGGCACGTGAGTGTATAGTCGACCGCCTCGAATGTCGCACTCGTCTCATCGACGGTGATTTTGACCATGTTCTTGCCGTTCTTGTCGATGATACCGCTGAGGATGGCCGCCGGCTTGGCCGGAAGTATGAATCCGCGCTCAATGCCAGGCTTGACCTGATTTTTGCGGTATCTCACCAGCTTGTGCGAGTCGCTTGCCACAAAAGTGATGCCCTCGGGCATGATGTCCCAGTATATTCCCATGAACTGCGGGTGCATCTCATCGACACCAACAGCAAAGATGGTCTGCTGTATGCCTTCGTACACATCCTTCTCGCAGAGTTCAAAGGTATAGCTCTCGGTGCCCGACTGTGCCTTGAGGGGGTACTCGTTGCCGTCGAAAGCCATGGAGTTGAACTTACCGTTGAGGTAAGTAATATTGACCTCCAGCGTCTCTTCGTTTACATCAAATGTCATGGCCGTGTCGGGCAACTCTTTGAGCAGGCTGAGCATGCGCTTGACATCGATGGCAAACTTGGCGTTACCCTCGGCTCCCGGCACATCGACCACGGTAGTCATGCGCGTCTCCATGTCGCTGCCAGTGATGACCAGTCTCTCGCCTTCTAGTTCGAAGAGGAAGTTGTCGAGAATAGCATAGGCATTCTTGTTGCTAATGACCTTGCTCACAGCATTGAGTCGCGTAAGCAACTGTTTACTAGGAATATTAAATTTCATATCGATATGTTATTATAAATAATGTGCTACTTTTGAACCTACAAATTTACTATATTTTTTTTACATAAACGCAAAAACAGCGCAGGAATTTCGCGCAGGGTGTTAAAAACGCTTATTTAGGCTCTTTTTGCCATGCTGGCACGATAGTTGCTTTGTCGATGTATGCCAACAATTGTGCCGCAAGGCTTTGACCGCCTAGGCACGCCAAGCAACATCATAACACAAAATACTGAATGACAAGAAAATTAGACCATATCAAAGGCCTCTCGCTACGGCATGATGTGCGCCATCTGCCCACTGCGGGAGCCGATTTTGCCGAGGATGACGAGGACGATGACTTGCCCACCGACGACCATCCTGGCGAGACGCGCCACGGCAGCGACAAGAGCACACAGCGACGAAATGTCAGCAAGGGCGGCAATAATGACACCCCCCTAATTGACAAATATGGCAAGGACATCACTCGCGATGCCGCCGAGGGCCGGCTAGACCCCGTGGTGGGACGCGAGCGCGAGATTGAGCGGCTGGCTCAAATATTGAGCCGCCGCAAGAAGAACAACCCCGTACTCATCGGCGAG
>JAFUVK010000010.1 GCA_017477555.1 Muribaculaceae bacterium
ACCCCTCCCCTTTGGGAAAGAGGAGGGGAACTCAGAGATTGCAACGGTCATCGGGCTTCGATAAGCCCGATGACCGTCAACAATGACTGTCGGTCGCCAACGCTATGGTAATGCCACGACCTTGCCCCGGTGGATATAGAGGCCTTGCGATGGGTTGTCGACCTTAATGCCGCGCAAGTCATAGTAGAGGTCACGGTCGGACACAGGAGCCGTGATGTTATCGACACTCGAGTAGGGGAACTCCTCCACCTCGACGATGTGCTCAAACTCGCGCCAACCCGTTCTGGCCTCGTAGGTCTGCTTGGATCCCTTGGGCACATACAGTGTGGCACGGCTGCACAACTCAGGCTCCACACCCGCTTCCATCATAGCCGGCAACGAGGCTTTGCTATAGATGGCAGTAAGCCGCGGGCAGCCCTGGAAACTGTTGTTGCTCACCTTCATCATGTTGTCGGGAAGTATGACACTCTCGAGCAATTCATTGTTAGCCAAAGCATATTGCCCTAGATGGGTTACACCCTCGGGAATCTCGATGTGCTGAAACCTGCAACTCTCAAAGGCATGCTCCATGACAACATATCCGCCGTTATCCCGGCTCATCTCGGCCACCTCGGGCCACTGTACGCTTTGCAGGCCGCTGCCCATGAACAGCGCATAGCCCACTCTGGGCAGCATGCGCGGCAGCTTGACCGACTCCAACGACCGGCATTGCTCGAAGGCATAATATCCCAGCTGCACATCATCGGCCATGGTCACATCACTCAGACTCAGGTCATACAAGAAGCATCCCGTATCAATCTGGCATCCGGCCGGGATGTCGACCGACTGCAGCAGGGGAATGGTCATGAAAGCATATTGGCCGATATGGGCCGCCGGAGGCAGCCAGGCACCGGTAATGTGCCACGACTGCGCAAAAGCCTGGCGACCGACCTCGCCGACTGCTGCCGGCAGGCAGACATCACCCCGTAGTGCCTTGCAACCGTAGAACGCTTGCTGGCCCACCGAAGTCAGCGACGCCGGAAAATCAATGGCCCGCAAGCCGGTATGGGCAAAAGCGAACTCGTTGATCGCCCGCAACCCGCTGGGCAAGGTGAAATAGCGCAACTGCTGACTGGGCTGTACCGCTCCTGTCTCGTCGGCGCGGAATTCGGCCATAAACGCCGCGTCGGGCAGGGTATTGCCCGGCACTGTGCAACCGCTCATGTCCACACCCGTTGTTGCCCCGTCATATATGCATCGGCGCAGCATCTTCAGGTCATCGCCCGATGCCTGGCCGGTGATCACCAGCGAGTCAACACTTGCCCACTCTTCGCCCAGAGCTTGCTCAAGCGTAGTCTCTGGGGTCACATGAACCTTGACAATATTTTGCGCCTTCGACAGGCTTGCGGCACAGGCCATCAGGGCTATGCCGACCATTATGTATCTTGTTGTTTTCATTGTTGTAACGTTCTAGAATGACTGACTACCCACTCGGGGAATTCTTCTAACTCCACAATCTGGCTGAATGTGTTCCAGTACTCGGCCGCCGCGTAGGCTTCGGCAGCACCAGCCGGGACATACAGCACCGCGTCGGCCCGCTTGTCGGGAAAAGGATTGCCGCCGGTGATGGCCGGAGGAGTCGCACCCACGCTATACACGGCCCGCAGCAGCTTGCAGCCTGCCAATGCATCGGCTCGCAGCTCAATGGAGGGGTCCAGGCCAAACTCTTCGAGCAGTTCATTGCCCGCAAAATTGGCCGGCTCGACCCATCGCATGAACGCATTGGCAAAAAACTGCCTGAACTTGCAGTGGCGGAACGAGAACAGCCTCGCATTGCCCCACGACATGGTCACGGGCCACACGACATCTTGCAAGCCGGCATAGTCGAAGGTGTTGGGTCCGCATTGATAGACATGACCGGGCATCACGACTCGGGTCAGCGATGTACACATAAAGAATGCGTTCGCCCCAATATCCACCCTCCCTATCGAGGGGGGGGTCATCACAATCTCGCCCTCCAGGCTGCGGCAGTTGCGGAACGTGTTGTCACCCAAGCTCCACTCTTCGGGCAACTTGACTTGCTTGAGTGAGTACATCCCATCGAAAGTGCCATCTAACTTGCATGATGGAGCCAGAATCTCGACCTCGGTCACGCGCTCACAACCGGAAAAAGTGGCATATAGCGACTTGACACCCTCGGGTACGGTAATGCGCCCTCGCAGCATGGAGCATCCCGAGAAAGCACAGGCACCCATCTCGGTCAATGTCTGCGGCAGTTCAATCTGCAGCAAGCCACAATAGGCAAATGCATATTCTCCTATGGCACGAAGCGAAGCAGGCAAGGTGACGTATTGCAAACTATAGTCATACTCCACTTCTCTGCCCTCTTTGATAACCAAACCGCCCATAAAGGCTTGTGAGGGCAACCTGTCGCCAGGTAATGAGGCATCATGCAGATTGATACCCGTGGTGACACCCTGATAGACACAACGGCGCATCATGGCCACATCATCATCGTTGATCTCGCCTGTCACAACCAGCGAGTCTATTCCCTGCCAACTCTCTCCCATCATCACGGCCAACGAGCCAGGTTCAGTCACATGGTAGGTCTGAACCACCCGCGACGAAGCACTCAAGTCACAAATGCCCAGCATCATTAAGCAAAAACACAATAAATATTTTTTCATAAAACTAGTTTTAAATGAACACAATTCGATTAACAATCTATAAACTCAATAAAAAAGACTCCATACTGATAAAGAGACAGAAAAACATCTAGCAACACAAAGCAATGTGCGAAGCATCTATCAAAAACTCTAGCAGTAACACATAGAAGCCAACTATACTGTCATTCATGAATTTGCAATATGATAATTGCAACTCACCTCACATAACATACTGCAACACCGCAAAATTAATACAAATCACCAAAATATGCAAAGTAATTTTTAAAAAAAGAGACTTTGTTGAAAAAAGTATTTATTTACCTTCAATGAACTAGGAATTATTCACTCAAAATATGCATCACTGTCATCTTTTCAGCAATTTGAAGTTGCTGTACCCCTCCCTTTTGGGAAAGGGGAGGGGTGCTGGGAGCTGGCAGGAAGCTGCTCCCCTAAGATAGGGGAGCTGTCGCGAAGCGACTGAGGGGTATGACCACCCGATGCGGTCATACCACCCCCAACCCCTCCTAGCTTAGGAGGGGAGGCTGAGAGGCATTGTGAATTGTGAATTGTATTTAGCAACTAATCAATATAATATAACCAATGAGAAAGAAAAGTGTCATGAAATGGGCCGCTGCCATAGCTATTATGGCAGTGGGCACTACATCGTGTAAAGTCGACAACCCCGAAGAGGTACAGACATCGTTTGAGACGCTCACCGTGGCCAAGTCGGACATCGAGATGCCTGTTAAGTTCAGCGCCAAGATGAAGGGTCAGTCGGATGTGACCATCTCTCCCCAGATCAGTGGTCAGCTGATGCGCATCTGCGTCACCGAGGGTCAGCGTGTGAGCCGTGGTCAGACGCTCTTTGTCATCGACTCCCGCAATGCGCAGAACGAGCTGCAGTCGGCCCAGGCCAACCTGCAGGCCGCTCGTGCCAACCTGCAGGCCGCTCAGGCTCAGGCCAACAGTGCAAAACTGGAGTATGAGAGCAACAAAAACCTGTTTGACAAGAAGATTGTGAGCAACTACACGCTGGAGAACTCGCTCAACACCTACCGTCAGGCCCAGGCCACCGTGGATCAGGCCAGAGCCTCGGTGACTCAGGCGCAGGCCGCCGTGAGCCATGCGCGTGTGAACCTGGGGTTCTGCACGCTCACCTCGCCGGTGTCGGGCATCGTGGGAGAGATTGACGTGCGCGCCGGCGACCAAGTGACGCCGATGACCCAACTGACCATCGTGAGCGGCAACTCGCAGATGGAGGCCTGGTTCTCGGTGCCCGAGACCATCCTTGAGGCCGCTGTGAGCGAGGGCATGACCCAGAGCGACAAGTCGAAGTATCTGTCCGAGCTGCCCGCGGTGACCTTTGTGATGAAGAATGGCACAGAGTATCCGCACAAGGGCCGTGTGTCCAGCCTGACCGGCGTGGTGGATGCCGCCACCGGTTCGCTGGCTTGCAAGGCGACCTTCCCCAATCCCGACGGCTTCCTGTACTCCGGCATTCAGGGCACCGTGCTGCTGCCGCTGCATGAGAAGGATGTGATGGTGATTCCTCAGGCCGCCGTTGTGCGACTGCAAGACCGTTCGCTGGTGTATAAGGTGAAGCCCGACAGCACGGCAACGGCCGTGACAGTGATGATTAGCGATGCCGGCAACGGCAAAGACCTCATCGTGACCCAGGGCTTGAACGTGGGCGACCGCATCGTCACCGTGGGTGCCAACAATGTTCAGGAGGGCCAGCGCGTGCTGTTTCCTGCCGTAGCGACTAAGAAGAAATAGGCCATGAAGAACAACATATTCATCAGCCGATATGTGATGGCCTGCGCGATATCGATTGTTATCGCGCTGGTGGGCCTGATCTGCATCAACACATTGCCCATCGAGCAGTATCCCGACATTGCCCCCCCAACAGTGCGCGTGTCGACCTCCTACACCGGTGCCGACGCCAACACCATCATGAAGTCGGTGATCCAGCCGCTGGAGGAGAACATCAACGGTGTGCCGGGCATGACCTACATCACCAGTTCGGCCACCTCGTCGGGCGAGGTGTCGATCCAGGTCTATTTCAAGCAGGGCACCGACCCCGACCTGGCCGCAGTGAACGTGCAGAACCGCGTGAGCCGCGCCACCGCGCTGCTGCCTGCCGAGGTGAACAAGGTGGGCGTGCAGGTGACCAAGCAGCAGAGCAACATCCTGCACATCGGCGCGCTGAAGAGCGTAGACGGGAAGTATGATGCCGACTTCATAGCCAACTACATCGACATCAACGTGCGTCCCCGCCTGACGCGAATCACCGGTGTGGGGGAGGTGCAGTCGCTGGGCAACACCTACGCGCTGCGCATCTGGCTCAAGCCCGATGTGATGGCGCAATATGGCCTTGAACCCAACGACGTGTTCGCCGCCATCGGTGGGCAGAGCTTTGTCGCCGCCACCGGTTCGCTGGGCGAGCAGTCGGACAACGCCTATCAGTACTCGATGGAGTACAAAGGCACGCTGAAGTCGGTCGAAGAGTTCAACCAGATTGTGCTGCGCACCAGCGACAGCGGGCACCTGCTGCACCTGAGCGATGTGGCCGAGGTGGAGATAGGCGCAGTGAGCTACAACTACACGTCGGACATCGACGGAAAGCCCGGCACGATATTCATGGTGTTCCAGGCTCCCGGTGCCAACGCCACCGAGGTGAACGCCCGCATCAACCAGCTCTACGAAGAGTTGAAGCCCACCATGCCTGCCGGTCTGGAGTTTGTGACTCTTGAAACCAGCGACGACTTCCTGTTCGCGGCTATTCACAACGTGGTGGAGACCCTGATTATCGCCATCATCCTCGTGATTCTGGTGGTGTACTTCTTCTTGCAGAACTTCAAGGCCACGGTGATACCTTCGATATCGATCATCGTGTCGCTGTTGGGTACGTTTGCCGTGGTGATGATAGCCGGTTTCTCGCTCAACATCTTGACGCTATTCGCCCTGGTGCTTGCCATCGGTACGGTAGTGGACGACGCCATCGTGGTGGTGGAAGCCGTGATGGCCAAGATGGAAGGTGGCGTGACCGATGCCCGCGAGGCCACACGCCAGGCAATGAGCGAAGTGTCGGTAGCCGTCATCTCGTGTACGCTGGTGTTTATGGCCGTGTTCATTCCCGTGGCGTTCATGCCCGGCACGTCGGGGGCGTTCTTCACCCAGTTTGGTGTGACGCTAGCCTCGTCGGTGGGTCTGTCGTGCGTGTCGGCCTTGACGCTGTGTCCCGCGCTGTGCGCCATCATGATGCGCTATTCCAAGAGCAACACGCAGAAGAAGAACCTGAACTACTACGTGACAATAGCCTATACCGCCAGCTATAACGCCATCCTGAAGAAATATAAGAAGAGCGTGGGCAGCTTTATCAAACGTCCCGCGATATCGGGCATCCTGCTGGTCATCGCGGCTGTGCTGCTCGTGTTCTTCATGCGCGGCCTGCCTTCGGGTCTGGTGCCCCAGGAAGACCAGGGCGTGTTCCTGGCCGAGGTACGCGCACCGGAGGGCTGCACCCTGCATGAGACCCAGGAGATTGTCAAGCAGGTGGAGGAAAAGATTAAGAAGATTCCCGAGCTGGAGAGCTATGCCGCTGTCAGCGGCTATGGCATGATCGCCAACCAGGCCGGCAGTTGCTATGCCACGCTCATCGTCCGCCTGAAGAACTGGGATGACCGCAAGGGCATCAACCACTATATCGAGCTTGTGTATAGCCGATTTGCCATGGACTGCCAGGAGATCAAGAACGCCGTGGTCATCCCCTTCCAGATGCCGCAGGTGCCGGGCTATGGCTCCAGCAGTGGTGTGAATCTGGTGCTGCAAGACCAGCAAGACCGCCCGATGAGTGACTTTAACATCGACGCCAACAAGTTCCTGGCCAAGCTCAACGAGCGGCCGGAAGTGATGCTGGCCATGTCGTCGTACTCAGAGCGCTTCCCCAAATTCCAGGTTGAGGTCGACGCCACCCAGTGCGACCGTGCCGGCGTGACCCCTGCCGACGTGCTCAACACGCTGGGTGCCTACTGCGGTGGAGCCTACGTGGGCAACTTCAACCAGTTCGGCAAGGTGTATCGCATCATGGCCAATGCCTCGCCTGAGTATCGTCTTGACCCCTCGTCGCTGAACAACATCTTTGTGCGCGTGCAGGGTGGCAAGATGGCCCCCATCTCGGAGTTTGTCAACCTGCATGAGGTGGTGGGTTCGTCCTCAGTCGAGCACTTCAACCTGTTCCAGAGCATCACCTGCAGCGTGATGCCCGCCAACGGCCACTCGGAGGGCGACGTGCAGAAGGCCATCGCCGAGGTGTTTGCCGAGCAGATGCCCAGTGGCTACAGCTACGAGTACGGCGGCATGTCGCGCGAGGTGGCCGAGACGGCAGGGTCGAACGCCACGGCCATGATCTACCTGGTCTGCGTGATCCTGATCTACCTGATTCTGGCGTCGCTCTACAACTCCTGGTTCACCCCGATGGCTGTGCTGCTGAGTGTGCCGTTCGGACTGATGGGTTCGTTTGGCGCTGTCTGGGCGGTGGTAGGACTGCCGGGCATGGAGAACAACATCTACCTGCAGACGGGTGTGATTATGCTCATCGGCTTGCTGGCCAAGACCGCTATCCTCATCACGGAGTTCGCCACCGAGCGCCGCGCCCAGGGCTTGAGCATCCGCGACGCGGCCTACGCCGCGTGCGAGGAGCGTCTGCGCCCCATCTTGATGACTGTGGTGACGATGATTGCGGGTATGATCCCGCTGATTATCGCCGGTGGTGCCGGTGCCAATGGCAACCGTGTGCTGGCCCTGGGTGTCACCGCCGGTATGGCCGTCGGCTCACTCGCTCTGCTGTATGTTGTGCCGGCCTTCTTCATCGTGTTCCAAAAGCTGCACGAGAAGTTTCAAGGTAAGCCAGTGGTAGAAGTCAATCAAAACGAAAACACAAGTGAGTAATGTCATGAAAAGAATAAAAATCATATTGAGCATAAGCACGTTGTGCTTGCTTGTCGCCAGTTGTGGCTTGTATAAAGAGTATGAGCACAACACCCAGGTGCCTGCCGATGTCATCGGTGTCGACTCGCTGGCCGCCAACGCTCCGGCCGCACCGTCGTGGCGGGAGTTCTTCACCGACCCCCTGCTGCAGCAACTCATCGACAGTGCGCTGGTGCGCAACACCGACCTCAAGTCGGCGCGCATCGCCATCGAGCAGAGCGAAGTGAGGCTCCAGATGGCCAAGAAATCGATCCTGCCCTCGCTCTTCTTCAATCCGTCGGGAGCTATCGCCCACTTCGACAGCAACACGTCGAAGACCTACGACTTGCCGCTGCAGGTGGGTTGGGACATGGGTCAGATAGGCTCGTACACCAACAAGAAGCGCGCCGCACAGGCCGTGGTGTTGCAGACCAAGGCCAACGAGGACGCCGTGCGTGCCAACCTGATTTCGGCCGTGGCACAATACTACAACCTGCTCCAGCTCCTGGACCGCCAGATAGAGATCTTGAAGCAGACCGACAGCCTGTGGAACGTGTCACTGGAGACCCAGAAGGTGCTGTGGGAGAACGGCAAGATTTATTCGACCGCCGTCAACCAGCAAGAGGCGTCGTGCTTGAGCGTGAAGGCACAAATCGTGGATGCCAAGCAAGAGATCCGCACCGTGGAGAACGCATTGTGCAGCCTGCTGGCCATGTCGCCGAGGCACATCGAGCGCAACCGCTTTGGCAGCTTTTCGATGCCCCAGCTGACCAAGCAGGACATCTCGGCACAGATGCTGCTCAACCGGCCTGACATCCGCTTGGCCGACCATGCCATGGAAGAAGCGTTCTATAACATGCAGACAGCTCGGTCGGCGTTCTATCCCGGCCTGTCGTTGTCGGGCACGGCCGGCTGGACCAACAGTGCGGGCGGAGTCATCGTCAACCCCGGGAAAATTCTGCTCAGCATCGTGGGGTCGCTCACGCAGCCCATCTTTGCCCGCGGACAACTCAAGGGCAATCTGCGACTGACACAACTTGCCCAAGAGGACTTGCGTAACAAGTATGTACAGACCGTTATTGACGCTGGAAATGAAGTAAATGAGGCGCTTGCCGACTATCAGTTGGCCAACGAGAAGTATGGCCATTATCACCGCCAGACTGCTGTGCTGCACGATGCCTACAACGGCACGCATGAGTTGATGGACAACGGCAAGGCAAGCTACCTGGAGGTGATCACCGCCCAGGAGACCCTGCTCAACGCCCAGCTCAACGAGGCGATGACCATGTACGACGCGGCACAAGCCGTCATTGGGCTCTACATCGCTCTGGGTGGCGCCGCGCAGTGACCGGCACCCTCCAGGGGAGATAACTCACCATATACCACCAAATCCATCATTTCCTTGATGGGTTTGGTGGTTGGTTTTTTGGACTGGTATGAGAACGAATGTAGGGCCGCGCCGCTACCAGGTGGCTGACAACGGTTGTAGGGACGGCACCCCTGTGCCGTCCGCATCCGGGTTGCAAACAATATTACCCTCGGTCGAGGCGGACGGCACAGGAGTGCCGTCCCTACTTCTTCGCTGCCGTTCCTACCTTGTTGCGGTAGCCCTTATTCGCTCAACCCCTCCCCTTGTTGCGGCAGCCCTTATTCGCTACTCAACCCCTCACCTGACCTCTCCCCTGCCAAGGGAGAGGGAGTTCCCTGTTTCTTTCAACCCTGGGGTGCGGGCTAGAGTTCTTGGGCGACGGCGAGCTCGATGCCACGCCACACCAGCACCAGGCGGTGCAGACGCGTGTGACCCAACGTACGCTCGATGACCACCGACCGTTCGTAGCGCAGCAGTTGGTCGTGCGCCTGGCGGCTGGCCTGCTCGACCTCGGCATCGGTCGCATTGCCCGGCACATACTTCAGCTCCAACACAAAGCTGTGCTCAATGTCGGGGTAAATCTCCAGCATGGGCTGCATGTAGATGTCGGCATAACCGCCCAGCGGTGCGTCGTTGTAGTAGGTCTTGGCCCCGGCATCCAGCTCGCTGACGGGCAGGTAGAGCTTGGTCAGGCAGGTCTGGGCCAGCGTGAATCCATGCACGTAGGCCTCGCCCTTGGCCTTGTCGCGGTTGCTGCTGTAGCGTGCTATGGCCCGTGCGATGTTGTCAAAGAACGGCCGCCAGTCGCCATCATAAGCCATGTTTTTCATGAGCCTTTCGCGCTCCATGTCATCGGTGGCAAGCTCATTGGTGCGGTAGTTCTGTGTCAAGTATCCATACATCTGCTCACGCACCACCTGGTTGGGGATGCGCAGCTTGGTGCTACCACGATAACGCCCAGCTATGGTGAGCATGCCGAAGTAGTAGAGCAGCGAGATGAAGTTGTCCTGCTTGGGGATGTCCTCCGATGGGAACGACTTCTTGAGGTCGGCCACAATGCCGCCTGTCTCTACGATGTACTGAATGATGCTGGCGTTGTTGTCAAATCCCCGGTCCTTGCGGATGAGCATGCGCATCTTGTTGTAGTCGGTGCGGATGTTCTGGTCCAGCATATCTCTAGGTATATTCTTGCTCCTTAAATAATGGCTCATGAAATACAGCACCATGTCGCTGTTGTACATTGGTGGCTCGTCCAGACACTCCTCGGCAAAGCAGTAGTTGTCATACCAGGGCTTCATGATGTCAATCAGCTGGTCGGTGGTGTGTCGGAAAGTGTAGTGCTGTCTGTAGTAGTCCAGCATCTGCCTCACCTCGTGCTCGGTGAATCCCACCATGGCGTTAAATTCCGGGTCGGTCGTATAGTTTGTCGCGATGTTGAAGCCGCTGGTCAGGTCATCCATGGTCACCGGACTCACCCCGGTGACAAACATGCGGCTGATGCTCTTGCCCGTGCCATCCTTGACCATGTTGAAGAATCTTCGGTAAACCCCCGTGCCATGTGTCTCGGCCTTGTAGCTGGATTCGGTGGCGGCATCGGCCAGGATGGCGTTGGTGAAGTGGTCATACTCATCGATGAACAGATAGATTTTTTGCCCGACACTGTAGCACAAGTTGGCGAGTGTGTTGAGCTGCAGTGCCGCATCGTTCGATGCCTGCAATTCGGTCAGCGTGTCGCTGGGCAGCAGATCGGCATAGTACTCAGCAAACCGCTTGAACTGCTCGTTGCAGTAGGCATAGAGCCGTTGCTGGTAGTCCTCCAGCCCGCCGGTGATGGCCGAGAAGTTGAGGCTCAGCACCAGATAGGAGTTGCGGGCTTCGGTGGGGTGACTGCCAATCCACAAGTCGCCAAAGAGGCGGTCGAACAGATGGCGTTTCTTGATGTCGTAATACTGCGTGAGCATGTTGAGCAGCATCGACTTACCGAAGCGTCGCGGCCTAATGAAGAAGAAATAGTTGTTGTTCGCCTCAATCTCGGGGATGAAGCGTGTCTTGTCGACATAGTAATATCCTTCGAGCCGCACTGCTTCCCAGTTCTGCATGCCGTAGGGTATGCGCAGCGGTTTCTGTGGTTGCTTTTCCATCGTGGGCAATAATTAGTTTCAGGCTACAAAGATAATCATTTTAATTTACAATCAAGGATATAGAACCAATAATTCCCCCGCTGGGTGTGACAAATGTGGGGTGCGCCCAGAAGTGGCGCACCCCACACTCAAGTAGTGCTTATGATAACAATGGTTTGTCGTGATCAGAATCCGGTGTAGCGGACACCATGGATGTGGTAGACAACGCTGGGATCGTCATCGCTGAACTGGATGTCATACTCGATGGCGTCGGTGGGCTTTCCGTTGACATTGACACCGCCGTTCTTGATGACCTTACCGTTGGTGATGGTCATGAAGGCATCTTCCTGGCCGATGACATTGTCCTCCTCGTCCTTGACATCGTAGGTGTAGATGTACACATCCTTGCACGAGAAGGTCTTGGCATTGTAGTCAACCTGCACCTTGCCGGTATAGTCCCAGAAGTTCCCCTGGTCGGTGATCCACATCACGTCCTTGTCGTTGTTGGCGGTGTTGTAGGTGAGCATGCTCCACTCGCCCAAGCCATAGTAATCGCCCAGGTTCTCACCATCAACGACCACATCGCAGGTGACCACCCAGTGTCCGCACATGTCCTCGACTGCGGTTCCGCCGGCCGGCTCGTTGGTCTCGGTGCTGCACGAGGCAAGCCCCAGGCTCAGCACGAGTGCCGTCACAAAGAATGAAATATATTTTTTCATAATCTTAGTCATTATTTAATGTTTCAACGTTACTGTACCTTGTGCAGCACAATGTCCATGAAGACCTGGCTCGAGTAGCTCAGGCTATAAGTGATGGTTCCGGTCTCGGCGTCATAGACACCATCCTTGATATAATCCAATCCATCGTTCCAAGCACGGATGTTACTGCTGATGAGCGAGATGTTGCCATCGTTGTCGAGGCTGACATATCCCGTCATCATGCCCATGCCGGCACCGTATTGCGCACCGAAGCCGCGAATCTGCTCATACCATCCTCCCAACAGGTCGTTGACCTGGAAGAAGCCCGGAGCCAGCCGCTTGAACGTGATGCCCACACACTGGCTGGTGTAGCCGTAGTTGGCCGCGTAGGCTGCGAACGGGGTCTTGGAGGCACCATAGAGCGAAGCGTTCATGTCGGTTTCGTAGGTGCCCGCCATGTCGAGTGTGACGGTGGGGTCGCACACGCAGACCGTGCGGGTGACTGACGACATATAGCCGTCACTGCCCGGAGCAGAATAGGTCACATAGTAGAAGCCCATGGTGTTCGGGTCCACCTCGTCGGCACCCGAGACAACGATTTGGCTGGTGATGTCCTTGACTTCGCCGGAAGCCTTATCGTAGAGCTGGCCCTTGCAGCCCGGATCGACAAACTCGGTGCCGACGGGGACAATCATGAATTCATCGCCCTCCATGGTGAGTTCGGCATAATAGGTCAGACGCGAGTCGGTCAGCTCGTCGTTGCTATCGCTGCACGATGCCAGCGTGAGCATACCGAGCGTCAAGAGACCCAACAAATATATTTTCTTCATAATTGATCAAATTTTAAGTTAGTTCTTAAATTCTCGTGTCTCACATTACTTGGCATCCCAGAACACGCGGTCGCTGAGCAGCTTCTCGGCGGGGGTGTTCTTGTTGAGCTGACGAGCATTGCTGGGATAGGGCACGCGCTTGCACAGTCCGCCGGCCACGATGTAGTTGCGTGACGGCACAATCATGCTGCCTGCTGCGTAAGCATCCGGATTCTCAAAGACCTCCTTACCGGTCATGGTGGTGGTGACGGGCACATCGGTGCGGCGCACCTCGCTCCATGCCTCCATGTGGTTGCGATAGAACAGTGCCACCCACTTCTGCATGTAGATCAGGTTGAGCCGTGCAGCGTCCGAGGGTTGCGCTTCCCACTTGACCATAGAACCGTTGAGGAAGGCGCCCATGGCGATGCCGCGCGAAGCGAAGTCGGCCTGCACAGCGGCCTCGTATGCAGTCTTGGCGGCAGCCTTGTCGCCCCAGCGCAGTTGTGTCTCGGCGATGAGGAACTGCAGCTCGCTCTGGGTGAACAGATAGATGGGAGCGGCCATGGCGTTGGTATAGTCGATGGCGCTCACGTCCTTGTTCTTCCAGTCCACGCCCCAGCTCTTGTAGACGGTCTTGGCACCGGGAATCTGTCCGACGTAGGCACCATTCTCGTTCGGCATGATGGCATAGCTGATGCGCGGGTCGTCGGTGGCCACTAAGTAACTCACGATAGGATAGGCAGCCACATGGTTCTTGGTGCCCAGTGCGCGTGCCACATCATACCAGGGGTTGTACTGTCCCTCGGTGGGGCTGTAGACATCCCACTTGACATCGCCTGTGAAGAAGTTGCCGGCATTGACCAGCGCCACGGCCTTGCTCTGATACTCGCTGGCGTTGATGCCGGCATCGATCAGGCGCAGATACATGCGCAGACGCAGTGCGTTGGCAAAGCCTCGCCACTGGCTCACATTCTTGCTGAGCATGGGGTCGTTGAGCGACATCAGTTCGCCCTCAAGTGCAGCTTCGGCCTGGTCCATCTCGGCCAGCACGCCCTTGTAGACATCCTCGCCCTTGTCCCAAGCGGGGTTGGTGTTGGCGCTACCCTGCAGGGCCTCGGTGTATGGCACCTGGTCGAGGTTGTCGACCAGCACCTGGAATGAGTAGGCCCGCAACACGGTGCATGCAAAGAGGTCGCTCTTGTTGTCGATGCGGTCCATGATGTTCTTCAGGTCGGCCAGCGCACCGGCATAGAGTGTACGGTAGCAACGGTCGAACAGGTTGGTCGACTCGTCGATGTTCAGCTCGGCCTCATTGTTATACTGGTTGGCCTCAGGGCGCTGATCAAAGTACTGGGCAAAGAAGCCGGAGTAGTTGAACATCTGGTCGCCCACGGCCGTGGCAATCGCATTCTCGGCAGCCGGGAACACCAGGTCGGGTGTGACGTCGCTGCTCGACGGAGAGTTGGGGTCGTCGTTGATGTCAAGGTTGCACGATGACAGGCACAACGCAGCCGCAACGGTCAGGAATAATGATATCTTTTTCATGTCTGTTTCGCTTTTTAGAATTTAACCTGCACATTGAAACCAAACTTGCGCGAGCTCGGGTTGGCCGAGTACTCACCATAGTTACCCTCGAGGTCGTTACCGAAGCTCGTGGTCTCAGGATCGATGAAGGTGTTGCTCTTCGGCGTCCACAAGAAGAGGTTGTTGCCGAATGCCGACAGTGTCACTCCGGTGAGGAAGGTCTTGGCCAGCCACTTGCTGGGCAAGCTCCAGCTCAGCACCACCGAGCGCAGCTTGACATAGCTCTTGTCGACCAGGAACGCGCGGTCCAGTTCAGAGCCACCGGCATCCCAGTAGGTGAAGATGCCCGTCTCATCAAGCGGGGTCTCGTTCTCGACATAGATGGGGTTGCCATGTTCGTCGGTACCAGCTTGCTGCACCGAGTTGGGCACGATGAACGGGTTGCGGCTGTTGTAGGCCGTCTGGATGGCATTACCGGTGAAGTAGGTGATGTCCTTGGTGCGCGAGTAGAGCAGACCGCCGCGACGGATGTCGAGGTTGGCCGTCAGGCTCAGTCCCTTGTAGGTCAGTGTGGTGCCGAAGCCCATCTGATACTTGTAGTTCATGCTTCCCACAATCTGCTGCTCGGGGTTGACAATGGGTTGTCCCTCGCTGTCGCAGATGATTTTTCCGTCCTCGGTCATTTGAGGCACGTAGGCCTTGAACACGCCCAGAGGCTCACCCTCGATGGCGTACATGCTCGTTCCACCGCTCAGGCCATAGATGGTGGCGATTCCTCCCAACTCCTCGGGCAGCTTGATGACCTTGCTCCAGTTCTTGGTGAAGTTCCAGTTGATGTCCCACTGGAAATCGCCCACCTTGACGGGAGTGACGTTGACCAGGAACTCGATACCGCGGTTGCGAATCTTACCCAGGTTCATGTTCTGGGCCGTATAGCCGGTGGCGGGGTCCATGTTCAGCGAGAAGATCTGCTTGTCGGTGTTGCGGTTGTAGTAGGCCGCGTCGAAGCTCAAGCGGTTCTGCAGGAAGGCCATGTTCAGACCCACCTCAAACTCAGTAGTCATCTCGGGGCTCAAGTTCTGGCTGCCGAGCACGTTGCCCAGCGAGTAGGCGTTGATGCCATCACCCTTGGTGAAGGGGAACGAGCTGCCGTTGCCGAATCCGCTGGAAGCGGCTGCTGCCTGGGCAAACACCGAGTTGGTCATGTAGACGCCGGCATCGTTACCGGTGCGTCCCCATGCCAGACGGAACTTGCCGAAGTTGAGGATGTTGTTGCGGGTCTCGGGGCTGAGCAGCTCGCTGAACAGGAAGCTCAAGCTCACGCCGGGATAGAAGTACGAACGGTTGCTCTTGGGCAGGGTCGACGACCAGTCGTTGCGGCCTTGCAATGTGAGGTAGAGCATATTCTTGTAGGCAAACTCGGCACTGCCGAACACGGCCAGGTAGCGGCGCTTCCACTGATACTCCGACGTGGTGGGAATACCGGCACTGTTGGCCAGGTTATACCACATGGGGATGGTCAGGTTGGTTACCGACGATGCAAGCGACTTGTAGGAACGCTCGTTGCCGTTGAAACCGAGCTGTGCGTTGATGTGCAGGTCTTCAAGCACCTGCTGGTCGTAGGTGATCATGAAGTTCTGGTCAATCTCGCGGCGGCGGGTGATGGTCTGCGACACCTCGCCAGTGAGTTCCTTGAGGGCATCCTCATAGTTGGGCGTGTCCTTGAAGAGCGAAGCCATGTTGGGCGAACCAAAGTTGTGGTGGCCCGTATTTGTATCCAGACCGAAGCGATAGGTGGCCTTGAAATATTTCAAGAAGTCGTAGTCGAGCTGGAGGTTGCCATAGAAGCGCTCTTGCTCATACTCGTTCTGGTAGTTCTCGATGATGTAGTAGGGGTTGGTCACACCGTAGGGGGTGTAGTAGTAACCCGGTGTGTTGAACGGGTTGTTCAGGTCCTCCATCTCGACGATGGCGATGTCGCGCGGCGTCTGCATGATGCTGTTGTACATCGAGCCCGTCTTCTGTCCGGTGGTCACGAAGTGGTTGCGCTGGAAGGCGTAGTTCAGCGATGTGCTGAATGTGACCGGACCCTCGCGGTGGCTACCGCGTCCCGACACGGTGTACTTGGTATAGGTGTCGGACTTGCGCGGAATGATACCGTCATCGTTGATTTGCGACAGCGACACGAAGTAGGTGCTCTTGTCAGTTGCACCATTGAACGAGATGCTGTTGCTGTAGCGGAAACCGGTGCTGAAGAAGTCCTTGACGTTGCTCTTGATGGGCAAGTACGACTTCAGTCCCTGGCTGTAGTTGTAGGTCCAGCCCCACAGCTGCTCTGAGCCGTCGAAGCGGGGACCCCACGAACCGTTCTCAATCTCGGTGTGGTCGCCATACCAACCCATACCGAAGTCGTTCTGCATCTGCGGCAAGCGCAGCAGCGTCTCCCACTGCAGGCCACCGTTATACTCGATGCCGACGCCTCGTTTCTGCTTGGTACCCTTCTTGGTGGTGATCAGGATGACACCTGCACCGGCACGGCTACCATACAGTGCTGTAGCGGCAGCACCCTTAAGGATGGTCATCGACTCGACGTCGTTGGGGTTGACGGCGCTGGCACCGTTACCGAAGTCGTAGCCGCTGTTCAGACCGTCGCTACTGTAGCTGGCCGAGTTGTTCAGGGGCACACCGTCCACCACATAGAGCGGCTGGTTGCTGCCCGAGAGCGAGCTCACGCCACGGATGATGACCGACTTGGAAGAACCCGGGTCGGACGAAGTTTCGCCAATCTGCACACCAGCCACCTTACCTGCAAGGCTCGACATGATGTCGTTGGTGCGGGCTTGGGCGATGACATCACCCTTGATGGGTGTTGCACTCACACCCAGAGCCTTGGCCTCACGCTTGATACCCATAGCGGTGACGACGACCTCGTCGAGTGTTGTCTCACTGCTCTTGAGCACGATGTTCATGTTGGGCGACACGGCCACCTCTTGGGTGATCATACCGATGTACGAGACACGAATCATGTTCTTTCCACTCGGAACGTTCAGTGTGAACTTTCCGTCAATGTCGGTCGCTGTACCCACCTGACTGCCGATGACCTGCACGGTAGCTCCCGTGATGGGGAACCCGTCGGCCTCGTCAGTCACGGTTCCCGTGACCGTCATCTGAGCGTTGGCTATCCCTATTGCCAGGAACAGACACGCTAGAAACAAGGTTAATTTCTTAATCATAAACTCTCGCATTTTAATTATTAATATAATGTGTAAATAATTAATTCATGCTATTGGCGAGCATCCGTGATGGCGTCATAAATTGTTTAGCCCGCCCTTAAAACCTATGGTTTTTGTTATTTTGCAGATGCAAAGTTATCGGTTTTGCCCATTTTGTGCAAATTTTGTGACAACTTTAACCTTTTATACACTTTTCTAATTTTTATCAAAACCAGGCCTATGTGTATTTTTCGGCTGCATTATTTTGTAAAGACAGGGGTCATTGTCTTGATTCTCAAACCCTCCGACGAGCCGCCCAGCTTTCAGGTCAGCCAGGAAACAAAATGTTAATTTCGGGGCATTTTAACATTTTGCGTTTTAACAAATTTTGTCTTCAACTTTCGAATTGTTACCGCATCACTTCCACAAACAGTAAAATGCCACCAAAATCGGCAGAAAATAAGTGTGCTTGTCCATTTTTGCTGACACCTATCATGACGATGAGCCACCAAAAACAGGGAGGCGACATGATTGTGTCGCCCCCCTGTTGTGATTGAATTGGCGTCGGCTGACTCTATCGGGTCATACGTTGAAACGGAACACGACGATGTCGCCGTCCTGGAACACGTAGTCCTTGCCCTCGATGTGCAGTCAATCAAAATAGTCGTATCGCTCGGTGAAGAAATCTTCCATCAGTGTTACCAAATCGGGCTCATGCAGCAGCATCTGCCGGGCTTGACCTGAACTTATAGAGTTCGATGTTCTCCAGATCGGTGTCGCAAGGGGCATTTTGTCGTTGAATGAACTGAAACGGATATGACTCATCAAGCATCATAGAACAAACGCGTAGGCACGAGAGCGACGTTTGTCCAACTCGTCTTTTGTCACAGACGAGAGCACAATGCGTGTCTTGGACTTGATGTCCAGAGGTTTCTTGTCAACTTTGGTTTTATTGTTTGCCTTGCCCATTATACCTCAGATTTAAAATGCAAAATTAGGCTTTTTAAATGAAAGGTCCAAATTTCAACCTCTTTTTAACACTTAAAATATTTAGACGTTGAAGCGGAACACGACGATGTCGCCGTCCTGGAACACGTAGTCCTTGCCCTCGATGTGCATCTTTCCAGCCTCCTTGACGGCAGCCTCGCTGCCATAGTGGATGTAGTCGTCATACTTGATGACCTCGGCCCGGATGAAGCCGCGCTCAAAGTCGGTGTGGATGACCCCGGCGCACTGCGGAGCCTTGCTGCCCTTGCGGAAAGTCCACGCCCTGACCTCCTTAGGTCCTGCCGTGAGGAATGTCTCGAGGTCGAGCAGTGCATAAGCCGCCTTGATGATACGGTTCACGCCGCTCTCCTGCAACCCTATTTCCTGCAAGAACATCTGCCGCTCCTCGTAGGTGTCGAGTTCGGCAATCTCGCTCTCGGTCTGGGCGGCCACGACCAGTAGCTGGGCGTTCTCGTCCTTGATGGCCTCGCGCACTGCCTCGACGTAGGCATTGCCCGTTGCTGCCGACGCGTCGTCGACGTTGCACACATACAGCACGGGCTTGCTTGTGAGCAGGAACAGGTCGTGTGCCACACGCTCCTCGTCCTTGTTGAGCAGCTCCACACTGCGTGCATTGTGTCCCTGCGAGAGTGCCTCCTTGAAGCGCGCCAGCACCTCATACTGCACCTTAGCGTCGCGGTCGCCTGCCTGTGCCTGCTTCTGTATGCGCGGCATGCGACTCTCCACCGTCTCCAGGTCGCGCAGCTGCAGCTCTGTGTCGATCACCTCCTTGTCGCGCACAGGGTCGACCGACCCGTCGACGTGTGTGATGTTGTCGTCGTCGAAGCATCGCAGCACATGGATGATGGCATCGGTCTCACGTATGTTGGCCAGGAACTTGTTGCCCAGTCCTTCGCCTCGCGAAGCTCCCTTGACCAGTCCGGCGATGTCGACAATCTCGACCGTGGTGGGCACGATGCGCTCGGGGTGCACCAGCTCTGCCAGGGCGTTGAGACGCTCGTCGGGCACAGTGATTACGCCCACATTGGGCTCGATGGTGCAAAACGGAAAGTTGGCCGACTGCGCCTTGGCATTCGACAGACAGTTAAACAAGGTCGACTTGCCCACATTGGGCAGTCCCACGATTCCACATTGAAGGGCCATATCTTAGTAGTTTTTAGTTTAAAGTTGAAAGTTTATCGTTTGCCGGCTTAGAGCAGGCGGTCGTTCTAGATTGTCTAGAAAGTCTAGCGCCTCTAGAGCTTGCAAAGATAGTGCAAAAAAGCCAAAGGGAGTGCATTTTTTGCGATTTTGTGACTAAAATGGTTCAAAAACAAAAAAAAAGCCCTATCTTTGTCAGTTCATGGAAAAACCTGTCCTATATATAGTGGTGCCTTGCTACAACGAGCAAGACGTGTTGCCCATCACCCATGAGCACCTGGTGTCGCTGCTGCAGCGCATGGTCGATGCCGGTGTGGTGGGCGGCAACAGCCGCGTGGCCTACGTCGACGACGGCTCGACCGATGGCACCTGGGACATGATCTCGCAGTACGCCCAGCTGCCGCAAGTGTGCGGCATCAAGCTCAGCGCCAACAGTGGGCAGCAGAATGCGCTCATGGCCGGGCTTGAGGCATTTGCCCGTCTAGCCGATGTGATGGTCACCATCGACGCCGACCTGCAGGACGACATCGAGGTCATCCCGCAGATGCTCGATCGCCACAGGCAGGGAAGCGACATCGTGTACGGTGTGCGGCGCGACCGCACCAGCGACACCTGGTTCAAGCGCACCAGCGCACAGGCATTCTATCGGGTGATGAGCCGTCTGGGCGTACGCAGCGTCTACAACCATGCCGACTACCGTCTGATGAGCCGCCGTGCCGTCATGGCACTGCTCAGCTATCGCGAGCGCAACCTGTATCTGCGCGGTGTGGTGTCGCTGTTGGGCTTCACCACCGACTGCGTGTACTACGACCGCGCCGAGCGTGCAGCCGGCCACAGCAAGTACCAGTTGCGCAGCATGGCCGGCATGGCCGTTGACGGCATCACGTCGTTTAGCATCCGTCCTGTGCGCATGGTGCTCACGCTGGGTGTGGTGTTCCTGTTCATCGCGCTGGCCATGCTGGTGTATGTGCTCATCGCCTACTTCACCGGCCGCGCCGTGAGCGGCTGGGCATCGATTGTGCTGTCGCTGTGGTTCATCGGCGGGTGCATCCTCATCGGCCTTGGCGTGGTGGGCGAATACATCGGCAAAATCTACATCGAAGTCAAGGACAGACCACGATATCACATTGCAGAACAGATCATCAAATAACAAACACCCGATTATGAAGTAGTTAAGACGGAATGGCGAGGAGGTAAGGGGTAAGGAGTTGTGGTAGGGACGGCGCAGGAGCGACGTCAGCCTCGACAAAAAGTAATGTTGACTGCAACCCGCAGGCGGACGGCACAGGGGTGCCGTCCCTACACAGCCTGGCTGATCGCACAGCACACCTGTTCGCAGCCACAACATATACCTCGTTAACTCTTAGCTACCGACAAGAAACCACGCTAGAAAGTTAAACAACAAATAATAAACCCTAAAACCAACAAAGAAATGAGAAAACTCTTGACACTGGCTGCCGTGGCAACCCTCGCCGCGCAAGCCGGGGCGGTCACGCCACTGTGGATGCGCTATGCGGCCATCTCACCCAACGGGCAGGAGATTGCCTTCTGCTACAAAGGCGACATCTATAAGGTTGCAGCCACCGGCGGCCATGCCGTGCAGCTGACCACCCAGTCGAGCTACGAGATGAACCCCGTGTGGAGTGCCGACGGTCGGTACCTGGCCTTTGCCAGCGACCGCAAGGGCAACTTTGACGTCTATGTCATGCCCTCGAGCGGCGGAGCGCCCACGCGGTTGACCACCAACTCGGCCAGCGAGCTTCCCTGGGCCTTCAGCCCCGACGGGAAATATGTCTACTTTTCGGCGGCCATTCAAGACCCGGCCAGCAGTGTGCTCTTCCCCAGCAGCCGCCTGACCGAGGTCTACAAGGTGCCTGTGGCCGGAGGTCGCACCACCCAGGTGCTGGGCACCCCTGCCGAGGAGCTCAAGTGGGACAGCAAGGGCCGCTTCATGGTCTATCAGGACCAGAAGGGCATGGAGGACGCCTGGCGCAAGCACCACACCAGCTCGGTGACCCGCGAGATTTGGAAATATGACGCCACCACTGGCCAGCACACCAACCTCACCAACCATGCCGGCGAGGACCGCAGCCCGGTGCTCAGCGCCGACGGCCGCACGGTGTATATCCTGAGCGAGCGCAACGGCGGCTCGATGAACGTGTATCAGTTCCCCATCGACCAGCCCGGGTCCATCAAGGCCGTGACCTCGTTCAAGACCCACCCGGTGCGCTTCCTGTCGATTGCCAACAACGGCACGCTGTGCTACACCTACGACGGTGAGCTGTACACCCAAGCGCAGGGCGGCAAACCCAGCAAGGTGAAGATCGACCTGTATCACGACGACTCCGACGACGTGTTGCGCACCACCATGACGCGCGGTGCCACCGCGGCCGTGGCATCGCCCGACGGCAAACAGGTGGCCTTCATCGCCCGCGGCGAGGTCTTTGTCACCTCGGTGGAGTACGGCACCACCAAGCGCATCACCAACACCCCCGAGGCCGAGGACGGCCTGTCGTGGGGCAGTGACAACCGCACCCTCTACTACGCCACCGAGCGCAATGGCAACTGGCAGCTGGTCGAGGCCTCCATCGAGCGCAAGGAAGACCCCAACTTCCCCAACGCCACCACCATCAAGGAGGAGATTCTGTTGCCGTCGACCACCGTGGAGCGCGCCGCGCCCGATGTGAGCCCCGACGGCAAGAAGCTGGCCTTTATCGAAGACCGCAACCGCCTCATGGTCATGGACATCAAGAGCAAGAAGGTACATCAGGTGACCGACGGTTCGACGTGGTATGAGACCAACGGCGGGTTTGACTACCAGTGGTCGCCCGACAGCAAGTGGTTCACCCTGACCTATATCGCCAACCAGCGCGACCCGTACACCGATGTGGGCATCGTCAGCGCCAATGGCGGCCCAATCACCAACATCACCGGCAGCGGCTACTTCAGCGAGTCGCCCAAGTGGGTGATGGAGGGCAATGCCATCCTGTTCACCAGCAACCGCTACGGTATGCGCGCGCACGGCTCGTGGGGCTCGCAGGACGACGTTCTGCTGGCCTTTGTCAACCAGGACGCCTACGACAAATACCGCATGAGCAAGGAGGACTACGAGCTGGTCAAGGAGGCCGAGAAGGAAGCGAAGAAGGAGGCCGACAAGAAGAAGGCCGAGGCCGACAAGAAGAACAAAGACAAGAAGAAAGATGACAAGGCCGACGAGAAGAAGGACGAGGTCAAGGACATCGTCGTCGAGCTTGAAGGCATCGAGGACCGCGTGGTGCGACTCACACCCAACTCGAGCAGCATCGCCAGCGCCATGGTCACCAACGACGGCGACAACCTCTACTACCTGTCGAAGTTCGAGGGTGGCTACGACCTGTGGAAGCTGGACATGCGCAAGCACTCGACCAAGCTGGTGAACAAGATGAACTCGGGCTGGGCCAACATCCAGCTGGGCAAGGACGGCAAGGAGATGTTTGTGCTGGGCTCGGCAATGAACAAGCTCACCGTGGCCAGCGACAAGCTCACGCCCATCAACTACAATGCCGAGGTCAAGATGGATCTGGCCGCCGAGCGCGAGTATATGTTCAACCACGTGCAGCACCAGGTCAACAAGCGCTTCTTCCGCACCGACCTCAACGGCTGCAAGTGGGACGCGATGTGCGACGCCTACCGCAAGTTCCTGCCCCACATCAACAACAACTATGACTACGCCAACCTGCTGAGCGAGGTGCTGGGCGAGCTCAATGTGTCGCACTCAGGCGGCCGCTACTACCCCAGCGGACGCAGCGAGGCAACAGCCAACATGGGCCTGCTGTTCGACTGGACCTACACCGGCAAGGGTCTGAAGATTGACGAGGTGGTGGAGAAGGGGCCGTTTGCCCGTTCGACGAGCAAGGTGCGCCGCGGCATGATTGTCGAGAAGATCAATGGCACCGAAATCAACGAGGAGAACGACTACACGCTGCTGCTCAACGGGTTGGCAGGCAAGAAGACACTGGTCACCATCCGCGACCCCAAGGGTGGCAAGACCTTCGACGAGGTCATACTGCCCATCACCAACGGCGCGATGAACCAGTTGCTCTATAAGCGTTGGGTCAAGCGCAACGCTCACCTGGTCGACAGTCTGTCGGGTGGCCGACTGGGCTATGTACACATCCAGTCGATGGACGACGCCAGCTACCGCGAGGTCTATAGCCAAGTCATGGGCAAGTATTACAAGAAGGACGGCATCGTCATCGACGTGCGCTATAACGGCGGTGGCCGACTGCACGAGGACATCGAGGTGCTGTTCAGCGGCAAGAAGTACTTCACCCAGGTCATCCGCGGACGCGAAGCCTGCGACATGCCCAGCCGACGCTGGAACAAGCCCAGCATCATGGTGCAGTGCGAGGCCTGCTACAGCAACGCACACGGCACCCCCTGGGTGTACCAGCACACCGGCATCGGCAAGCTGGTGGGCATGCCCGTGCCCGGCACCATGAGCAGTGTGTCGTGGGAGACGCTGCAAGACCCGTCGCTCATCTATGGCATGCCCATCATCGGCTATCGCCTGCCCGACGGATCTTATCTCGAGAACACGCAGCTCGAGCCCGACATCAAGGTGGCACAAGACCCGGCCACCGTGGTCAAGGGTGAAGACCGACAGCTCAAGGCCGCTGTCGACGAGCTGCTGCGCGAGCTCAAGTAGTTAGTTATCAGCTGTTAGTTGTTAGTTGTTAGTCGTTGCTCGGCGTAGCAACAACTAACAACTAACTAACAGTTAAAAACTAAAGAACAAAGTCACAATGGAACTTAGCTCTATCTTCGGATGGGTGGCAAGCATCAGCATGGTACTGGGATACGTGCCGCAGACCATACAGACCGTGCGCACCCGTCACACCGACGACATCGCAACAGGCACATTCCTGCTCATGGGACTGTGAGCGCTGTGCTTTGCCATACAGGGGTGGCTCACAGGCAACTGGCCATTACTCACCTGCAACGTACTCACCACTGCCATGAGCGCCATCATCTTCGGCATCAAGATCTACAACGATTATTTCAAGAAGCCCTAATGATACCACGCGTCATCCACTATTGCTGGTTTGGCGGTAAGCCGCTGCCCGAGATGGCCCAGTGGTGCCTCGCTTCGTGGCGAAAGCGCATGCCCGACTATGAGATTGTGCGATGGGACGAGGACAACTTTGACGTCTATAGCGTCCCATACACTGCCGAGGCCTATCGCCTGGGGCTGTATGCCTTTGTCAGCGACTATGCTCGGCTGTGGATCCTGCACCATCATGGTGGCATCTATCTCGACACCGATGTGGAGTTGCTGCGCCCACTCGACGACATGCTGGCGCGGGGGCCTTTCATGGGGCAAGAACAAGTCATATACCCCGACGGTGTCACACTATACTGCGCCATGGGGCTGGGTGTGGCGTGCCAGGCCGGGCATCCGTTCATCACTCGTATGCTCGACCACTATCGGCACACACACTTTGTTTCATGGACCGGCCGTCAGGGCGATACCATCGTCGACATCACCCGCCGCATGCTGGCCTCCGAGCCGATCGAGCGGTTAGAAGACGGCATTGTGCGCGTGGCGGGATTCACTGTGTATCCCTGGCCCTGGCTATGTCCCATGAACTATTTCACCGGCCAGATGGACATCCGTCCCGAGGCCCACGCCTTTCACCACTATGCCTCGTCGTGGGTGAGGGACTACTCTCACCAGCCCCTGCTCGAGAAGCTTCGCCGGCGTTTGCGCGCCGCCCTCACCCGTGTGCAGCTTTTGATTCCTCAACTTTCCCAAAGGGGAGGCTGAAGGGCAACAAGTCCCTCTCCCCTGGCCGGGGAGGCTGAAATGGAGCAAAGGTGGGGCAAACCCCACCCATACCCCTCCCCTTTGGGAAAGGGGAGGGGAAGCTGCCAGGTAGCCCCCTCCAGGGGTGAGGCAGCACACAGAACGGATACAAATACCGATAGATTTGTGAAATTTAGTGAATATTGCCATGAAAGTTGCGCAACAACCGTAATTAATAGCTATCTTTGCCGCAATCTACAGACGTAAACCTATGAACGATAACAATAGTGGGAATCTGTTGGTAAAGGTCTGGCACACGACACGCAATGGCTGGCGGCGCTTTAAGCACTGGTACAAGGGCTTGTATCGCGGTCGTCCGTGGTGGGTCAAAGTGCTTGTCGCGCTAGCCACGCTGGTGGTCAGCTTCATCCTTTATCTGATAGCGGTTGACATCAATTTTCTGTGGCTTTTCGGCAAGTCGCCCAGCACCCACCGCATCATGCACCCCGACACGCCAGTGGCGAGCTACATCTACAGTGCCGATGGCACCGAGATTGGCAAGTATTTCGACGAAAACCGCACCCCTGTGCCTTACGACTCGATCACGCCCGAGTTCTTCACCATACTCATCGACACCGAGGACGAGCGCTTCTACAGCCACCACGGCATCGACTTCAAGGGCTTCGGTGCCGCGTTCAAGGACATGGTGCTTCATGGCAAACCCCGCGGTGCCAGCACGTTGTCGCAACAGCTGGTCAAGAACATGTTGCGCACCCGCGAGTACGGGACCGGCCTGCTGGGCCACATTCCCGGTGTGAAGCTGCTCATCATGAAGAGCAAGGAGTGGATCACGGCCACCAAGCTGGAGATGTGGTACAGCAAGGAGGAGATCCTGGAGATGTATGCCAACACGGTGGACTTCGGCAGCAATGCCTACGGCATCAAGACGGCCGCCAAGACCTACTTCGACAAGTCGCCGCGTGAACTCAACCGCCAGGAGTGCGCCGTGCTGGTGGGTATCCTCAAGGCCACCAGTACCTACAATCCTCGTCTGAATCCCAAGAACAGCCTTCGGCGCCGCAACACCGTGCTGGACAATGCCCGACGTCTGGGGCACCTCACCCAGGCCGAGTGCGACTCGCTGCAGGCGTTGCCCATCGAGCTGAACTATTCGGTCGAGAGTGCCTACGACGGCCCGGCGATGTACTTCCGTCAGGCTGTGGCCGCCGAGCTTAACGCCTGGTGCGAGGAGCATGGCCTGGACCTGAACCGCGACGGTCTGAAGATCTACACCACCATCGACATGCGCATGCAGCAATATGCCGAGCAGGCCGTGAGCGAGAAGATGAAGATTGTACAGAAAAACTTCGACCAGCACTGGGGCAGCCAGGACTGCTGGGTCGACGACCAGGGTAGGCCCATCCCCAACTTCGTCGAGGACAAGGCCCGCAACACCGATGTCTACCGCAAGCTGCTGGCTCGCTACCCCAACGACCTGGACTCGGTCAACTACTATATGAATCTCCCGCACCAGGTCCACCTGTTCGACTACGAGAACGACAGTCTGTACATGGAGATGAGCTCCATGGACTCCATCCGCTATATGCTGCATTTCCTGCACACCGGGTTCATCGCCATGGATCCGCACAACGGCCATGTCAAGGCCTGGGTGGGCGATGTGGACTTCGACACCTGGAAGTATGACAAAGTGACTGCCATGCATCAGCCCGGCAGCACATTCAAGCTCTTTGTCTACGCCACGGCCATGGAACACGGGCTCACACCCTGTGTGCGGCGCCGCGACGCCTACATCGACACGCTGGTGTTCAACGAGCAGAAGCGCGAGATGGAGCACTGGCGACCCACCAACGCCAACGGCCGCTTCAGCGGTGCCGACATGACGTTGCGCTCGGCCTTTGCCCAGAGTGTGAACAGTGTGGCGGTGCGCGTGGCCAACGAGGTGGGCATCCCGCTGGTGGCGCAGACCGCGCGCGACATGGGCATCCGTTCGCCGCTCGATGCCACGCCGGCGCTGGCGCTGGGTTCAAGCGACGTCAACCTGCTGGAGCTGGTGAACAGCTACTGCACGGTGGTCAACGACGGCCGGGCACACTCGCCCGTGCTGGTGACCCACATTCTGGACCGCAACGGCAACGAGGTGTACCGCGCCCGTCCCGACGAGCGGCAGGCGTTGAGTTACCGCGCCGCCTGGCTGATGGTGCAGATGCTCATGGCCGGCTGCACCGATGCCGGAGGCACGTCGATGGCGCTGAACGGCTACAAGACATCGCCACTCTACGACACCGACTTTGGCGGCAAGACCGGCACGAGCAACCGCCATGCCGATGCATGGTTTGTGTGCGTCAGCCCCAACCTGGTGTGTGGAGCCTGGGTGGGCGGCGAATACCGGCAGATCCACTTCCGCACCGGAGCACTGGGCCAGGGCAGCAAGACGGCCCTGCCCATCTGCGGACTGTTTATGCAACGCGTGCTCAGCGACCCGGCCTTCCGCAACCTGCACGGACGCTTCGGGCCGCCACAGCAGTACATCGACCCGGCCCAGTATCAGGACTGCGCGGCCAACTATGAGCCCGACTCGCTCTATCTGCCCTCCGACTCGCTCGAGATGGACTCGCTCGAGGTCAACCCGCCTGTCGCCGAGCCCGACACCGGCAGTCTCACCACCACAGTAACTCCACTGTGAATGCGCAAGTTAATTACCCAGAATGATAAGAATTTGAGAAGCGAATTTTCGAGCATTCGAGCATTCGAATAATCGACTAATCCCAATTTTCAATTCCCAATTGCATACCAGAATGAAACGACATTACGATTACCTCATCATCGGCTCGGGCGTGGCCGGCATGAGCTTTGCCCTCAAGGTGGCCCGCACAGGCACTGTAGCGCTCATCTGCAAGACCTCGCTCGACGAGGCCAACACCGACCTGGCCCAGGGCGGCGTGGCCAGTGTGACCAACCTGCTGGTCGACAACTTCGACAAGCACATCCACGACACCATGGTGGCCGGCGACTGGCTCAGCGACCCTGAGGCCGTCAAGAAGGTGGTCACCGAGGCACCCGACCAAATCAAGGCTCTCATTGGGTGGGGGGTGGACTTCGACAAGAACGAGCAGGGCGAGTTCGACCTGCACCGCGAGGGCGGCCACAGCGAGTTCCGCATCCTCCATCACGCCGACAACACCGGCCATGAGATCCAGACCTCGCTGGTCGAGGCGGTCAAGGCCGACAAGAACATCGACATCTTTGAGCACCACTTTGCCGTCGAGATACTGACCCAGCACCACCTGGGCCGCATCGTCACGCGCCGCACTCGCGACATCGAATGCTATGGGGCCTACGTGCTGGACGAGGCCACGGGCCGCGTCGACACCTTCCTGTCGCGCGTCACGCTCATGGCCACAGGTGGCATCGGTGCCGTGTATCACACCACCACCAACCCGCTCATCGCCACCGGCGACGGCATCGCCATGGTCTATCGTGCCAAGGGCACGGTCAAGGACATGGAGTTCGTCCAGTTCCACCCCACCGCGCTCTACCACCCCGGCGACCGTCCGGCCTTCCTCATCACCGAGGCCATGCGCGGCTACGGCGGCGTGCTGCGCAACCTGGGCGGCGAGGAGTTTATGCACAAGTATGACCCGCGCCTGTCGCTGGCACCGCGCGACGTGGTGGCCCGCGCCATCGACAGTGAGATGAAGCAGCGGGGCGAGGACCACGTCTTCCTGGATGTCACGCACAAGGATGCCGAGGAGACCAAGCACCACTTCCCCAACATCTACAAGCACTGCCTGGACATCGGCATCGACATCACCAAGGACTATATCCCCGTGGTGCCGGCAGCCCACTATCTGTGCGGCGGCATCAAGGTCGACCTCAACGCTTGCTCGAGCATCAAGCGGCTCTATGCCGTGGGCGAGTGCTCGTGCACCGGTCTGCATGGCGGCAACCGATTGGCCAGCAACTCGCTCATCGAGGCTGTGGTCTATGCCGAGGCGGCGGCGCGCCACGCCATCGCCAACCATGACCACTACGACTGGCGCGAGGACATCCCCGACTGGAACGATGCCGGCACGACTCATCCCGAGGAGATGGTGCTCATCAGCCAGAGCGAGAAGGAGGTGGGCGAGATCATGGCCGACTATGTGGGCATCGTGCGCAGCAACCTGCGTCTGCACCGTGCGTGGAACCGTCTTGACATCCTCTACGAGGAGACCGAGAAGTTGTTCAAGACCAGCACGGTGAGTCGCCGCATCTGCGAGCTGCGCAACATCATCAACGTGGGTTACCTGGTGATGCGTCAGGCCATGGAGCGCAAGGAGTCGCGCGGCCTGCACTACACCCTCGACTACCCCCCCGCCCCCAAGGACGAAGCCGACCTCAAGCTCTAACGACCACGCTAATGCGGTCAGTTTTCACTGAATGTTCTCACTGATTGCTATAGTCAGAGACCAGTCAGGGGAGAGGGAACTGGGAGGAAGCTGCTCCCCTAAGATAGGGGAGCTGTCGCGAAGCGACTGAGGGGTATGACCAGCCACCAGGCAACCACGTTGGTGCAGTCATACACCCTACCGCTCTTATCTTTGGAGGGGAGCTGGTCCCTGGCGGTGCCATACCCCACCCCTACCCCTCCCCTCTGTCACTACGTGACATCTCCCCTCGGGCAGGGGCGAAGCAAAGGGGAGGGGGAGACCGGAAGGCAAGTCCCTCTCGTTATTTTTCCGGTTACTTTGATGTCTTATATTTGGCAAATTGAAAGTTAATGACTAACTTTGCAGAAAAACTACAATTCAACACCAATGAATGCAATAGCAATTGAACGAGAGACAAACAATTACTGGAACCTGTTGAAGCATATCAGCAAGGAGGTCAAAGTTGCTCTGATTTCAAAACTCAGCGCATCGCTCATCGCTGAAGACGATGCCAAAGATTCGGTTGACGCATCACAGTTTTCAGGAATCTGGAGTGACGAAGAGTATGTTGATTCTGAACAAATCGCCCAGCAAGTCAAATCATTACGGAATTTCAATCGTGATATCAACCGCTTGTGGCCATGAAACAATACCTGCTTGACACAAACATTTGTATACATTGGCTACGTGGCAAATACAACATTGATGCTAAAATCAATGAGGTAGGCTTTAGCAATTGCTACATCTCAGAAATCACGGTTGCAGAACTTAAAGTTGGTGCATTATTGGGTTTGCGATCGGGGGCAAAGCCACAGCAACAAGGTCTACAGCAATTCTTGTCGGCAATCAATATTGTACCCATCACTCATGCGATTGACGTCTATGCCCATGAGAAAGTCAGGCTCCGCTTGTCTGGGACACCGGCGCACGATGATTTCGACCTATTAATAGGTGCTACTGCTATATCGCAAGAGATGATAATGGTGACAGAGAATGTGAAAGATTTCCAGAATTTCCAGGGCATTGTGATTGAGAACTGGATAAAAAGAGAATAATGAATGTATCAACAATTTTATAAACTTCTACTTGTTGTCTCTATCAGTCTGGTTGCACTGCTTGGGCGGGGTGGAGAGGTGGAGGATGTGCTGGGGCAGTTTGAGAAGGTGCCCAGTGCCGCCGTGGCCAACCGCTACTTCACACTGCTGCAGCAGCAAGGCATCACCGACGAACCCGTCACCGTGGCGGCCAACGCCCCTGTCGACACGCTGCGCCAACAGGTGTGGTACTGGGCAGCCGAGTACTACTACGCCCAGCAACAATATGACCGGGTGATGGAGTATGGGCTGAAGGCCCTGCCACTGTGCCATGCCGGCAACAACCGCTACATCGAGGCCGACTGCCTCAACCTGCTGGCCGTGAACTGCATCCGCAAGGGCGACAACGACCAGGCCGCGCACTACGCGCTGCAGTGCTACAAGCTCGACGAGGCCAGCGGCGACATCGACCGCATCAGCTCGTCGCTCAACACCCTCACAGCCATCTACCTGGGTGCCAACCAGCCCAAGGAGGCCGAGCAGTATGTGCTGCGCGGGCTGGAGCTGGCCCGCAAGAGTGGCAACGAGGCACGCCTCGCCGTGCTCAACGGCATGGCATCGGAGGTCTATCATGCCCAGGGCAAAGACCAGCAGGCGCTCGAGTATGCACAGACGGCCTACGACATCGAGCGACGGCTGGGCCGCGAGGACAAGGCCATGGTGCGACTGGCCGAGAAGGCCTCGGCGCTGATCGGGCTGCACCGCTATGCCGATGCCGAGCAGGTGCTGCGACAAGTGGTGCCATTCTTTGAGAAGGTGGGCGACAAGCAGTCGCTGGGCATCAGCTGCAACAAGCTGGGCATGACGCTGCTCTCGCAGCACCGCGAGGCCGAGGCGGTGCCCTACTACCGCAAGGCGGCCGAGATCTTCTTGCAGCTGGGCGACCCCTACAACGAGGTGCATGCCCGACGCGGCCTGTACGAGTCGCTGTGGAAGAGCGACCCCGATGCCGCCAAGCTGGAGCTGGACCGCTTCAACGACCTGAAGGACTCAATCTATAACAACACGTCGGCCGAGAGCCTGGCGCGCTACAATGCCGAGTTTGGCAACGACTGGCTCTTGCTCGAGAACCACGCCGAGCGCGAGGCCAAGCAACGCGCCATCGTCGCCGGCATCGCTGTCGCCGCCCTACTGCTCCTGCTGACCGGTGTCATCTGGTGGGTGATGCGCCGCCGACACTTGCAGCAGCAAGCCATCAACCTGTCGCTCACAGCCAGCATCGAAGAGCTGCGAGCCAAGTACGACCAGCTCCAGGTGCACTACGACAATGCGATGTCGACCGGCGGAGAGTCTGCCGGCACCGAAGCACTGACCGATGCCGACAAAGCGTTTCTGGAACAGGCCGTCACCGTGACCAACCGGCTCATCCACACCGGGCAGGTCAGCGTAGAGAACATCGCCGCCGAGCTGGGCATGAGTGTGTTCCAGCTGCGTCAGCGCCTCGACGAGGTGCTGGGCGAGAAGCCGGCCACCTTTATCCAGAACATACGCATGCGCCGCGCGCGCCATCTGCTCGACCACCAGCGGGAGCTCAACATCAGCGAGGTGGCAGCCCTGTGCGGCTACAACGACACCCCCAACTTCACGCGCGCCTTCAAGAAGGCGTTCGGCATCACCCCGACGCAGTATCAGAGCCGCGGCTGACGCGGCATATGCCACAACAACGCAGTTGGGGCGACCTTTTGTCGCCCCAACTGCGTTGTTGTATTCTGCATAAAATGACAAGCAAAGGTACGAAAAACATTGACTGCATGGGGTGTTACACAAAATGATAAGATAATTTGACAAAATGATAACGCTACCCTAAACGGTAGCGGCTACCTTTGCATTATGAAATATGGCGCCATTTCAGGGTTGCCGATACATCATTTGTCAACATGGCTCAACCGGCAAGCGAACATAGCGCGACAAAGCGCCACCGCGAGGCACAACAGTTTGTCAAGCATCTGCTCGACGAGCTCTTGGAGTGCGAACTTGATACGGTTGTCACATCACCGCAGGCGAGTGATGCTCCAGCGACTGCTACTCCCGGTGAGGGTAGTGAGAATACTAATAATAATATATAATCGGCAAAAGTGACCCCATCCCTCGCCCCTGG
This sequence comes from Muribaculaceae bacterium, assembly GCA_017477555.1. GTDB lineage: Bacteria > Bacteroidota > Bacteroidia > Bacteroidales > Muribaculaceae > Sodaliphilus. Next base: position 32,904 of record JAFUVK010000010.1, read on the forward strand.
CTGGGGAGGCAGGGATGGGTCACCGCCACGCGATCATTTAAATTTTGGAACGCGCAACCGCCAGGCAACAGGCGGCCCCGAGCTCCCCTCCCCTGCCAAGGGAGGGGAGGCTGGGAGGCAGCAGTCCCTCTCCCCTGACAGGGGAGAGGTTAGGTGAGGGGTCATCCCCACGGCGAGAATGAACAATGTCGCGCTACTCAACCCCACCCCTCACCCCTCCCCTTTGGGAAAGGGGAGGGGAAGCAGCCAGGCAGGCATTGTGTATTGGGGCAAACCC
>JAFUVK010000111.1 GCA_017477555.1 Muribaculaceae bacterium
GTCAGTGACCCGTCGTCGTTGAAGTCGATGGCCGACAACTCCGACGAGGTGATGGCGTGCATCGAGCCGTCCTCGAGCACATACTTGATGACCATGGCTTGGGCGGTTGCGCCAAGGAGCAGGGCGGCAACCAGCAGCAGTGTGTAGCGTAAAATCTTGTTCATAGCTGGTTACTTTTTGATCATTTTATATACCTTATCTCCCTCGCGCACGACATAGATGCCTTGCGGCAGGTTGTTCACATCGACCATGCGGTGTCCCTGCAGGTCGTAGACTTGTTGTTGGCCGGCATCATTGCTGGGTTGTGCTTTCACTGCGTCAATTGCTGTGACCTCGCCGCGGCATATCAGGGCATAGTCGACATTGTCGCGCACCTCGCCACTGGCATACTCGATGGTCACACGCTCGCGGTCGAACGTGATGCGGCGCACTTGCTTGCCTTGCTCGTCGACGGCTGCCACCGTCTGCGCACCGGCACTGCAGCATGCGCCCAGGCAACATGCCACAACTAGAGCTAGTTTGATTGCTTTCATAGTTCTTTAAAATTTAGATAAATTTGTGATCAATCTGGAATTTGGCGGCAAAGTTACAACTTTTAATCCATAATTCACAATTCGCAATCCATAATTCATGATTCTCAATTATTTTTAGTACCTTTGCGGCCATGTTTCGCAATTTTGTGACATACGTGTTGCTCATAGTGGGGCTTGTGGCGGGGGCAGAGCCGGCCGACTCGGTGCGCCGCGGTGGATTCTTCCAGAAGGTCAAGGACTATCTGAGCCTGGACAACGACACGGCAAACACTACTCCAAAGCGCTTTAGCATCAGCTTCTTGGGAGGCCCAAGCTATGCCAATGACTCACGCTTCAGCCTGGGAGTGGCAGGAATGGCGCAATATCGCCTCAATGGTTGCGACACCATACAGCCTAGCTATGCCACCATCACCGGCAACATTACCACTGCCGGATTCTGGAAGCTGGGAGTCGAAGGATCGATGTTCTTCCCACGCGAGAGCAAACGGCTCAACTATGAGATGGAGGTGGAGTATGCGCCCCGCGACTTCTGGGGCATGGGCTACTATCGCGGCAACAGCGACCGACACACACAGCTGCACCAGCACAGCTACAAGGTCAAGGGCGAGTTCCTCTTTCGTCTGGCCGAGGACTTCTATGCCGGACCGATGTTGCAGTGGGACTATGCCAGCAGCGGTGCCATTGAGGATGAGGAACTGCTTGATGGCCAGGATCACGTGGTGCGAAACTATGGCTTCGGTGTCACTTTGCAGTACGACAGCCGAGACCTCATGACCAATGCCTACAGTGGCGTATATGTCTATCTCAACCAGGTGTTTCGCCCCAAGTTCCTGTGGAACCGCTACGCCTTCTCCACCACCGACTTCGAAGCCTGCTACTACCATAAGGCATGGCGAGGAGCTGTGATTGCCGGGCAAGTGACAGCATTGTTCAACCTGGGCAACCCCTCCTGGGCAATGATGGCACTGATGGGTGACAGCGAGAGCATGCGTGGCTACTACAGGGGACGATACCGCGACAAGCACATGACCACGGCACAGGTCGAGATTCGGCAGTACATCGGGCGTCGATTCGGAGCCGTCGTGTGGGGTGGGGCGGGCAGCGTATTCCACGACAGCAACTCGTTCAGGCGCTGGATGCCCAACTATGGCGTGGGCTTGCGCTGGGAGTTCCGCCGCAGGGTCAACATACGCCTCGACTATGGATTCGGCAAGCGAGGCCAGTCGGGATTCATGTTCAACATCAACGAAGCCTTCTAACCCCCCTCGCTCCCATCGAATGCTCGAATGCTCGCCCACATCGAATGCTCGAAAAAAAACTAACCAATGAAACTGTTCAAAAACCAACACATTCTTTTCTGGCTGTTTCTGGCAATGTTGATATTGCCCAACCTGTTCATGTTTTTCACCGAGTCGACAGGGACACTGACCCGTGTGGTCAATATCTTGTTGCCATTGGGAGCCTATTGGCTGGCCATGACGCTCAAGGCCAAGCCCGGCCACATGTTCTGGTGGCTCTTCTTCTTTCATTTCCTGGCCGCCTTCCAGATTGTGCTGCTCTACCTCTTCGGCGAGTCACCCATCGCTGTCGACATGTTTCTCAATGTCATCACCACCAACCCCACCGAGGTGGGCGAGCTGCTCTCGCAGCTGCTGCCGTCGGTCATCTTTGTCATCGTGGTCTATGGCACGGGCATCGCACTGAGCATCGTCTCCATCCGCAACCGGGCCACCCTGCGCGAGGCATTCCGCCACAACCAGCGCATCATCGGCGGGGCGGTGCTGGCCGTCGGACTTGTCCTGCTCGGCGTCAATTGCGTCAAGGACAAGCACTTCGTCATCCAGGACGACATCTTCCCCGTCAACGGCACCTACAATTTCCTCCTTGCCTTTGAGCGGGCCTATCAGTCGGCCAACTATCACAACACGTCGGCGGGCTTCAAGCACGATGCCGTGCTCACGCGCCGCGACTCGGTGCCCGAGGTCTACGTCCTGGTCATCGGCGAGACGCTATTTGCCGACCACATGTCGCACTATGGCTACGACCGCCCCACCACGCCCCACCTGCAGGGCGACTATATCGCGCGCTCGCTGGGCTATTACCGCGATGCCATCACCATGAGCAACACCACCCACAAGAGTGTGCCCCTGCTGCTCACACCCGTCGCCAGTCAGGGCGACTACGACAGCCTCTACTGCGAGCGGGGACTTATCAGTGCCTTCGAGGAGGCCGGGTTCAAGACCTCGTTCTACAGCAACCAGCGGCGCAACGGATCGTTCATCGACTTCCTGGGCTGCGAGGCACAGGACATACATTTCATTAAGGACAGTCTGCCGCTCACGGCCAACCCCTACGACGAACAGTTGGTCACACTCCTCGACCGCCGCCTCAAGGCCCAGTCAACTCAGCCCCTGCTCATCGTGCTGCACTGCTACGGCTCGCACTTCGAGTACCGCGACCGCTATCCCGCACAGCGACAGGTGTTCGGCGATACCGACTATCCCACCGCCGAGCGTAAGTACCGCCAGCAGCTAGTCAATGCCTACGACAACACCGTCGTCTATGCCGACTATGTGCTCAGCCGCGTCATGGCCACGCTACACGCCAGTGGCCGCCGCGCGGTCATGCTCTACACCAGCGACCATGGCGAGGACATCTTCGACGACAGCCGCGGACGCTTCCTCCACGCATCGCCCATTCCCACCTACTACCAGCTGCGTGTGCCCTTCATAGCCTGGGCCACCGACTCGTGGCGTCAGGCACACCCCGCGCAGTGGCAGACGCTGGCCGGCAACTCGCAGAAGCCCATCTCGACCAACATGGTGATGTACCACACCCTGCTCGACATGGCCGGCATCAGCACCCGCTTGCTGAAACCCGACCTGGCGCTGGGCAACGCGGCCTTCCAGCCCGTGCAGCGGCTCTATGTCAACGACCACAACGAGCTGCGCGCCCTCGACAACTGCGGCCTCAAGCAGCTCGACATCGACCAGTTCAACCGCCACCGCCTCCAGTTCCCCTAATGCATAATGCATAATGCATAATTCATAATTCATAATTAAGAATTCAGAATTAAGAATTAAGGCATCCTGGCAGCCACAAGCCTCCCCTCCCCATTCCCAACGGGGAGGGGTAGGGGTGGGGTTTAAAACAATGCATTATGCATTATGCA
>JAFUVK010000011.1 GCA_017477555.1 Muribaculaceae bacterium
AATTATAACCCTGATGGGACAAAAAGGGTGAAATGGACCCTTTTTTGCCACAAAATGCCATACAGGCCAAACTCAACTCGATGAGAATCGCATGACGCTACCAAAAACAATGGTGCCAGATACGCTGCAACCTCAATGAGTTGAGTATGCAGAGAAATGTGAAAAAAGGTAAAGGGCACCGGAAACAGGGTACTTTTTCAGCGGCCTCTTGGGAAAGGGGAGGGGAAGCTGTGGCTGAGCCCTACACTTTGGGAAAGGGGAGGGGAAGCTGCGGCTGAGAGGGGAAGCTGCGGCTGAGCCCTACACTTTGGGAAAGGGGAGGGTAGTTGCGGCTGAGACGACAAAAAGCGCCGGGCCTATTGGCCCGGCGCAAGAACAGTTATGAGGTTAGAGTTTACTTCACAACCTTGGCAACAGCCTGGGTGCCATCCTGGTACTCAACCACCACGATGTTCACGCCCTGGAATGCCTGAGCAGCCTTCTGGCCAGCAACGTTGATGTAGCTGACGCTCTTCACAGCCTTGCCGGCAGTCAGAGCCTCGATGCTCGAGGCGATGTCGATGATGAAGCTAGCCTGCTTCTGAGCCAGAACGCCAGTCTTGACGCGTGCGGGAGCGCCCTCGGTGGGATCGGCAGCCTCGCGGACGACCTTAACATAGAGCGTACCGGTCTTGTCGACGGTGATAGGAGCATAGTAGCCCATCTCGCCAGTGGTCTCGCCCTCGTCGGGAACATACTCATAGACGACATCAGCGTCGGCGGGCTTGTTCTCGACAGTCACAGTCACGACCTGGGCCTCGGTGAAGTTGCCACCGTCGGGGGTGATGGTGATCACGGGTTCGGGTTCGGGAGCAATCACGGTGTAGCGGGCAGTGCCCTGAACGCTGGTCTGCACATAGTCGTCCATGCTGTCGCTCCACTTCCACACGGTAGCCAGAATGTTGTTCGACTCAGTGAGCTCGAAGGTCACTGTAGTGCCTTCCTTCTCGATGTCGCCATAAGTGGCCTTGATGATATAGTCATAGTCGATGCCCTCGGCGCTCACAGTGACCTGTGTTCCGGCCTCGTACTCGCCAGCCTCGGGGTTGAAGACAATCTTGGGCTCAACGGCCGGAGTGGTCACGATGGTGTAGTTGGCCTCAGCCTTCATCTCATCGTCGATCATGTACCAGAGGATGTCTTCCTCGGCAGTATTCTCGTCGAGCACAGCAGCCTGGATGGTGCTCTCGGCATTGATAGTGAAGGTGGTGATATACTTGTTCCAGCTGCCGCGATCCTGACGTGCGAACAGTTTCATGCCTGCGGGCACATTGGCTGCCGTGACAGTCACCTGAGTACCTGCCTCGACCTCACCTGCGGCGGGGTTGAAGGTGATCTTCACGGGCTCGGGAATGTTGATGACATAAGTCTGTGCAGCGCTGGTGGCGATGACCGTCTCATAGTCCTCGCTGCTGACCAGGCGTGCATAGAGCTCGCCGCTCTCGGTCACATTGTAGCTCTCGGCGCGCATCCAGTCGATCTCGGTGTCACCCACAAACTTCACCTGCATGAAGCAGTTCTCGGGCTTGTTGTTGACTGTGACGGCCACATTCTGTGCAGCAGTGTAGGTGCCAGCGGCAGGAGTGAACACAAACTCAGGCTCAGCAGGCTGGGGATTCTCACCGGCCGTGTAGGTGAACTCGGTCTTGGGCAGGAAGCGCTGTGCCGAATAACTCCAGCTCTTACCCAACGACTGATAAGCAGTAGTTGTCTCACCCACGAAGTAAGAAGTTCTATAGGCACCAGCCTCAGTCACCTTGGTCTGAATCATGAGCATGCCGCCATTATAGGTGTAAGGCGTATCGAAGTTAATGACCAACTCGGCATCGCCCGATGCAGGGCCATCAATTGTAGCCACAACTTGAGCACCTTCAAATGCGACAGGCGCATTAGTCGTCACTGAGTAAGGATTTGCATTGGTCTCAGCCACCGACACCTCGTATTTGCCGCCGGTGAACTTCGCTCCGTCGGCGTCAAAGAAGAACTTGACACTGGTGATTTGCTTGCCATTCATGTCGGCCAGCTCCTCGGCGGGATACAGCACCTGCCCGATAGTTCCGACCTCGTCGCAGTAGGTCGACGAAATGGGTGTGTAGGCATTGCTACCGCCACCGTCATGCACAAGCAGCGTCTCGGCGTTCATGCCCAGCGAGCATGCTGCCAAGGTCATAAGAGAGAGTAACACTTTCTTCATAATTGTTTGTGATTTAGATTAATTAGTTAATATTGAAGAATTCAAAAATCGGCGGCAAAGGTAAAACACAAAATCAAAACCTCAAAACAAAATGAGAAAAATATTCACAATGATTTTAGTTAAAAATTTATAATTACTTGCATAGCTTACCATTTTTACACACTTTAAACCATTAAAACATCACATACAACAACAAATCCACCCGTTTCCGTGTTGATTTAAAATAAGCATCGGTCAATCTCTTTCAATCTAGCACACACTATCAAAAACAGCACTTTCCGCCAGCCAAACCACACCTTGCGAAGTGCTCGTTTGCTGCTACCATAGCCCCTGGTGAGCTACTTGAATGAGGAAAAAAAGTATAGGAAATCTCGAAAAAAAATTGCTGCGCAGATAGGCTGCATACTTGTTGTCTACCTTTGCAGCCGCAAAGCGTGACCAACAGTCAGGCACCCGTGCCACAGGCAACGTGCCACCTTATTATACTATAAACAAACGCAAAGAGAAACACACAAACCGACGAGGACGGCTTGATCAGCCACACGGCACACAATATATTCCGCAACCAGCCGTTAACAAAATAAATCAATCGTCCTCAAATTTTGCTGCGGTAGCTCAACTGGCAGAGCACTAGACATTTTAGTGACGCAATTCTCCTCACAGGGGCCAAGCACCACTTACTTCATTCCTAGTTAATCTAGGGGTTGCAGGTTCGAGCCCTGCCCGCAGCGCCACAATGACACAACAGGTCCAAGGGCGGCTTACTACACTCGACATTTTTGTTTCACCAGCCGCCCAATTACCTTTTCGATATGGACACACATAATCCCCTCAACACGGTGGCCCTGCGCTACCAGGCCATCTATCTGGACATCAGTCGCGATGACATCGACATGACATCAGGCATCACGGCACCTGTGACCGCATTCATCGCCCGCCTGGCCGAGAACGGCTTTGGTGTGACCGAGGAGCTGCTGCACGCGCTCAATGCCGTGCCGGTGGGCACGTTGGTCGACATCACCCGCCACATCAGCGACGTGATGGGCGTGAACCTGAACTGGGCTCCGCTGGTCAAGGGCTGGAACGTGCCCACCGGCGAGACGCGGTTTGACCACCTGGTCACTCTGATGGCCAACTTGCTGAAGAACCACATGGACATCAGCGGCACCACTCTGCCCTGCGGCCATCTGATTCCTCAGGGCACCTTCCCCATCGAGCGCTACAACGGCTGCCCCTTCTGCGGCACACCGTTCGCTACCACCAACTGGGTGTACCAGGGCCAGAGCAGCAAGCTGCGGCTGCTGCGACTGTTCACAGCCGCCGACCTCGAGCGCGCTTATCGCGCGTTGCTCGAGTCAGCCACGCCCCTCGACGCCACGCAGCTCGAGTCGGTCGGCCAATTGCTGCAAGTGCTGCCCTTGCCCAGCGATGTGGTCATCAACATGAAGGAGACACTGATGCTGGTGGTTCACCACCTGGTCGAACAAGGTCGCGACACCGAGGCCGGCACCTTGTTGCGCACTCCCACCGATGTGCTGCGCTACCTGTGGTATGAGAAGACCGGCAAAGTACAAATCATCGAGCCACGCACACTCACCCACCATGCCCGCAAGCTCTACAGCCACATGTGGGCACCGCTGGACCGTGGTGCCGATGCCGCACAGGCCATGCGGCACCAGCTGCGGCTGAAGTATGACCGCCGCATGTGCCGCCGCATCGCGCAGTGGCTCACCGCACTGCCCATGTCGGCCGAGCAGGCCGCCGAGATGATGAATCCCAAACGCGGCATGTGGGTGCGCATGATTCATGCGTTGCGATTGGGCGAATATTCGCGCCGTCAGGGCTTTGAGCCACTGGCGCGGCTGCTCGACGTGTTCTACCGTCACGACTACAGCACCTGGCAGGGACGTGTCGACCACGCCCGTCGCTCCAACGCCCCCGACACCGTGCTGTCGCTGCTACAGCAGCGTCCCGGCACTTTTTCCCGTTGCCTGTTTGCCACCATGCTGCACTACGGCGCATCCCGCACGCTCAAGACCTTTGATGCCGTGTCCGACCGTCTGCCCGCCCGCCTGCTGCTGTCGCTGTGCAACAACGCTCAAGAGTATTTTGCGCCCACCTCTGGCCGATGGGCCCGTCCCATCATCGGCGGCTTCCGTGCCATCGAGCCCAACCAGCTGCTGCAGCTGTACAGTGCGAGCGACTGCCAGCGCATGATTCTGGGTGTGATGGACATCTTCCGACAGTCAATGGCACGCCGCTTTGCCGCACAACCCACAAAGGGCGGCACCATCTACATCGACCCGGCGCTCAACGACATTCCAGTGGCAGTGGGCGACCGCAGCACCACCATCCAAGACACCTCTTGCGCCCTGCAAGGAACACGGTTCAAGGTCGAGGGCGACAACGTGCGTCTGTTCATGCAGTGGGGCAAAGGGCTTCATGCCCAGCACCTGGACATGGACTTGAGTTGCGCCATCGCACTGCGAGAGAGCCTCCACCTACCAGGCGCACAGGGACGCCGGTTGAATAGAGAATCCACCTCGCGGCAAACATTGTTTTGCGCCTTCAACAATCTGGTGTGTGTCGGAGCCAAGCACTCTGGCGACATCCGATCTATTCCCGAAATGGTAGGTACGGCCGAGTATATCGAGTTGTCACTGCCCGAGCTCGAGCAGGCAGGAGCCAGCTATGTGACCTTCACCTGCAACGCCTACTCTCATGGTGCCATATCGCCCAACCTGGTGGTAGGCTGGATGAGCGCAGAGCACCCTATGCAAATCTCGGAGGAGACCGGTGTGGCTTACGACCCATCGTGTGTTCAGCACATGGTGCGTATCAGCAAGGGTAACTTGAGCAAGGGGTTGGTCTTCGGAGTGCTCGATGTGGCCCGTCGTGAGATTGTCTGGCTCGAGATCCCCTTCGATGGACAGACCCTCGGCGGACTGGACACAGACAGCGTAACAGCCTATTTAAAACGGCTCCGCGACAAGGTCACCGTCGGCGAGCTACTTGCCCTCAAGGCCGAAGCCCAATCATTGAAGCCGGCCAAATCGGCCGACCTTGCTGACGAATCCTACACACTCGAGTGGGCCCTTGACCCTGCGCAAGTCACCCGTCTGCTGGCGCTCTGACTTCACGGCATAGCGTACAGCTGCTCTAGTTGCCACTGAGGGGGAGTTGCTGCTTTAGCACAGCCAACCATAAAGCAATGCCTATCCACCTGGATTATTCATAGTCCTTACTACCGCAACGCAGGACATTGAATAATCCAGGTTAATATTGGTCATTGCCCGGTGATAATGTTACCAAATCCCCGCTTTTTATTTCGTCACATTAAAAAACGACATAAAACTATGCCGATTATGAGAAAAAATGTCTATATTTGCGGTGTTTTTCCTAGTTTTTTTCACCCAACAAAGCCCATCATAACAAGATTTATTCATCGCTATTATGAATATCAAGTCTCAACTCCTGCAATGGCTTTTAGTGCTGCTTTCATTCGTCGTACCCCCTAGCGCATGGGCTGGGCAGGTACTGACCCTGGATGACTGCCGCACAATGGCTCTGAACAACAACAAGCAGATGCAGGTGTCGCGAGTGAAGCAGAGCATAGCCGCCAACATGCGCCGCTCGGCCAGGACCAAATACTTGCCACGCGTGAGCGCCATCGGCGTATATGAGTTCACCAGCCGCGAGATTTCGCTGCTGAACAACGACCAGAAGCAACTGCTCAACCACTTGGGCGATGCATTAGCCTCGGCCATTGAGAGCGGCGTGAGCAAACTGCCGCTCGACCCTGCCCAAGCACAGGAGTTGTCGCAAATAGCCGCCCCATATGTCGAGGCGGCCCAGGGCACAATGAATCAGCTGGGCCAATCGGTGACCGAAGCCTTCCGCACCGACACGCGCAACGCCTTTGCCGGCTCTATCCAGGTAGTGCAGCCCATCTACATGGGTGGAGCCATCAAAACGCTGAACCGCATGGCCGACATCCAGGAAGAGATGGCCTCAAACGCTCTTGAGGCCCGGCGGCAGACCACCCTCTACGACATTGACAACATCTACTGGCAAGTGGTGTCGCTGCGCCACAAGCAGACGCTTGCCGAGTCGTATCTTGAGCTGGTCAAAAAACTGAACCATGACGTAGAGAAAATGACCGAAGCCGGCCTGACCACACTCAGCGACAAGCTCAGCGTGAAAGTTCGTGTCAACGAGGCCGAGATGGCGCTGGCCAAGGTGACCGACGGCCTGTCGCTGGCCAAGATGCTGCTGTGCCAGCTGTGCGGTCTGCCACTGGACCAACCCATAGAGCTGGCCGAAGAGCGCGCCGAGGAGATTGCCGCTCCGCCTGCCCTACCGCTGCAGGCAACAACAGCGGCCATAAGCAACCGTCCCGAGCTGCGCTTGCTTCAGAACACCGTGGACCTGAGCCACCAAGAGAGCAACCTGCTCAAGGCCGAGAACCGTCCGCAGGTGTCGTTCATCGGTGGCTATGCCGTGACCAACCCCAATGTCTTCAACGGCTTCCAACGCAAGTTTGGCGGTGTGTGGCACTTGGGTGTGCAAGTGCGCATCCCACTGTGGAACTGGGGCGACGTGAAATACAAAGTCCAGGCCGCCAACGAGGCCGCGCAAGTCGCCACCCTTGAGTTGGCCGATGCCCGTGAGAAGATTGAGTTGCAGGTCAACCAGAACCAGTTCCGTGTGAGCGAGGCCCACAAGAAAATGGAATTGGCCAAGTCGAACATCGCCAGTGCCGAGGAGAACCTGCGCATGGCCCGCCGCGGCTTTGAGGAGGGTGTCATCACTCCCACCACCGTGATGGAAGCCCAGTCGGCCTGGCTTCTGGCTCGCACCCAGAAGATTGATGCCGAGATTGAACTGCAGCTCAGCCACACCGACCTGCTCAAGTCGCTTGGCATGCTACAATAAACCGTCTTGAACTCCCAAACAATCAAATCACACCATTATGTCAGAGAAAAGTCAACATACCAATATCCTGCTAGCCATCGCCGGTTTTACCATTGTAGTCGCTATCGTGGCCCTTATCGGCCATCTGGCCCTGAGCCGCGACCCTGATGTGATTCAGGGCGAGATGGAGGTCGAAGAATATCGCGTGTCGGGCAAGGTGCCCGGTCGCATCGTCGAGCTTCGCGTCAAGGAGGGTGACTATGTCCACGCCGGCGACACCCTAGCCATCATCGAAGCCCCCGAGGTGCGCGCCAAGATGGTACAAGCCCAAAGCGCCGCCGACGCAGCCCAGGCCTTGTCGCAAATGGCCCAGAACGGTGCCCGCAAGGAGCAGATACAGGCCGCCGCTCAACTGGTGGAGCAAGCCAAAGCCGGTCTGGAGATTGCCGAGAAGTCTTACAAGCGCATGAAATCGCTCTACGACGAGCGCGTGATCAGCGCCCAGAAGTTTGACGAAGCCGAGGCAATGTACAAGTCGGCCCAAGCCCAGGTCAAGACCGCCCAAAGCCACTACGAGATGGCCGTCAACGGCGCGCGGCAAGAAGAGCGACGCGCGGCAGCCGCCACTGCCGGCCAGGCGCGTGGTGCCGTGCAGGAGGTAGAAGGCTATGTGCGCGAAACCGTCCAGACTGCCCAGATGGCCGGTGAGGTCACCGACGTCTATCCCAAGGTGGGCGAGCTGGTGGGCACGGGCACTCCCATCATGAGCATAGCCATGCTTGACGACCAGTGGGCCACATTCAACATACGCGAAGACCAGCTCAAAGACGTGAAAGTGGGTCAGGAGATTACCGTCAGGATTCCTGCCATCGACAAGGAGGTGAAAATGAAAGTGACGTCGATGAAAGACAAAGGTTCGTTTGCCACTTGGAAGGCCACCAAAGCCAGCGGGCAGTATGACCAAAAGACCTTTGAGGTAAAGGCCCGTCCTTCGTCCAAGATTGATGACATCCGTCCCGGCATGTCGGTAATCCTTAAGAAGTAGTTGATGAAGTATCTGTCTCAATTCTTCGACATCGCACTTCGCGAGCTCGACATCATCATTCGCAAGAACCACATCTATGGCTTCTGCATGGTGGTGTTTCCGGTGCTGCTGGTGTTTTTCTTCACCACGATGCTCGATGACGGAGTGCCGCAAGACCTTCCGCTCGGCGTGGTAGACCATGACAACAGCGCCACCTCTCGCGCCCTGGTGCGTAACCTCGACGCCATGCAGAACTCGCGTGTGATGTATCATTTCGCGTCGGTCACCGAGGCCCGTTGCACTATGCAAGAAGGCAAGGTGTTTGCCTATCTATACATCCCCGATGGCACGACCGCCAAACTGCTCTCGGGCAGGCAGCCCCGAATCTCGTACTACTACACAATGACCTGCATGACAGCCGGCTCGATGGCCTCTAAGGACCTCAAGACCATAGGCGTTCTCGGCTCGGCGGCCCTGAAACAGGCCACACTGAGCGCCAAGGGTGCCTCCAAAGAGCAAATCAAGGCCGCGCTGCAGCCAGTCACCATCGACGCGCACATGATAGCTAACCCGCAAGGAAGCTATAACTACAGCCTGACCACCGTGTTCGTCCCCGGAATACTGATGCTCTTCATGGCACTGCTGTCGGCCTACACGCTGGGCATGGAGATGAAGTTCGACACCGGCAAGGAGTGGCTAGCCCGCGCCGATGGCAACATCGTTGTGGCCATTCTGGGCAAGTATGTGGTGCATACGCTGGTGTTCTTGCTGGTGATATTCTCCTATCAGTATTATATCTTCAACGTGCTCCACTTTCCCCACCAGGGTGGCGTGTGGAGCATAGTACGTCTCACGCTCTTGCAGGTAGCCAGCTCGATCGGTTTCGGAATCTTTGCCTTCGGGCTGATGCCCTCGCTGCGCATGTCCATGAGCATCTGTTCGCGGTGGATGGTGCTCGGTATATCGATGTGTGGGTCGGCCTTTCCTGTAGCCGGCATGGACCCGCCCTTGCAGGCCATGTCGTGGTTGTTCCCTCTGCGCCACTACTGGATGTTGTATCAGGCCACCGTGCTCAACGGTTTCCCCGTCATCGACGTGTGGTTTCACCTTGTCGCGCTCGTAGCGTTCATGTTGTTGCCGTGGTTTGTAGTAGGCAAAATCAAAAATGCAATGCTCAACTATGTCTATATTCCGTAAACTCAAAGAGCACGTGACCGATGTGCTATACATCTGGTGGCAGGAGATGAGACTGGTGGTCAAGGACGAGGGCGTGCTGATGTTCCTTGTTGTGGTTCCACTGGGCTATCCGGTGCTCTACTCGTGGATTTACAACAACGAGTCGCTGCACGAAACCCCGGTGGCAGTGGTCGACCATTCGCACTCGGCCCTGTCCAGGCAGTTTATCCACGACTGCGACGCCACACCCGATGTCGACGTTAAATACTATGCCCAAGACCTCGACGAAGCCCGCTCGCTCGTCAGCCGCCAGCTCGTCAGGGGCATCTATCTCATCCCGTCGGACTTTGCCAGCCGCATCAGCCGTGGCGAGCAAGCTGTGGTGAGTGTGTATTGCGACATGTCGCTCATGCTAGCCTACAAGGCCGTGTACCAGACAGCGATGGTCGAGGCCGGCCGTCTGGGAGCAGGGCTTAGCATCAAGAAGGCCGGGAACTTCAGCGCGCATGAGGATGCCATCACCGCACAACCCTTGCTCGTTGACGACGTGGCCATGTTCAACCCCTCGGGCGGGTATGGGTCTTGTGTGCTGCCGGCTGTGCTCATGCTCATCTTGCAACAGGCACTAGCCCTGGGCATAGGCATGTCGGCCGGTACCGCTCGCGAGCGCAACCGCAACGGTCTGCTCATCCCCGACGATGCCCCGCACTACCACGGTGCCTACCGGGTGGTCTGTGGCAAGGCACTGTGCTACGGCATGATGGGCACAGTGGCAGCGGCCTATCTTTCGATGGCCGTGCCACGCATGTTCTCATTTCCGCAGCTTGCCGACGGCTGGACGCTGTTTGTGATGCTACTGCCTTACACACTGGCGTGCATCTTCTTCGGCATGTGTGTGTCCAGCTTGGTGCGCTACCGCGAGAACGTGATGCTGCTGATGGTGTTTGTTTCCGTCCCGCTGCTCTTCCTCACCGGTGTGTCGTGGCCGCAATCAAGCATCCCCGGCATGTGGCAGGGGGTGTCGTGGCTATTCCCCAGCACCTTCGGTGTGCGTGCCTTTATCCGTGTCAACTCGATGGGAGCGAGCGTGAGCCAGATTCTGCCTGAGATACGCATTCTCTGGATTCAGGCCGCCGTGTATCTGGGCCTGGCTTGCGTGGTGTACAGCTACAAGAAGTACATGGCCCGCAGGCACTCTCCATCGTCAGAAAATCAATCCAACTAATAAACCTTCATAATCATGTACCGAACGCAAAACAACTTGATTCTCACCCTAGCGATGTTGCTCTCGCTGGCGGCATGCAGTCACGACGAGCCCGTCAATCCCATCAAGCCCTTGGCCGAGCGTACCCTGTTGCTACTGGACGAGCATGGCAATATCTATGACCACAATGGCAACATGACGCGAGCTCTGCCCAACTGCCTGAATGTGACTCAAATCATCACCGAGGACGACGATTATTTCGTCTCGGGCGTAAACAGCAAGATGAAAGTGGGCTACTGGAAAAACGGCAAGTGGACAACACTGCACGTCGACTTTATCGACGATGTGGATCACTGGACCTTCGGCATAGCCAAGTGGGACTACAACATCTACTTACTTGACCCACCCAACGTGCTCAAGAACAGCGGCATTTTCCGGCTGGAGGATTGCGAGCGCTTCTCTGCGGCGAATCACGGCATCTCGGTATCGGAGGGCTACTGCTTTGTCGTGGGTACCGAATTTATCGACAAGGACGAGGGCTTCGACCAGCTGCCGGTGGTCTTCTATGAGCACAAAGGTGTTTTCAAAAAGAAGATATTGCCTGCTCCGCAGGATATTCGGCACGATGGCGAGGGAATGGGCATCTGTGCCTACAACGGCAACCACTACCTGGCCTGCGGCTATCTCGATAAGTATGCGATGATGTGGAACGATGGTGTCCCCTCGGTGCTTCCCGGCAGTTACCCCGAAGCCATCGGTGACGAGTCCCAGACGCGTGCTTTCGCCACGCACATCGCTAAGGTGGGCGAACGCATCTGTGCCGCCGGCTATGAGACTCGCCCCGACGGCAAGAATGTGGCCATCATGTGGACCGACAACGTGCCCAAACACCTCATTTATGGCCAAGACAGTGCTTTGCGCATGACCATAGTGGTCGACATTGAGGCCTACGGCGACGACTTCTACGTGCTCACCCGCGAAGTAAAAAAAGGCGGTGATCCGCTCGACAACAGCTACTCGGTGGTGTGGCGCAACGGCGAGGCCATCGCCAAGTTAGATATGCCGCTCATCAGTATAGCGGTCTACTGACATTAGCGCCCATGTGGCAGTCAAATAAGAAAGTGCCGGTCGCTGTCGACCGGCACTTTCTTGATAGCGCTTTAGTGGATTAGTGTTTACGCTTTTTAGACACCTTTTTGTTCGACTTTTTGCTACTTTTGTCCTTGGTGTTTTTAGCCTGCTGTAGCCCCATCTGAATGTTTTTGATGAGCGCCTCGCTGGTGTAGGTTGCGCCTGTAGCCACATCGGGCTTGAGCTTGAGTGCCTGTGTCACAGTCAGTCCCTCATACTGGGCAAACACCTTCTTGGTGGCTCGCTGCATATAAGCCGGTCCCTCCTGGTTGGGCAGTGCCTCAATCTTTTCGATTCGGCCATTCTTGATGGTGATGTTGAGCGGCGTAGTGCCGTTGTATCCAATCACCTTTTTAGCGATTTCACCTGTATACACCACCTGTGTAGCGGTGCTGGTTGTTGTTTTCTTCTTGGCTTGCATTGGCATGGCCGCTACCATAGCAAATGCCGCCACAGCCGCCAGTGTCATGAATTTGTTTGCTTTCATCTTATTGTCTGATTAGTTTTTCCAGGGTGCAAAGTTACACATTTGATGGCTATGGTTCACCAAAGTTTAATGCTAAAAAGATAAAATTTTGTGAAATTTCTTTTATAATCGGGTAAATAGCCGTACCTTTGTTACTTTGAAGTGCTCCTATGCATTTCGCGTTGCAACAAATGAAAGATTTTGAACAAGATATAACATCGTGCGTCGAGGTACTGCGTCGAGGTGGCCTCATTCTCTATCCGACCGACACCATTTGGGGCATCGGTTGCGACGCGACCAATGCCGCGGCCGTTCGTCGCATCTACGACCTTAAGCGCCGTGCCGACAACAAGGCACTGATAGTGCTGCTCGACAGTGAGGACCACCTGGACCACTATGTGGTAGATGTTCCGGCGATGGCCTATGACCTGATGAATGTGGCCGTCAAGCCGTTGACGCTAATTTATGAAGGCGCGTATAACCTGGCTCCCAACCTGCTAGGCGCCAACGACAGCGTAGGCATTCGCGTATCGCGCGAGGAATTCTCTCACCGCTTGTGCGAATGTTTCGGGCGCCCCATTGTATCGACCAGCGCCAATATCAGTGGTGCGGCCACTGCGCGCACCTTCGGCGACATCAGCGACGAGATCAAGAGCGGTGTGGACTATGTGGTGAGTTACCGCCAGAACGAGGTCACCCCCCACACGGCCAGCAACATCATCCTGCTGCGTGGCGACGGCACCTTTAAAATCATCAGATAGCAGTGATCAGCGAGAAGATACAACGCACCAAGTATGTGCTTGGCGATTTCGTGTCGTCGAATGTGGCCTGGCTGTGCTTCAACAGTCTTCGCTACTCAATCGACCCCATCCACAGCGGCTTTACCTCGTTGGGTGCCTTTCTCGGCTCGCCCATAGTACTCACCGGGCAGCTGGTGTTCCCGCTGCTGATGATGATAGTCTACTACTTGTCGGGCTACTACAACGACGTGTTCCACAAGTCGCGTGTGCAGGAAGCGTTCACCACGTTATGGAGCACCGGATCGGCCACACTGGCCATATTCTTGCTGGTGCTCATCAACGACACCGTGCCGCAGCGGCGCGTCAACTACGAGATGATCGCGCTGCTATGGCTCACCCTGTTTGCCATGGTCTACATGGTGCGTTGCGTGTTCACCAGCCACACGTCGCACATGATCAAGTCGCGGCAATGGAGCTTCAACACGCTCATTATTGGGCGAGGAGGCGCCGGAGTAGCGTTTGGCAACAAGCTCAATGCCATGCCTCGTTCGCTTGGCTACAACATCATAGGCTATGTGAGCATCCCCGGCGAGAACGATGTCAAGGAGATGAACTTGCCGTGCTACAGTCTGAGCGACATCAAGCGTGCCTGCCACGAGCACCACATCGAGGAGCTCATCGTGGTGCCCACACGCAAGGACCCCGACTTGGTGCTACACACCATCAACCAGCTATTTGAGCTGAATCTGCCCATCAAGGTCACGCCCGACCGGTTCAATGTGCTGCTGTCCAAGACGCGCATCAGCGACATGGTGGGCGACCCGCTGATCGACATCTCGGGCAGCAACATGAGCGAGGGCAGCAAGAACATCAAGCGTGTGATTGACATCGTATTGTCGGTGATTGTGCTAGTGGTGCTGTCGCCGCTGCTGCTGGCTGTGGCCGTGGCCATCAAGCTCGACTCGCCCGGTCCGGTGTTCTACCTGCAGGAACGCATAGGATTTCACAATGTGCCGTTCAACATCATCAAGTTCCGGTCGATGCGTCAAGATGCCGAGCAGGAAAACCGCCCGCAACTCACCACCGACGACGACCCGCGTGTGACCCGCATCGGTCGCCTGATGCGCAAGTACCGCATCGACGAGCTGCCCCAGTTCTGGAATGTGGTTCGCGGCGAAATGTCGATTGTCGGCCCCCGACCCGAGCGGCAATACTACATTGACCAGATTACCGCGCGAGTGCCGTCGTATGCACTGCTCCATCAAGTGCGCCCAGGCATCACGTCGATGGGCATGGTGAAGTATGGCTACGCACAGAATGTCGATCAGATGGTTGAGCGTTTGAGCTACGACCTGCTCTATCTTGAGAACATGTCGCTGCTCAACGACTTCAAAATCATGGTCTACACTATCAAGACCATCATCACAGGCAAGGGCATGTAGGAGTTTATAGTTTATAGTTATCAGTTAATAGTTGACTTTTCATTAGGACTTTTGTGTCGGTGACACCGACTGCCCTAAGCTGAGAGAAAATCGTGACAACCCAATGACACCGAGCTGGATAAATCGCTTACACACCTGGCGCGAGCAACACTTGAGCGAGCGTAACCTGGTGGCTCTACTGGCCCTGTTGGTGGGCGTAGCCGCCGGGCTGGCCGCCGTATTGCTCAAGTTCCTGATTGGCTTCATCGGCCATCTGGTTGAGAGCACGGTCGATGTCACTCAGGGCAACTGGCAGTACCTTGTGTTTCCGGCAGTGGGCATCATGCTCAGCGCGTTGTATGTCCGTTACATGGTGCGCGACAACATCTCGCACGGTGTTACGCGTGTACTCTACGCCATTGCGCTGAAGAAGAGCCGACTCAAGGTCAAGAACATGTATGCTTCGCTGGTGGCCTCGTCGATGACCATCGGCTTCGGTGGGTCGGTGGGAGCCGAGGGTCCCATCGTGTTTACCGGTGCGGCCATTGGCTCCAATCTGGGACGCGTGTTCCGCTTGTCGCCCCAGACGCTGATGTTGCTAGTGGGTTGCGGTGCAGCCGCCGGCATAGCCGGCATCTTCAAGGCCCCGATAGCTGGTGTGCTATTTGCCATCGAAGTGCTGATGCTCGACCTGAGTGCCGCCCGCGCCATGCCACTGATTCTGGCGTCGGTGTGCGGTGCCACAGTGGCCTATGTGTTCACGGGTTACAATGTGGAGTTCTTCTTCTCACAGAGCGAGCCGTTCTATGCGTCGCGCATCCCGTTTGTGGTGCTGCTGGGTGTGTTCTGCGGCTTTGTGTCGCTCTACTTCTCGGGCATAGTGAGTGGCATCGAGACCATGTTCAGGCGTGTGAACAACGCGCGGTTACGCTACCTGATTGGCGCATTGACCCTGAGTGTGCTCATCTTTTTGCTGCCGCCACTCTATGGTGAGGGCTATGGCGCCATCACCCACCTGCTCAACGGACATGTCAACGAGGTGTTTGACAACAGTCTGTTCTACAGCTACCGCACCACACCATGGTGTGTGGCACTATTTGTGCTGATGCTGGGCGCATTCAAGGGTGTGGCCACCGCCGCCACCAATGGTGCCGGCGGTGTGGGCGGCACCTTCGCACCCTCGTTGTATGTGGGGTGCATGGCCGGCTTCTTCTTTGCCTACGCACTGAATATGTCGGGGATGGTCGATGCCTCGTTGCCACTGTCAATCAAGAACTTTGCTCTGCTGGGCATGGCCGGCGTGATGGCCGGTGTGATGCATGCTCCGCTCATGGCTATCTTCCTCACGGCCGAGATGACCGGCGGCTACGACCTGTTCTTACCGCTGCTCATCGTTTCGGCTATCAGCTATGGCACGTCGCGCATATTCACTCCCTATGGCATCTATGCGCGCCGTCTGGCCCAGCGTGGCCAGGTACTCACCCACGAGAAAGACCAGAGTGTGCTCACCCTGCTGAGCATGGACAGTGTCATCGAGACCGACTTTGCGCCTGTGAGTCCTGAAATGAACCTCAAGCAGATGGTCAAGACCATAGCCCAGAGCAATCGCAACCTGTTTCCTGTGACCGATGCCGCCGGTATATTGGTGGGCGTGGTTCAACTCGACGATATCCGCAACATCATGTTCCGTCCCGACCTCTATCACCGCCTATATGTGCGCCAGTTCATGTCCGAACCCGTGGTGCGTGTGCTGGTCGACTCGCCCATGGAGCAAGTAATGAAGGCCTTTGAAGAGAGTGGTACGTGGAACCTGCCCGTGGTCGACTCTGCCGGCCACTATGTGGGTTTTGTGTCCAAATCCAAGATTTTCAACAGCTACCGTCAGGTGCTGCAACGACTGGACCTCATCAACTGATTTATGTTCACATTATCAAATGCTTAATACTCACATGACGAAAGATGAGTTAAAGATTGTGTTCTTCGGCACACCCGACTTTGCCGTCGAGAGCCTGCGGCGACTGGTCGAAGGCCGATACAACATCGTGGGTGTGGTCACCATGCCCGACAAGCCTGCAGGCCGTGGCCACCACATGTTACAGAGCGATGTCAAGAAGTATGCCGTGGAGCATGGGCTCAAGCTGCTACAACCAGTCAACCTCAAAGATGAGTCGTTTGTCGCCGAGCTGCGCAGCCTCGATGCCCAACTGTTTATCGTTATCGCTTTCAGAATGCTGCCCCAGGTGGTGTGGCAGATGCCGCTTCTGGGCACATTCAACCTGCACGCGTCGTTATTGCCCAAGTATCGCGGCGCAGCTCCTATCAACTGGGCTGTGATGAACGGCGACACCACCACTGGCGTGACCACCTTCTTTCTCAAGCATGAGATCGACACCGGCGACATCATACAGCAGCGCAGCATCGACATCGGCCGCACCGACAATGTCGAGACCGTACACGACCGCCTGATGACACTGGGTGCCGGCATGGTCATCGAAACCGTCAATGCCATCATCGCCGGCACAGTCCACCCCATCCCGCAAGACCAGCTGCTCACCGCCGGCGAGCAGCCCACTCCAGCTCCTAAAATATTCAAGGACACCTGCCGTATCCACTGGTCGTGGCCGGCCGAGCGCGTGTACAACCACATCCGCGGTCTCAGTCCCTACCCCGCCGCCTGGACGGTGCTCAGCGATGTCGCCGGTCAGCAATGGAACCTCAAGGTGTTCGAAACCGGCGAGCCCCAGCCCCTCCCCTGGCAGATGCGTCCCGGCGAGACTTTTGTCAACAACAAGATGCTGGCCATTGCCGCTGCCGACGGTATGCTTGAAATCAAGTCGCTGCAGCCAGCCGGCAAGAAGCGCATGACCGCCGAGGAGTTTCTGCGTGGTCTGCGCTACAACGGCGAGCTGAGGTGCAACTGACATGAGCTACAATTCTCTGACATTCATTCTCTCGCTTCCGGCCATCGTGCTGGGCTACCATGCCTTGCCCGCCCAATGGCGCAATGCCGCGTTGCTTGCAGTGAGCGTGGCGCTGTACATGCTGTGGTGGCCGGCTGGCATCGTGGTGATGGCTTGGGTGACGCTGACCAGCTATGTGGGCATCAGCCGCATCGTCCGTGGGCGCGAGAGCTCACGGGGCGCAATGTGGCTCACCATTGCACTGACCGCACTGCCCCTGCTGTGCTTCAAATATCTGCTGCCGCTCAACGATGCCATCACCGACTGGCTCAACATCGACTGGTGGCTCAACCGCCACCGTTGGCTCATTCCCGTGGGTCTGTCATTCTACACGCTGCAGGCCATTGCGCTGGTGGTGGATGTTCGCTCAGGGCGCATCCGCCCCGCTTCGTCGCTCATCAGCCATGCCGCTTTCATAAGCTTCTTTCCCATCACCGCATCAGGCCCCATCGTACGCGGCCAGGAGCTGCTTGTCCAGCTTGAGGAGCGCAAGTCGCGCTTCGACCCCGACTTGGCTTGGCAGGGTGTGCGCTGGCTCATTTGGGGCATGTTCATGAAGGTGGTCGTCGCCGAGTCTTTTGCCTTGTTTGTCCATGCCGTCGAGCAGCGCATCGACACCCAGAACGGCTTCACCTTGCTCCAGTCCACGCTGTGCTACACCATCCAGCTCTATGCCGACTTTGCCGGCTACTCTCTCATGGCCCTGGGCACCTCAGCCCTGCTGGGCATCAAGCTTCGCCACAACTTCTGGCATCCACTGTTCAGCGTGGGCATCCGCGACTTCTGGCGGCGGTGGCACATCTCATTGAGCACATGGTTGCGCGACTACATTTACATTCCTCTGGGCGGCAGCCGCTGCACACCGTGGCGCAGCCGGCTGAACGTGATGGCCACGTTTGTCTTTAGCGGTTTGTGGCATGGCGCCGGCCTGGCCTACCTGTTGTGGGGAGCCATGCATGGGCTGTGGGTCGTGGTGGAGCGCCTGGTGCACTTCGACCGTTGGCCCCGGCACTGGGTGGTGCGTGTACCACTGTGCCTGGCCACATTTGTGCTGGTATCCGTATTGTTTATGCTCTTCAGCCACGATGTGCCCACGACGTTGCACATCATCGGGCGGTTCTTCGGCCACTGGGACGGCCTGCGACTGACGGTGACACAATCGGTGAACACATTGTCGCGCGAGTGGACGATGGTGGCAGCACTGGCACTGATGCTGAGCAAAGAAGCCCGTGACGAGTGGGCACCCACGCTGCTGTCGGGCCGGTTGGCTCAAATCTTGTTCTATGCGTGCGTTGTGCTGCTCACCCTGACTTTCGGTGTGTTTGACCGTGGCGGACAGTTTATCTACATGCATTTCTAACTCTCAGTCGACCATCATGAAGAAGTTCATCTACACGTTGTTAAGCCTGCTCGTGCTGGTTGTCTTGGGCGACTGGGCCGTAGGCAGCTGGCTGCGGTACGCATTTGCTCACACCAGCCACGACGAGATTGGGCGGCTCAACTACATCAGCGACTCGGTCACTGCCGACATTGTCGTGCTGGGCTCGTCACGTGCGTTGCATCACTATGTGCCCAGCATCATCACCGACTCAACAGGTCTGACCTGCTACAACTGCGGTTTCGAAGACGAGGGTATTGTGTTCCACTACGCGTTGTTGCGACAGCTGCAACAACGCTACCGCCCCCGGCTGATAATCTACGAGCTGACTTACGACTACGATATCCAGTACCTATCGTGGCGGCCACCCAAACTCACTCACATCCGTACCATGAGCGATTTGGCATGCCGCGACTCCATCCTGCGCAGCATCGATCCCTGGCAGCGTCTGACCATGCTCTCGCACATCTACCCCTACAACTCACAGGCATTCACCATCATGAACAGCCAAGAGCCCACCCACTACGACAACGCAATGGCCGACAACGGCTACGTCCCCCAGTTCAAGCACATGCAGCTGCCATCCGGCTGGAAGTTCAAGCCGCAGAAGTGGAACGAACATGTTGACTCGCTCAAGGTGGGTTACCTCAACAAGCTGATTACCGAGAATGCCGGACGCCTGCTTGTGGTGGTGTCGCCGCGTTACGGCTCGACCGAAGATGAAATCTACGACGCGGCTCGGCGGTTGTGCCACGAGCATGGTGTGCCACTTGTGTGCATGGTGAGCGACCCGGTCATCAGCCGCAACCAGTCCCTCTGGGAGGACGATGGTCACCTGAACCACACCGGCGCCCAAGCGTTCACACGCCAGCTGGTGCCACACATCAAGGAAATATTAACCCAAAATATCGAGAAATGAAGAAACTCATGATTGCGGCAGCCGCGTGCTGCCTGATGCTGAGCAGTTGTGGCGACGACGAGCCACAGCGCATCAAGTATGAGAGCGTCGACCTGGGATTGAGTGTCAAGTGGTCTACAATGAATGTGGGCGCTTTGAAGCCCCAAGACCATGGACAACTGTTCGGCTGGGCCGACTCGACCGGTTCGCACAAGACGTTCGACGGCATCAACATCTCCTATCGCAGCAATGACAACGGCACCGAAACTACCATAGTAAACTGGAACACAGTCTACTATGGTGGCAAGAATCCGCCGTTGGACATCAGTTCAACAACCTACGACATTGCCATCTACAACTGGAACGCCAATTGGCGCATGCCCACAGTCGACGAGTGGCAAGAACTGATAAACCGCTGCACATGGACAGTCGAGAACACCGATAACCAAACCATCGTCTACCGTGTGACAGGCCCTAACGGCAACAGCATCATCCTACCCATGACGGGAGTACGAGCCACCAGCGACATCGAGAGCATGAGCTCAAGCATCGGCTGCTACTGGACATCCACCTTGCTACCGCTCAATAAACAATCTGCCATGGGCTACGAGAGTGCTGTGCCCTGTGCCGCCTGGAGTATCAAGTTCGATGCCGACAAGCGCCCCACCCTGTCGCCCGCCATCCGCTGCTATGGTATGGCCGTGCGCCCCGTGGCCCGGTAACGCCTCGTATGCTATAACAAATTAAGCACGCAAGTCAAATCTCTTGCGTGCTTAATTTATAGGGGCTAACCTGTTGTCCCTTGATGCAAAGTAGCAGTGGCCTGAAAGGGGACAACAGGTATATAGTTCCCTAATTTATTGTCCTCTAGCCTGCGACTACAACTTCTTCTGTTCCTTGGCCCAGCTGTCCTTCAGGCCGATGGTGCGGTTAAATACCAATCGGTCGGTAGTAGAGTCGGGATCGACGCAGAAGTAGCCTATGCGCTGGAATTGATACTTGTCCTCGACCTTTGCCACCTGTGCCAGATACGGTTCAATCTTGACATCGGCCAGCACCTGAATAGAGTCGGGATTGAGCAGCTCGTGGAAGTCGCGCTCGTCGGCTGCGGGATTCTCGACGGTGAACAGGCGGTCGTAGAGTCGCACCTCCGCACTGTGGCAGTGCCGTGCGCTCACCCAGTGCAGTGTGCCCTTGACCTTGCGGTTGGCCCCGGGCATGCCGCTGAGCGTGTCGGGGTCGTAGGTACACTGAATCTCGGTGATATTGCCATCGGCATCCTTGGTGCATCCGGTGCACATGACGATGTAAGCCCCCTTGAGGCGCACCTCCTTACCCGGTGTGAGGCGGAAGAACTTCTTGGGAGCGTCTTCCATGAAATCCTCACGCTCGATATAGAGTTCGCGGCTGAATGGCATCTGGTGCTTGCCTGCCTCGGGCTGCTCGGGGTTGTTGTCCATCTCCATCATCTCCACGCGGTCGTCGGGATAGTTGGTGATGACGAGCTTCACGGGATTGATGACCGCGCTCACGCGGTTGGCGTGCTTGTTCAGGTCCTCGCGCACATTGTGCTCGAGCAGGCTGATGTCGTTGAGCGCCTCATACTTGGTGTAGCCGATGTCGTCGATAAAATTCTTGATTGCCTGTGGTGTGTAGCCACGTCGGCGCAGTCCGCACAAGGTGGGCATGCGTGGGTCATCCCATCCGGCGACCAGCCCTTCCTTGACTAGCTGCAGCAGCTTACGCTTGCTCATGACGGTGTAGGTCAGATTCAGGCGGTTGAACTCAATCTGCCGCGGGCAGTACTGGTCGACTGTGTCGCCAGCGAGCTCACGCACAAAGTACTCATATAGCGGACGATGCGGCACAAACTCCAGGGTGCATATTGAGTGAGTCACCCCCTCGAAGTAGTCGCTCTGCCCGTGGGCAAAGTCATACATCGGATACACTTTCCACCGCTCGCCGGTGCGCCAGTGCGGCGTCTTGATGATACGGTAGATGATGGGATCACGGAAGTGCATATTGCTGTTGGCCATGTCGATCTTGGCGCGCAACACTCGCGAGCCCTCTTCGAACTCACCGGCATTCATGCGCTGAAACAGGTCCAAGTTCTCCTCTACCGAGCGGTTGCGGTAAGGGCTTTCAGTACCGGCCTGGGTGGGCGTACCCTTCTGCTGGGCAATCTGCTCACTGGTCTGGTCGTCGACATATGCCTTACCCTCCTTGATTAGGCGTATGGCAAAGTCATAGAGTTTCTCGAAATAGTCGCTGGCATAGTACAGACGGTCGCCCCAGTCGTAGCCCAGCCAGTGGATGTCGCGCATGATGGCCTGCTCGTACTCGGTATCCTCCTTCTGCGGGTTGGTGTCGTCAAATCGCAGGTTACATGTGCCGCCCATCTTCTCGGCCACTCCGAAGTCCATGCAGATGGCCTTGGCATGACCAATGTGCAGATATCCGTTGGGCTCAGGTGGGAACCGCGTGTTCAGCCTGCCTCCATTTTTTCCGGCAGCCAAGTCATCGGCCACAATCTGTTCGACAAAGTTTAACTGCTGCTTCTCTTCGCCAGCAGTTGCATTCTGTAGTTCTTCCATAACTAAGTTAAGATATAGTGAGTGCAAAATTTTTCAAACTGCAAAGATAATAAAAAACTTCCAAGCCACTGCAATGCTTTGCGAGGTTTTCAAAATTTTATTACTTTTCTTTGGTTATTGCTGCCAGAAGCAGTAACTTTGCAGACTCTATAGGCATAAGCCCATCAAGACAATCTATCCCATCTAGCATCATTCGATAAATAAAAAAGTGGACAACCGTAAACTCATAGAAAAAGTGGCTCGCAAGCTGGGACGCGACAAGCAAGACATAGCCCGGCTGCTTGATGCATTTACCGGCATCGTGGCCGCCCGCTGCAGCGAGCTCGACACCATAGCCATACCCGGCTTCGGCAACCTGGAGCCCCGCAAGCAGAGCGAACACATACACTATAACCCCGCCACGGGCAAGCGCACACTCATGCCGCCCAAGGTGACGCTTACCTTCAAGGTGAGCAATGTGCTCAAAACCAAACTCAAGCAGAAGCAGCCACGCCAATGAACGCCAAGATAACCTTTCCCGAACTGGTGCAGCTGGTGACCGATGCCACCAGCACCACACCACGCATGAGCGAGCTGTTTCTCAAGGAGCTGTTCGCTACCATCTCGCAGGCGCTCATCGACGGACAGAATGTTACGATCAAGAACCTGGGCTCGTTTCAGGTGGTGTCCACCGCCAGCCGCGGCAGCGATACCACCATCAGCAAAGTGCAGTTTACGCCCGACAAGTCGCTTGCCGAGACGCTCAACCAGCCCTTTGCCGCCTTCGAGCCCATGGTGCTGAGCGACCAGATGACCGACGAGATGCTGCAGAGCGTTGATGGCGAGATCACCCCGACCGAAAATTCAGAACAGTCGGAAAACGCGGAACCAAGCACCGAGCCGCTGGGTGTCATGCCCCCCGTCACTTCCCCACCCTTTGTGGAGCCAGAGCCAGAGCCACAACCCGAGCCAGAGCCACAGCCACAGCCCGTGCCGGAGCCAGAGCCACAACCCGTGCCGGAGCCAGAGCCACAACCCGAACCTGAGCCAGAGCCACAACCCGAGCCAGAGCCGGAGCCGGTGCCGCTACCCGAGCCAGAGCCGGAGCCACAGCCCGAAGCCAATCGGCAGTCGGATGAGGGCAACACGGCCAACGATACACCGACCTACAATGTGCAGCACTACCTCAAGGCCGAGCATGAGTCAGAGAAGCGCAAGATTGCCCACTCGTCGTTCCTCAAGGGAATGGTGACCGGCGTGCTGGCCACACTGGCACTGGGTGCCATTGTGTGGGGAGCATGGAATGGCGGACGCAACTCGGTGCTGCAGGCCACACAGCCCGCCCAGCAGGCCGACACCCTGGCGGAAACCACTCCACAAGCCCAGCAGCACCCGGCCGCCAAGCCAGCCGCCACGCCGACAGCCGATGCCACCGCTCACCCCTCGGCCAGCACAGCCGACGTGGTGACCGACACTTGCACCACCACGATGTACTTGAGCAAGATGTCGATCAAGCACTACGGCAAGCCCGACTTCTGGGTGTATATCTACGAGGAGAACCGTGCCAAGATCAGTGATCCCAACAATGTGCCTCCCGGCACTGTGGTGGTGATTCCTCCCGCCTCGAAATACGGCATCGACGCCCACGACAAAGCCAGCGTTGACCGCGCCCGCCGCCACACCTACGACCTATTCTCAGGCCGATAGCCTTGCGGGTTCTGCAAGATGGCCATATAGTCGTCGTAGGGGATGTAACGTGCGCCCATCGAGCGCAGGTGGGGGGTCTCGAGCTGGCAGTCGATCATCTTCCAGCCCATGTCCTGCAGTTGGTAGGCCAAGCCGATGAGTGCTAGCTTGCTGGCACTTGGTTCGAGCGAGAACATGCTCTCCCCGATGAAGCAATCATTGATGGTTACCCCATAAAGGCCGCCCACAAGGCGGCCTTGCTGGTTCCACACCTCCACACTGGCCGCATATTCCATGCGGTGAAGCTCGGTGTAAGCCTCAATAATCTCATCGCCCAGCCAGGCGCCATTCTCATTGATGCGATTTTGTGCCAACGCGCAACCCTGGATCACATCGTCGAAAGCTTGGTTGATAGACACACGGTAGAGCTGCTTGTTGATGAGCGAGCGCATGGAATGTGACACATGAATCTCGTGGGGGAAAATAACAAAGCGCCGCTTCGGGCAATACCAGTGAGGCTCGATGCAGTTGCGGAACGAGAACCAGGGGAATATGCCATAATGATAGGCCAGCACAAGGCGCTCCACACTCAAGTCGCCTCCTACGCAGAGCAGGCCATCGTCATCGGCCAGGTGTGGGTCGGGAAAAATCAGTTCATCTTTAGGTATGCGGAAAACCATGATTGCGTTTTTTTGATTCTTTCTTTTTTTCAGCGACGAGGTCGCTGAACACGCCGGCGCGGCCGCTGAACACGCCGAGGTGGATGAGGACTTCGGGGTGCTCAACGACAGGGTCGTTGAGCACAAGTTAGTCGCACGTGAGTGTGAACTGTCCCTTACTATAGCCCAACAAAGCCACACCGCCATTTTTGAGCGCGCCAAAGAGTATCTCGCGCATGAGACGGGTCTTGACCTGTGCCTGAATCACGCGGTCCACCTCGCGGCCACCATACTTGGCCGAGAATCCCATGTCGATGAGCTGCTCGCGTGCCCGGGCAGTGACCCTCAGATGCACATGCTTGGAATAGAGCTTATTTTTGAGCTCCGTGAGTTTTTTGTTGAGGATGAGGCCGGCCATGTGTCGGTCCATGTCGGCAAAGACGACAATTTCGCTCAGGCGGTTGACAAACTCAGGCTTGAAGATCTTCTTGACGTGCGTGAGCATGGCCTCGCCTGTGGTGACCGTCGACGCAAAGCCCACCGATGCCTGCCGGGCAAACTGTGCCCCAGCATTGCTGGTCATGATAAGGATGACATTGCGGAAATAGGCTTTTCGCCCCTTGTTGTCGGTAAGCGTGCCATAGTCCATCACTTGCAGCAAGATATCGAACACGTCGCTGTGAGCTTTCTCAATCTCGTCGAGCAACAGCACACAGTCGGGTGTTCGTCGCACGGCATCGGTGAGCAGTCCTCCATCGTCATAGCCCACATATCCCGCCGGCGACCCGATGAGCTTTGCCACAGTGTGCTTCTCCTGGTACTCGCTCATGTCGAAGCGCACCAGCTCCACCCCCAGCTCACGAGCCAGCACCCTCGCCACCTCGGTCTTTCCCACTCCAGTGGGTCCGACAAAGAGCAAGCTCGCCAGTGGCTTATCGTCATCGGTGAGTCCAGCCTTGGCCATCTGCACGGCTTCGACCACCGCCTGCACGGCACGGTCCTGGCCATAGATTTTGTCGGTGATGCGCCGCTGCAGGGTGTCGAGGCGCACGTTGTCGTCTTCCTTGATGGCCAGTGCGTCGACCTTGGCCACCTTCGCCAGCACCTGTGCGATGAGTTCCTGGTCGACGATGCGGTCATCCTTATTCAGCTTGCTCATCTGCAGGAAGGCTCCCGCTTCGTCCATCAGGTCGATAGCCTTGTCGGGCAGGTAGCGGTCGGTGATGTGTTTGGCACTCATGCGCACTCCATATTCCAGCGCCTTGTCGTCGTACTTCACGCCGTGGAATGCCTCATACTGCGGTTTGAGTGCTCGCACGATACCGATGGTCTCCTCAACGCTTGGTTCCAGGATGTCGATGGTCTGGAAGCGGCGAATCAAGCCCTTGCTCTTGGTCAGGTTGCGGTTATACTCCTCATAAGTTGTTGACCCGATGAAGCGTATGTCGCCTGCCTCGAGATAGGGTTTGAGCATATTGGACGCGTCGAGCGTGCCGTCGCTGCCGCGCCCTGCCCCTACGATGTTGTGGATTTCGTCGATATAGACTATGGCGCGTCCCTCGGCAGCGATGCCCTTCATCACATCCTTGATGCGCTTCTCAAAATCGCCGCGATACTGCGTACCGGCCAGCAGTGTGCCCATGTCGAGCGAATAGATCTTGAACCCCTTGAGCTTGTCGGGCACGTCGCCGTCGAAGATGCGTTGTGCCAGTCCGTAGACAATCGACGTCTTTCCCACTCCCGGCTCGCCCAGATGCAACGGGTTGTTCTTGTCCTTGCGGCACAACACCTGTATGGTTCGCTCGAGTTCTGCCTCACGCCCAATGAGCGGGTTATGCTCATGGAGATGCTCGTTGATGCAGGTGACGAAATCGCGCCATCCTTCCTGCTTAGGCAATCCATTCCCCTCAAGTTGTCCGTCAAATACCGACCTAAAAAAATCATCGCTTAAGTCATCGTCTTGATCTGCCCCATCGACTTTTTCACTGATATCGATTACCCGACGCAACAGTTCCACGCGATTGTCACCGAAATAGGCCTCCAGCAGATTGGCCGCCCAAGAGTCCGGCAGGTCCATCATCGCAGCAAGTACGCCTGGCACATCCACCACATTCTTCCCGGCCGACTCGGCCATCTTTTCGGCATGCGTGAACAGGTCTATATATTGTTCTGAGTGCATCGGTTCGGCACCATCGGGCAGTGCCGTGTTGTTGTCATAGATGCAGTTCAGCACGGTGTTCTGAAACTCTCGATGATCACCGTGCAAGATGGTGGCATCGACCGCCTCACAGAACTTGTTGCCATAGAGCATGGCATCAAGCACCATCTCGGGTGTGATAAACTCCATCTGGTCATCTTCGGCCATGATGAGGGCCAAGTCGATGACTCCCATCAGCTCTTGTGTGTATTTAATTTCGACAGGCATAAATTGTTGTAGTTTAAATGGGTTCGGTGGTGCATCGCAGTGGGAAGCCCTCGTCGCGTGCCATCGCCATCGCCTTCTCGGCCTTGCTGGCGGCAATGTCGTAGGTATATACTCCCACCACGGCTTTGCCGGCATGGTGTATGGCGAGCATCAGCGCCATAGCCTCGGCGGATTCCTTGCCGAAGACCGCTTTGAGGATGTCCACCACAAAGTCCATGGTGGTGAAGTCGTCATTGTGCATGACCACTTGATATTGTCGGGGTTCCTTGACCTTGATGCGCTCTCGCACACCGGTAGCCGACTGTTGTTGTCCTTGTTTTGCCATAATTCATTGACTTTAGAGTGCAAAGTTAATGCCTAGGCGAGAAATAAGCAAACAAATATGTTGTGGGGTTGCAAAAAAAGCAGTAACTTAGCCAAAATTTTTTCAGATTTGCCCTATGGATATGTTTAAGCAACGCATCGAGGAGCTGCGGCGCCAGCTCAACGAACACAACCATAAATACTATGTACTTAACCAGCCCACCATCAGCGACCAGGAGTTTGACCGGCTGATGCGCGAGCTGCAAGAGTTGGAAGAGAGTTACCCGCAGTATTCCGACCCGCTCTCGCCCACACAGCGTGTGGGCAGTGATTTGACCAAGGGGTTTGAGCAGGTTGAGCACGAGCACCCCATGATGTCGCTGTCCAACAGCTACAACATCGGCGAAGTGCAAGACTTCTTGCGCCGCGCACAAGAGGGCCTTGGTGGCGAGGCTTGTGAGATTGTGGGTGAGATGAAATATGATGGCACGTCGATTTCGTTGACATATGAGCACGGCCGTCTTGTGCGCGCTGTCACTCGCGGTGACGGTGTGCGTGGCGATGACGTGACGGCTAATGTCATCACCATACGCAGTGTGCCGCTGCAACTGGCCGATGGACTTGACTGGCCCGAACGCTTCGAGGTGCGCGGCGAGATTCTGCTGCCGTGGCAGAGCTTCGAGCGACTGAACCAAGAGCGTGAACAGAACGAAGAGCCATTGTTTGCCAATCCGCGCAATGCGGCATCAGGCACACTCAAGTTACAGAACAGCGCCGAGGTGGCACGTCGTGGATTGGATGCATACTTCTATTTCTTGTTGGGCGAGGGGCTGCCTTTCACCACCCACAGCCAGAGTCTCGAGGCGTTGCGGCGCTGGGGATTCAAGACGGGTGAGCACACAATCTTGCCGTCGATCGACGCCGTGAGCGACTTTATCACCCACTGGGATGTGGAGCGCAAGCATCTGCCAGTGGCCACCGATGGACTGGTGTTCAAAATCAACTCGCTGCGCCAGCAACTGAACCTGGGAGCCACCGCCAAGTCGCCACGATGGGCCATTGCCTATAAGTTCGCGCCCGAGCGCGAGTGCACCCGGCTGCAGTCGGTATCGTTCGAGGTGGGGCGTGGCGGCACCATCACCCCTGTAGCCAACCTCGATCCTGTGTTGCTGAGCGGCACCATCGTCAAGCGCGCCTCGCTGCACAACGAGGACATCATTCGTCAGTTCGACATTCACGACGGCGACATGGTCTACGTGGAAAAAGGCGGCGAAATCATCCCCAAAATAGTGGGCGTAGACACCAAGCAACGACAGCCCGGCAGCCAGCCGCTGCAGTTTGTCACGCACTGCCCCGCGTGTGGCACTCCATTGCAGCGCATCGAGGGCGAGGCGGCCTGGTTCTGCCCCAACAAGTGGGGCTGCCCGCCACAAATCACGGGACGCATCGAGCACTTTGTGGGCCGCCACATGATGAACATCGACGGCATAGGTGAGGAGGTGGCCGTGACCCTGCACGCAGCCGGACTTGTCAACGACGTGGCCGACCTCTACGACCTGACCGAGGAAAAGCTGGTGGCACTCGACCGCTTCCAGAGCCGCAGCGCACAACGCATATTGCGCGGCATCGAGGACTCGAAACAGGTGCCGTTTGCCCGTGTCATCTTTGCCCTGTCCATCCCCTATGTGGGCGAGACCACAGCTCGGGTGCTGGCGCGCAACGTACACGACATCGACACCCTGATGGCGATGCCCGCCGAGCAATTGGCCGGCATCCCCGAGATAGGTCCAAAGATAGCCGAGAGCATTGTCGAGTTCTTTGCCCGCGAGGCTAACCGCACCATCGTGGAGCGACTGCGTGCCGCAGGGCTGCAGATGTCGCTGAGCGATGACGAGCTGGCCAGCCGCAGCGACAAGTTGGCAGGCAAGAAGATTGTCATCAGTGGTGTGTTTGCACACCACTCGCGTGAGGAGTACAAAGCCATGATTGAGCAGAACGGTGGCAAAAATGTGAGCTCAATCAGCAAGGCCACCGACTTTGTTCTCGCCGGCGAGAACATGGGCCCCGCCAAACTCGAGAAAGCCCGTTCGCTGGGCATCACCATCATCGACGAGAATGAGTTTCTGGGAATGCTCCAATAAAACCAAGAGTTAAGTAATAAGAGAGACAGCCAGGCTGGATGACCGCCTGGCTGTCTTAATTTTTAATTATTCTAAAGTAGTTCTGTAGTTCAGTAGTTGCAGTAGTTGCAGTAGTTCAGTAGTTGCAGTAGTTCAGCCAATACATGATGGTGACTCTGTTCACGCGGCACGCCGCGTCCCTACCACGCTTCCCCCTCTCCCACTGGAGAGGGGGCTAGGGGGTGAGGCTTTACTTGCCGAGCATGATGTTAATCACAGCATTGACATCCTCGATGCCCACACTGCCATTGCCATCGACATCGGCAGAGGCATACTCGGCGGTACCGAGCATCACATTGATTACGGCGTTGACATCCTCGATGCCCACACTGCCGTTGCCATCAATATCGCCTACCAGCTCGGCAGCACCGGTGAGTGTGACCGACGCCGTCTTGGTCCATCGGCTGCTGGTGCCGTCGATGTAGTGGGCCCTGACCTTGTAGCCATAGGTGGCACCCGGTGTAAGACCTGCAACGGTGTAGTAGAGGTCGGTAATGCCTGTGATGGTTCGACTCATTGCATCGCCCTGCTCGGCAGGCGCCTGTACAAAGCCGTGTCCACTGGAGACATCGGTGGTGGTGATGGCAATGTTGTAGATAAACACTCGCTTGTCCTTGCTGGTGAATGTGACCGTCTCGCCATCAAACTCCTCGCAATCGACTACCACGGTGTAGGTCGCCGCCGTCGACTTGAGCTTCTGGGTGAAGGAATGGTCGCCCGAGTTGATGACCAGACTGGCCTTATCGGTGCCACCGCCATAGCTCTTGGCCTTGAAGGTGATGGTGAGCTTTCCGCCACTGTGCGACAAGTCGAGTAGCGGTGTGGTGAGCGCACCCTCGGGATTGGATGAGCTATAGCCCAGTCGCACCCCCCCCTTGTCGGCATATACCTCCTGCCCGGTCCATCCTTCGGGCGAGCAGTAGTCATCGAAGTCGGTCATGGCATCGGCCTGGAGGCCGGTGTTGGTCAGCGCCGCAAAGTCGGCCTTAGCCACTTCCTCGGCATATACATATCCGGCTTTCTGCACCATCAGTGAGTAGCTGGCCACATTGCCTTGCGGCGAGGCGTCGGTCCACTGTGCGCGGAACGTGCTGTCGCCCACCTGGTCGGGATCGACTAGCAGCAGCTCACCCTTGCGCAGATGAGCCACGCCTTCAAGTTTAACCACCGCTTCGTGCGCCTCGCCACTGGTGAGAGTAATCACTGCACTATACTCACCATGGTGCTGGGGAGCGAAGGTCACGGTAACCTCTTGTTGCTGATCTTCGGCAGTGACATCGACTTGTGCCGGGTCGACGGTAAACGCGCCCTGGTCGTCGGTAACGGTGATGCTGACCAAGTCGGTCAATTCATGTCCCTTGACCGTGAATGTGGCTGTTGTCGACTCACCCGCATAGCACTCCATGCTGATGTTGCGCTTGCCCACCTTCACTGCGGGTCCTTGTGGCGGCGGCTGAATGCCGATGACCATCTGCTGATACTGGTTGAACACGCCCGAACCGTCGCGGAAAGCGTTGAGGGCGAAGTCGCCATTGCCATCACCGCTCCAGCCATAGTTCACATGATACAGATTGCTATTGGCGTTGTAACCATCGACATTAAAGGCGTGCCCACCCTCATTGCTGATGGCACAGTAGACGATGGGACGCTCCTCGGCGAGTTCTTCCTGAATCATCGCTGCCCACTCCTCATCGGTGTAAAGCGTGCGGCCACCAGTGTAAGCGCTGGTCTTCTTGACAACCCGCACGGTGGTCTCGTCGTAGCCGAAGAAAGTGAACGCATTGGCAATGTTGACGACACTGTCGGCATCCACTCCACTGCCGCCGGCGGCATAGGTGCCATAGTCCATACGCTCGGCCTGACCCACATAGCGCATCAGCGTGGCCACTGCCTCGCCTTGCTCTGTTGTGTAGTTGACATTACGGTACCTATCGAGCATGTTATCCCAGTCGAATGTCACCGATGGCAATGCCGGTACGTTGACCGGTGTCGAGCTCCAGTACGAGTAGTTCAAGTTGGTCTTGAAAGCCGGTACAACAGGTGTGGGGTCGGTTGGGAATTTCCAGTAATAAAACACCATTGCAGCCGACGTGGCAGGACAACCCGTGAGGCACTGATAGCCGCCTATGTAGCACTGGTTGTAGTAAGGTGCATCCTGGTCCCACAGTGCGGTGAGCAAAGGCTCGACGGTTGTGGCATTGAGCACAACGTTGGCCTTGAGGGGCTTCTCTACCCGGATATCGGGATTCGACAGAAGGTAGTCGATCTGCTCGCGATAAGTGTTGAGAAGCGACTTCATGTTGACGGGTATGCGGTCGACGTTGAGTGGACGGTCGCCCACGGCGAGGATTTCCTCGGCACGGTCGTCACCGGCAACAATGATGAAGTTCTGATCGGTATTGAAGATGTAGTAGACCGGCTTCATGACATTGGTTTTGCCCGTCTCGGTGAGCACCAGCTGTGGGTCGATTGTGCCGGGAGCTTTCATGCGCCCGCTCGAGACCTGGTTCAGCACA
This sequence comes from Muribaculaceae bacterium, assembly GCA_017477555.1. Classification (GTDB taxonomy): domain Bacteria; phylum Bacteroidota; class Bacteroidia; order Bacteroidales; family Muribaculaceae; genus Sodaliphilus. The sequence goes on from JAFUVK010000011.1 coordinate 31,888, forward strand.
AACTGCTTGGCCTTGGACTGCGCAGTCGACAAATCGACCGGCGCAGCCTGCAGTTGCATGGCAGTCATGACAACGGCCAGCATCAGTAACGTTTTTTTCATAAGCGGTTTCGTATATGATTAAATGTAAAAAGGTTATCACTGTCGGGGACGGATATAGGGCACAAGCCGTCCGCTGACTGTTATGCGTGGTCCGCTGAAGGTGGGGTCAATGACAGCCTGAGCATAGTCGGTGCCGGCATAAACCATGACATCGACCTGCGCCGAGATGTCTTGGCTGAAGATTGAGTAGGCATAATGGATGTTTCCCTTCTTATCTACGCTCATCTTCACCCCACTGACATTGCCTTGCAGCGTCATGCCTCCCATGCCGTTTAGTCCCGGCGATGCCTGGTTGAAAGCAGTCTGTATCATACCTTCGCCCGCCTGCTGGAATATGAAATTGCTGTTTCCGTTTAGCCCTGCTGCCGTGTAGCCCGTATAGCCCACGTTGATGCGATCGGCCAGCAGCACCCAGTAGCCACGCTCCAGTGCCGCCGCGGCCTTGGCATGGCCCAGCGAGTCGACACGCTCTTTGAGCCGTTTCTCACGGGCTTTCTGCTCTTGCTTGGTGGTTTTGTCGGGCTTGGCCGGTGTGATGACCGACAGTTGCACGTCGTCACCCTGCTTGGTGGCATAGATGTCATCGGTGACCTGGGCCTGCACAGCCAGTGCCACCATGAGCAGAGCCAGAATTGCTATATTTCTCATAATACCCTAGTTCAATTGGTTTGTGGCTGCAAATATACTCTAACCAATCCAATCAAACAAATAATCTTCGACAAAAAGCAGCCAGTCTTGTAATTTTTTCTAATTTTGCAACGTCTAAACAACAAAAAGACGATTATGACTGAACCCCGACAAAACACAACAAACGCCGTGCGCGTACTCATCCTGCTGGCCCTGTCGCTAGCCGCAACCATGGTCACTTACATAGCAACCTTTGTGGCCACCGCAATGGGAACCACCATGATGTGGAGCATCGTTATACAAGATGTACTGGTGTTTATCTTGCCCGCCGTTCTACTGGCAGTGATTTGCTACAAGAACCCATGGCGGTTTCTGGAAGTGGACCGTGCCCCCAGCTTAGCGGCAGTG
>JAFUVK010000112.1 GCA_017477555.1 Muribaculaceae bacterium
TCTCAAGGCGAAAAAACGCACAAAGTCGACCACGGCGGCAAGAAAAAGGAGCAGAAAGCCGACTTTGTGCGATTTTACAGATGCGACTACCGAAAACCGGGAACTTTTTCAGTGGCTTCCAACCAGTGCCCCCCCTACACCACAATGCCCACCTGGCTGCTAAAGCAACCGGGCGGGCATTATAAAGGAGTTAAAGGAGTTAAGGAGTGGGGGCGGTGTAGGGACGGCACCCCTGTGCCGTCCGCCTCCGGGCTGCATTTAACTTTACCTTTTGTCGAGGCGGACGGCATAGGGATGCCGTCCCTACCGCAGTTGGCTTGGCAATTTATGCTACCCTACATCTCTACTACTAAAAAAGCTACTTCTTAACTACTTCAGAAACTTGAGTAAACCATGAATTAATTCAGAAGACAGCCTTGGCTGTTGTGGTGCTGCCGTCGCTGTAGCGGGTCACGACCACATTGACCCCATCGAAGGGCTCACTGCTAGTCTGGCCAGCCAGGTTGACATATTGCGTGGCTGCCACGGTCTTAGTCGCCAGGTTGCTATCTACAGCCGTCGACTCGGCCTCGACCACCTGCAGCTTATCCATGCAGAAGTAGGTGGACGTGTTGATACCGTAGGTACCGACATCGGTCGACTCCATCGTGAAGACAATCGACTCGACAGTGCCCAGGCTCGAGAGATCCCACCAGGTCCACTCATTCACCACCTGTTGCTCGCCACCCGTGCAGCTGGCCAGCACAAACTCGGCGGTACCCGTGGTCTGCCCCTCGGCATCACGGCCTGTGGCAATCAGCTTGAGGTAGTCGCCGTTCTTGTTGAGTGCGCGTGCCGCGCCACCACCGTTGAGACATTCGCCGTAGGTCGTGGCATTATTGGTGACATACATGCCATCCACCGCATATTGCTTGCCGTCGTTGAACATCACCTGAGCCGTGCCGTCCATGAACGAAGCCCAGTAGCACACCAGATAGGGAGTCTCGGCGTCGGTCTGTGCCTCGCCGTCAACAATCGTCACACCACCGCCGGCGGCATTGTTGACCCAGCTGGCTGCGGCATCGACGGTGTGCTTGCACACGGTGAAGCCGTCCCAGTACATACCGCCCCACGAGCTGCCACTGATCAGATGCGAGAACGCAAAAGGAGTGAACTCGAGGTAGGGGTAGTCCTGGTCGTTGTACGTCCCGGTCCATGCACCATTATCACCAAACTCGATGGTCTCGGGGTTGGCAGGATTGTTCAGGTCAAGCGTGATGACCGATTGCGCACTGATTGTGGCCGCCATCAACGCAGCCGCTGCAAGTGTAAAGAATTTCTTCATAAGTTTTTTGTTTTTGAGTTAGGTTGTTCTTATTGATTTGTGCGAGACGGTGTCTCGCAATACGCTGACGTGTGGCTCACTGCTTGCCGAGCATGATGTTGATGATCATGTTGACATCTCCCACGTCGATGCCACCCTGGCCGTCGATGTCGGCATTGGGATAGTCGCTTGCGCTGGCCTTGCCGAGCATGATGTTGATGACCGTGTTCACATCGCTCACGTCGACTGTGTTGTCGCCGGTGACATCACCACGCACCACAGGGTCGGCAGGGATAGGAGCATCAGGGTGCAGGTCGATGGCACCACATACCTCGGTCGAAGTCTCGCCCAGCCAGCCACAATCCTGCAGTAGCGCGCTATAGACTTTGATAAAGTCAACCTTGGTCAAATTCACCGAGTTTCCATCGGCATCAATGGCCCAATCCAGATTAAAGCCCAAGTTATAGCCCTTGCGCACAGCCTCGCTGTATGGCTCACTTGAGGTGCTGTTTGCCCCAATGCCATAGTCATAATCCGTGCGGTTGTCCACATAGCCCCAGTCAAAGAAATATTGCACATAGTACCTACCGACACCGCTGGCATCTACCGCATTGCAGCGCAATTTTGTTCCCGAGAAGGTCAAAGAATCAGCATCAGTCCATTGTGGCCAATAACTCTGGGAATGGAATTTATTGCGTGCCACATATCCCTCGGTGAGACTATCAGTGCTGTTGCATGTCCAACGGACATACTCCATGTCGGTGATAGCAGAATTATTGGGGTTGGGAACTGGCGTTTTGTTTTCGTCAGGGCGATAATAAGTAATCGAGAAGTCCTTTTGGGTCTTGGCATTACTGTGTTCGCTGCCCGCCAGTTCATACCACTTGTCGCCAGCACTGGGCACTCCATCGCCATCCATATCAACGCCAGCCACCACGATGCCCGGCTCGCTACTTCCTCCTGCCACCGCCAGGCTATCTGACCCGAAGCCGTTACCGAAGATCTGCAGGTCAAACTCGCCCGGCACATTAACTAGAGGGTGGTCAAAACCGAAGATGACATAACCACCGAAAGCGCCTAAACTAATTAACCTACCTGTCACCGGTTTCTCGACTGTGCGTTCACCAATCTGATTGTCATCGTCATCATAGATTGGTATGACCTGGATCTCCGGTCCCAGTCGTTGCAGCACGCGTGCCATCACCGAGTCACGCGGCTCCCCAACATGATATTCAGGAGAATTGTTGACAAACTGCCCTGGGGCAGGCATGAAATCAAACACACGGGTGATGTAGTTCTTGTTCTGCGCTTGTGCACTCCAAGCACAGAGCACCGTCATTAATATCAAAAGTTTTTTCATATCTGGCATGGTTTTAATGTTCATTGATATTTTCACCGATGAAAACGAAGTGGGCTGGAATGTAGCCTGTGAGCACGTTCCACTTCTTTATTCCATCTGACCCGAAGCAATAAAGCCGCCCGGGAGTCAGATAGTCCTTGGCATCAGTGACATAGATGTCCTTTGTGATAGGGTTGACCGCCACACCATATGGCATACGGATTTCTTCGGCTGTACCATCGGTGATAAAGTGGTCGCTCACCTGCTGCATGGTCAGTGAGTTGACAATGGCATATCCTTTGGCAGTCGTCTGTGTGACATTGCTCCACTGGTTGCTGATGATGTAGAGCGAGTCCCCGTCCATCCACATGTTGCTCACCGCCACGTCCAGCGTCTGCACCAATCGATGCTTGCGCGTGTCGTAGGCATAGAGTCGGCTGGGGTTGTCGCCATAGTCGCCGCGCGACGACACCCAGAGGATGCCTCGGCGGTCGGCCATACAGTGGTGCAGGTTGATGGCGATGGGTATGCGCTCAACTTCACTGAAAGTCTCCAGATCGATAACCGACAAGGTATTCTCGTAGTTAGGCACCATGTAACCTCCCGAATTGGCCACATAGATTTTGCCACCGACGATGTCCAGTTGGTCGGGCTGGAAACCCACCACACAGGTGTCGACCACTTGGAGAGTAGTGGTGTCAATCTTAGCAACATAGCCATGCTGTTTGTAAGAGCCATCAAAGGATGCCGCCACTGGTCCGGCATAACTGGTGAGGTAGGCATAGCCGCCGTGAAACTTGATATATCGGCAATTGGGCACATCAACCTGGCCGATGCGACGGGCCTTGAGATCCATCACTTCGACCTTATTAGAACAGTTGATGACGGCATACATCTTGCTGCCGTAGATGCCAATGTCGTTACCCACATCACCCAGATCCTTGACCACACTTGGGTTGCGGCTCGCATAGTAGTTGCGGAAATACTTGCCCTTGGCATAGTCGTAATAGTCAAGTGAGCAGTCGTTAGAGCCCATATTTGCCTCGTTAAGCAAGAAAAATCCAGTCACCGATGTGTACTCGGGCTGAGTGACCTCGACCTCCTCGGGGATGAAAATCTCCACCTCCTCGCGACAGGCGGTGAGGGTCAGCAAAAAGATTAATGAACAATGAATGATGAATATTCGGACGAGTGGGGATGTCATACCACCCCCGACCCCTCCTATCTTAGGAGGGGAGCTGGCTGCCATTATATTGTGGATTGATTCTCGCATTAAATGTCAAACTTGAGGGTTACTTTAAAGTTGCGGCCCGGCATGGGGTAGTTGGCAATCACGTCGTAGTACTGGTTGAACAGGTTGTTGACTTCGGCTGCCAGTTTGAACTGCGTCTTTCCCAAATGGAACACATAACTTGCGCTCAGGTCGTGGGTGTACCACGGTTGCTCATGGCTCACAGGCACATTCGACGAGTCGTGATAACGCTCACCCACATAGATGAAACTGTAGTTCAGTTCCAAGTCACGCCACTTGGCATGGCCGATGAACGAGCCGCTGTGCCAGGGAATATAGGCAATCTGTCCCTTGTAGGTGCCGCCATACTGATTGTCGGTCGGGTCAGAATAGTCTTGCGCACGTTGATAGGTATAACTCAGGTTGGCATCGAGCAGAATCTCACGGGGCAACCTGAACGACATGCGCACCGTGGCGTCGATGCCGCGTATCTTGACCGTGCCAATGTTCATCATCGTCCAGCGATAGAGGCCCGACCCCTTGGGGATGGCGAGAATCTTGTCGGTGATCATGTTGTAGTAGGCATTGGCGGTGAGCTTGACGGCACTGAGCACGCCCTGCTCGGTGAAGAGCTGGTACTGCGCCCCGATGTTATATTGCGTGGCAGACTCGGGTTTGAGGTTGCTGTTGCCGATGTCGGTGTAGTAGAGGTCGTTGAACGTGGGCATACGGAAGATGCGCTTGTAGAACGCCCTCAGATTCAAGTCATGCTCCTGCCAGGGTTGCCAACTGACAAACACGGCCGGCGTGAGGCGCGTGCGCGTGTTGCTGTGATGGGCCAGCACTTCATTGCCGTTGCGTGTGGTGTGACGGTCGTTGACCAGGGTGAACAGTCCGCTGGCCTGCACCTTGAGCCGCTGCCAGGTGTAGGCTGTGGCCAGGGCACTGAGCAGGGTGTGCCGCGTGGGATAGGAAAAATTGGTAAGCGTGGCGTTGAGGTAGTTCCACTGATAGTCGACACTCAGGTTCACATCCCAGTCGGGCAGAATGGTATATTTGTTGGCCGTGGAGACATACAGCTCGTCCTGCCAGAACTCATTGTCAACATACATCAACGTGGTGTCGGGGTTAAGGTAGCGCAGATAGTCGCGGGCATACTTGGCATTGACCATCAGGCTATAGCGGTCGGTGAGACGTTGCTGGTAATTGGCCTGCGTGAAGAAATTACGGTCCCACTGGCGCTGAGCATGCTTCCACACGTTGTTGACAATGGCGCCGGGGATTCCCTTCTCGCTGTCGTAGTAGTAGAGTTTCCACATCCAGCGGCCATTTGGCACCACGCCGAACAGACCACCCTCGACTCGCCATGCCCGGATGTCGCCGTTCTTGCGCACGGCTGTAGTGTCCCATGCCACTGTCTTGTCGCTGAAGAGCTTGCGGTAGCGGAAGTGATACTGGCCGGTGGCGTAGGTATACTCGGCATTGGCCAGCAGGCTCAGGCTGCGGCTCAGCTTGTGCTCCCAGCGGATGGAGGGATTGGCCAGCCCAAACGAGCCTGTGCGCATGGTCACGTTGAGGTTGTCGCGCTTGCCGGACTCAAACTTGGGCCGACGTGTGCGCAGATACAGGTTGCCTGCCGAGCCAAAGTCCTTTGCGCTCTGGAAGATGTCGCTCTTCTGCCCATGATAGAGCGAGATTTCGTCAATGTTGTCGAGCGAGAACTTGCCCAAGTCTACCTGGCCGTTCTGCGCGTTACCCAGCTGGATGCCGTCGTAGAAGACGCCCATGTGGTTGCTGCCCATCGAGCGCACGTCCACCGTCTTCAAGCCCCCTACTCCACCGTAGTCCTTGAGTTGCACGCCGCTGAAGTAGCGTATGGCATCGGCCACACTGTGGCTGTTGAGCCCCTCGAGCACCTTGCCGCTGAGCACCTGCGCCGGGATGACCTCGCTATAGGGTTTCTGGGCATAGACCACCACCTGGCTCAAATATTGCATCGAGTCGAGGCTGGTATGGCGCACAGCCACGCTGTCCTGAGCCCAACTGCCCACGACGACCATACAAGCCACCATTAATGTCAAAGAATGTCGCATTTTCCGGGTCTCAATCAACGATTTGGCAGGTCTTCTGACTCGCTCCAGTCTCATCGTCTTCCCAGGTCGCACAGGTCGCGTCCCAGTGACTGATTGACGAGACGTTATCGGTTGAGCACACAGCAGCACCGTCTGTCCGGGATTCACACCCGGTTCCCTTTTCACCCACGCCCCATTGCGGGACACAGGCACCAAATCAGGCCGCAAAGGTACTAAAAAATTGAGAACTAAGAGTTAAGATTTAAGATTTTTTTGCCTACGACATAACTCAGAACGACAGCGGCGACCCGTGGATACGGCAGACCCATCCCCAGGCTAGTCCCAGTAGGAGGCTACCTCCCAACCTACTAATTGCAAAGTTGCTGCCAGTAGCCTCCTACAGAGGCCTTTACTGAGATAGTGCCATTGCCACGGGTCGCCGCTATCGCTCTGACCCGCGGTTACAAAAATGCTGACCTACGGTCAGGTATATGTCGCTCTAATAAAGCACTCCAGCACAGCGGTCTTGTTACAAGGGCTGCTGCGACTATGTAGGGCTGCGCCTCAGGCACAGCCGCAAGCGAAACTGTGGCCCACGTGGCCAATCACGCGGCACGCCGAAGCCACTGAAAAAGTGGTGATAGAAAAGTGAAGAGGTTGTAGGCGCTATTTTGTGATACCTCTTCATGTTTTAAGAGGCATCAATCGCAGTCCATATATATAAGTTCTGATGATTAATTATCGAACA
>JAFUVK010000113.1 GCA_017477555.1 Muribaculaceae bacterium
AAAATCAATATGGTTTTTTTCTTAATCATTTGATTCTAAAGCAGTTTTCAATTTCAAATCGTCGCGCCCCACAAACACCTAAAAGCTACAGAAAATCAAATAGTTATATGATTTAGTGCGATTTTTTAGTGGACACTAGTGTTTACGGTTACTTAATTAACATCGATGCCATCACGGCAAAACAAAATGAAAAACTTCGTCCATCATTTTGTTTTGCGCTCAACTTGCACTATGTTGAGGGCTTTGCCCTCGAAATTACGCGGCACCTCGGAAAAACAATCAAACAAGTTTGTTGTTTTGCGCTCGGTTTGCACTATTTTTTGACATTTCGGCTCGATTATCACCAAGATTTATTAACTTTGCCGTGAAATTAGCTGTAATCATGGAAAGTATCGAAGTCAAGAAGTATGACCTGGACCGTGTGGTGAGACTGGTACTCACCACCATAGGTGTGGTGGCAGCCATTGTTGTCATCAATTACTTGAGTCCGGTGTTGTTGCCTTTTGTGGTGGGGTTCATTCTGGCATATATGCTCAACCCATTTGTCGAGTGGGTGCAGCGCGTCACGCACATTGCCAATCGCATGGTGGCCGTGATTTTGTCGCTCGTCATTGTCATAGCGTCGTGGGTGCTGGTCGGATGGCTCCTCATACCCTATATCACCGCCGAGGTTACCAGCATGACCCACATGCTGGCCCACTATGCCAAGGCCTCGTTCAAGATTCCCTATATTCCCCACGAGGTGCAGGAGTATATAAAGCAGTACACCGACGTGCAGCAAATCTCCACATTGCTAAGCAAGGAGCAGTGGATGAAGCTCTTCAATCAGGTGGCTACGGGAACATGGAGCTTCGTGGGCGGAACGATGAGCATGATCATGAACATCGTCTCGTGGCTGATTGTGCTGCTCTACATGTTTTTTGTCCTCATCGACTACGACAAGATTTCGAGGGGCTTCAAGGGAGCAATACCCAAGCAGTACAGGCGTCGGTCGCTCACCATCTTGCGCGACGTGCAGGATACCATGAGCCGCTACTTTCGCGGTCAGGCACTGGTGTCGTTCTTTGTTGGTGTCATCTTTGCCATCGAGTTCTACATCATCGGGTTACCCATGGCCATCGTCTTCGGCTTGTTTATCGGAGTGCTCAACATGATTCCCTATCTGCAGCTCATCTCCATTCCCATAGCCGCATTTTTGTGCCTGGTGGCAAGCGTGTCGACCGGTGATAGCTTCTGGGGACTCTTCGGCTTGACCTTCGGTGCCTACTGCCTGTGTCAGCTCATCCAGGACTTGGTGCTCGTGCCCAGCATCATGAAGCAGCAGATGGGGCTGAACCCGGCCATCATCTTCCTGGCGCTATCCATCTGGGGCTATCTGTTGGGCTTGATTGGGCTGCTCATCGCACTGCCGCTCACCACGCTCATCATCAGTTACTATTGCGAGTATGTGCTTAAGCAGCCCAACCCGCTGCATGCACCCAAGCCGGGCAAAGACAAGAAGAAAAAGAAATGAACGGACAATTATGGAATGACATACTCAGCCACGATGTCACCATGGCAGGAGCCATCGTCAAGTTGCTACTGGCGTTGGTGCTGGGAGCGGCCATAGGCATCGAGCGGCGCTACAAGGGGCAGATTGCGGGCATGCGCACTTTTGCGCTCATCTGCATGGGGGCATGTCTGGCCATGCTCATCTCCATCTATATACCGCAGGAGTACTTGGGACTGAAGAATGGCGACCCGGGACGTATTGCGGCTCAGGTGGTCAGTGGCGTGGGCTTCTTGGGCGCAGGGGCAATCATTCAGATGAAGGGTTCTGTGCGGGGACTTACCACAGCGGCGGGCATTTGGATGACCGCATGCCTGGGACTGGCGGTGGGTGCGGGGATGTATGTTGTGGCCATTGTGGCCACACTGCTCATCATCATCGTGCTGGTCAATATCGAACGAATCGAACGGCACGCCAATTTCCAGTGGGAATCTAGGGTCATCAGTATCAAGGCGCATGGCATCATCGAAGACTTGGAGCCATGCCGACAAATCATCCGGGACTATGGCGTACGGGTGAGCGACACGCTGGTGCGATATGACTACGACAACCTGACCACTACGGCCAATTTTATGGTGCGAGCCAAGGGCACGCTCAATGCTCCGCCACTGTTCGGCAAGTTGCGCGAGGCCATCGACGCAATTTCTATCACCCTGACCAACGAGATGAATCTGTAAGCAGTAAGCCTAATGGAAACTCTGAATATTGAAAGCCTTATTACCGACTTGGCGCTCATCCTGACGTTGGGCGCTGTAGCTACCATCCTGTTCAAGAAGCTCAAGCAGCCCGTTGTGCTGGGTTACATCGTAGCCGGATTCATCGCCAGTCCCCACTTCTCATTGTTCCCATCGGTGGGCAGTGAGGCCAACATCGAGTTCTGGGCACAGATTGGTATCATCGTGCTCTTGTTCTCGCTGGGGCTGGAGTTCAGTTTCAAGAAGTTGCTCAACGTGGGCGGATCGGCCGTGGTCACAGCGCTGATTATAGTCACGGGCATGATGGGGCTGGGCTTTGTCGTGGGCAAGATGTTGGGCTTTGCCGCGGTCGACAGTATCTTCTTGGGTGGCATGATATCCATGTCGTCGACCACCATCATCCTTAAGGCGTTGACCGACTTGAATATGCGGCAGCGGCGCTTTGTGCCGCTGATTTTTGCTGTGCTCATCGTCGAGGACCTCTTTGCCGTGGTGATGATGGTGATTCTGTCGTCGGTAGCCATCAACAAGACCGTGGCCGGCGACGAGATGTTGCGCAGTGTGCTCAAGCTGTCGTTCTTCCTCATCGCATGGTTTGTGGTGGGCATATACATCCTGCCCACGGTATTCAAGAAGTTCAGGCGCGTCATCACCGACGAGATGATGCTCGTCATTTCCATGGGGCTATGCTTCATGATGGCTATTCTGGCGGTCAAGGCCGGATTCTCAATGGCATTGGGAGCATTTGTCATGGGGTCGATTCTAGCAGGAACGGTCGAGGCCGAGCGCATTGAGCGTGTCATAGTCTCGGTCAAGGACTTGTTTGGTGCTGTCTTTTTCATCTCAGTGGGCATGATGGTTAACCCACAGGTTATTGTGCAGCACTGGGGCACCATATTGCTGCTCAGTGTGGTGGTGGTCTTGGGCATGATTGTCTTTGGCACTACCGGCATGCTTGCCACAGGACAGCCCCTCAAGATTGCAGTACAGTCGGGATTCTCACTCACGCAGATTGGCGAGTTTTCGTTTATCATTGCATCGTTGGGAATGTCGCTGGGGGTGCTCGACAAGAGCATCTATCCCATCATTGTGGCGGTATCGGTCATCACAACGTTCACCACACCGTTCTTCATCCGCAGTGCCGATAGCGTGTACCGTCAAATCGAGCGCAGGCTGCCGGCATCATGGAACACACTGCTCGAAGGCTACAGCGCACACGCCACGCAGACCGAGATGAGTGAGTCGCGGCAAATATGGATGGCGGTGTTCAAGCGCTTTGCGCTGAGGCTGATTCTCTATTCGGTTATCTGTGTGGCGCTGATGATGATTAGCGACTCCTATCTCGAGCCTTTTTTGGTCGACACATTGGGGCGAAAGTGGGCCTCGGTGGTCGGACCGCTAGTCACACTGTCGGTGCTCGCACCGTTCATCTATGCCATTGTTAGGCCACACATCCGTGCCGGCGAGCGCGAGAAGCTGCTCGCTCTGTCGGGCAAGGTCAGCTATGTGCCCATCGTGGTGATGAGCATCTTCAGCATCTTGCTGGGCCTTAACTTCATCATGACGGTGTTCTACAGCTATGACTACTCCAGCCAGTTTGCTATCGTGGCGGCACTGGTGATGGCAATGCTCATCGCATTGCTCTTTGCTCCGCTGTTGCGCAAGCAGTTGGCAAAACTTGAACGCCGATTCATCGGCAATGTCAATGTGCGTGAAAACAGACGCACAGGCCGCGGAACCAATCTGGTGAGCGACCTGCACGTTGCTTACATGACGGTGGGACACGACTGCCCATTTGTCGGACAAAAACTCAAGAATGCCAACTTGCGCCAGCGATATGGCGTCAATCTGGTCAACATACAGCGTAACGGTGTGCTGCACCCGGTGCCTAAGGGCGACATGCGCATCTACCCAGGCGACATCCTGGGCGTGATAGGCAACGATGAGCAGATTCAGCTGATGCTGCCACTGGTCGAGGCCACTAGCACGCCGGCACAGCCTGTGACTGATGTTAAGTTCACACACTTTGCCATCACCGACAAGTCGCCGCTCATTGGCAAGCAACTCAAGTATGCGCGCATCAGTGAGGACTACGAGGCGCTGCTCGTGGCCGTACAGCGCGGACAGGACGACTTCATCACACCTACGCCCGAGCTGGAGTTCCAACCGGCCGATGTCTTGTGGATTGTCGGCAACCCGGAACGCCTGCACGACCTGTGCTGACGCTTTTTCAGCAGTTCTTCAGTCCTAGTACGGCCCAGAAATCGGTGGGCAGCGTCACGTTTTCAAGATGGATGCAGTCTCGGAACAACGGCGCAACATCGTGGGGGGTGAAGCCTGCTGTGCCGCAGCCTACACGCGTGACCAGGAAACGCTGGTCGGGATGCTGGGCGGCATAAGTGCAGAAACGCTGCACTGCGGCTTGCAGCAGCGGCCGACCGCCAGTTGACGGGAGCGCATAGCACTGGCCTTGAGGACCCTCGGCCTGACCCCACACGGCACCAAACCGCATCGCTGTGGCCGCCGCACCACCGTTGTGCAGCCCACTCGTGTTGCTGCCGAAGACAAACACCTCGTTCGGTTCCAGATGGGTGATGTGGTCGGGAGTGTCGCGCTCACCGTAATACTCTCTGGCCATCTGGCGCTTGCGGCGCAGCAACTCGTCGCGCGAGAGTTGCTTCTCACTGTACATAGCGCTCATCTTCTGATAGTAACTGCGGCGCGACGAGTTCTCGCGAGCCCAAGTACTGCCGGTGCCCAGTGTGGAGTGGGAGAATTCCACCACGTTGTCGATGCACAGCAGGTCGCTCACCTCCTTGACATCATGCGCCGAACCCATGTAGGCAAACGACCACCCATCGGACTTGAGACGATCGATGAGCGCGCGCAGGTTGCGAGCGTTCCATTCGTGCGACGAGTTCTCCATGCCATCGGTGAGCACTGTCACTACTGCCGAGGCGTCGGGGTCGCCGGAGATGTGGCGGTGCAAGTCCGTGAGCGACTGCCCAAGAGCGTCGTACAGTGGCGTGCCGCCGCCGGGCTCGTAGGCATCAAATGTACCTACCTCGTCAATAGGTTGGTTGTCGATGACGGTGCGGATGCTCTCGCGGTGGTAGCCCGTGTCGAAGGTCACGAGCGTCAGTGTGTGCTCTTGTGTGTCGGCAAAGTCGGTTTGTGCCTTGCGGATGGTGTTCAGGGTCTCGTTGATGCCATCAATGGTGGCTTGTCTCAATGGTTCCATCGAACCACTCTCGTCAACAATAATCAGGTTGTGAATCTTTGCTTTCATTGTCTTGTGTGTTTGTGTGTTGATTAATATTTTAGTTAGAATTTGTGGCCATGCAGCATTTCCATTCCGTATTTCCCCTCCCCGTTTTAGGGGAGGGATAGCTATTCGCGTAATGTGTGGTTTTAATAGGGTGCAGCGCCTCGGAGAGTTCTGCACTAGGATTAGTGTAAAGATTTGTGGGGTCAGAATTCAAGCCTGAAGCCTTTTTCCTTGAGTTCGGCATAGCTTTCGGGATTGAACCGGTAGAGCTTAGCGTCGCGATGGTTGGCTCGGGGCAAGGTTTCGGGCAGTTCGGTCAGCAAGCCCAGGTGCAGCATCTTGTTGTAGAAGTTGCGGCGGTCGAACTTCACATCCAGTACTGCCTCATACAGGTGTTGCAGTTGCTTCATCGTGAACTGCTCGGGCAGCAGCTCAAACCCGATGGGCTCGAAATGAATCTGCTTGCGCAACTCGGTCATCGCACGACGCAATATCAGGTCGTGGTCGAAGGCCAGTGACGGCACTTGGTCGATGGTAAACCACTGGGCGCGGGCGGCATCGTCACCACCGGTCACCTCACTCAACCGTACCAGCGCATAGTAGGCGATCGTGATCACGCGCTCGCGCGGGTCGCGGTCGATGCCCGAGAAGGTGTGGAACTGACGCATATAGGCACCCGACAGGCCGGTCTCCTCCTGCAACTCGCGCCGCGCGCACTGCTCGCACGTCTCATCCATGCGGATAAAGCCGCCCGGAAACGCCCAGCGACCTTTGTAGGGCTCAATGCCGCGCTCTATCAGGAGCACATTCAGGCGAGTGCCGTCAAATCCGAATATCACGCAGTCGGTGGTCACCGCGGGGTGAGGATACTGATAATGGTACTTGAATTCAGCCATGAAATTGTGGTATTGCGTAAATTTTACGCTGCAAAGGTAATGCCAATTCCCAAATCCACAAAATATCATTGCGTAAATTTTACGCATTTAACAGCATTTAACATTCAGGGCCGGCTCCATAACCAGTCAGCGATTTTGTCATAATTAGCTAAGTGTGGGTGGTTGGACAGGCAATCACTGTGCCTGTGGCGCAGCCCTACGACTCTCATGTAGCCAAGCGAATCATGCGGCATGCCGCGTCTCTACACTCCCCGGGGGTCGTAAGAGGCACCTCCACAGCTAGGGGATCGGCACTCGCCACCATTCCTCGGATACTCGTTGAAACGGAACGAAGAATGGATGCAAAAAGAAAATTCTTATTTCTTAATTCTTAAATCTTAATTAAATGTCGTACCTTTGCAGCGATTTCTGATGAAAATGCCCAAAATAGCGCATATCTTCGTGGTTGTGGTGGCACTCATGCTCGCCGCCTGCGCCAACATCGGCTCGCCAGAGGGCGGGCCGCGCGACTACACGCCTCCGAGAGTGGTCAAGACCTCGCCACAGGCTGGAGCACTCAACGTGACGGGCAACAAGGTCGAGATTACCTTCGACGAGATTGTTAACATCAAGGACCAAATGAAGAAGGTCTCGGTATCGCCGGTGCAGAAAGACCTGCCCGTCATCAAGTCATTGGGTAAGAAAGTGGTGGTCGAGTTCCGTGACGAACTGTTGCCCAACACCACCTATACCATCGACTTTGCCAACAGCATCGAGGACAATAACGAGGGCAACCAGCTCGATGGCTATGCTTTCTCGTTTGCTACGGGCAGTGAAATCGACACCATGCGCATTGCAGGCATCGTGCTGCGAGCCAGCGACCTTGAACCCATGCAGCATGTGCTGGTGGGAGCATATACTCAGTGCCTCGACGACACTGCCTTCACGCGTCTGCCCATGGAGCGAGTCACGCGCACCAATAGCCGAGGCGAATTCACTCTCATGGGACTCAAGCCTGGCCGATACCGTGTGTTTGCACTCAACGACATGGACGGCGATTACCACATGGCACGAACCGAGGACTATGCCTTTGTCGACCAGGTGATTGAACCGTCGGTTACTACCTATGCATCGACCGACACCATCTTCACATTCGATCATCGTGTCGACACCGTCATGCAAGCAACGCACACCGATTACCTGCCTAATAACGTGCTGTTGTGCATGATGAACGAGGATTACCACTCGCTATACCTCAAGAAGACCGACCGCACCGAACAGGCCAAGCTACATGTGCTCATGTCCACTGCAAGCCCCGAGTTGCCCAAACTCGATATCATCAGTCCGGCGGTGCACGACGACAACTGGTACACCCTGCAAACCACTAGCCGCAACGACTCAATCTTCTACTGGATTACCGATTCGACGTTGATTAAGGCCGACTCCATCAAGGTGGCCATCACCTACCTCCGTACCGACTCTACCGATGCCTTGACACATAAGACCGACACGGTCAATTTCTGGCACCGCAAGCTGGGGGAAGAACTCAAGAAGGAGCAGGAGGAAAAGAAAGCCGAGGAGCAGTTGCGCAAACGCATAGCGCAGCTTGAGCAGAAGGAGAGCCAAGGAAAACCACTCGACGAGGACGAGCTAGAGGAACTCAAGGCGGCACGCAGGCCTAAACCGGTGCCAACATTCAAGTTCGAACCCGTCACAAAGAACGCGTGCGAGGTGTTTGACACCATCACGTTCACCACACCGGTGCCGCTGGCAGGCATCGACCCGGCAGGTGTGCACCTCGACATCATGCGCGACTCGGTGTGGAATCCGGTGAGCAACATTCCACTGTTGACACCCGTAATAGACGGAATGACCTACCAGCTGCCCATGAGCCTGGAGCCTGAATGCACTTATCGCTTGACGGTGGACTCGTTGGCCGCCACCAATATCTACGGTCTGCATAACGACACACTCAAGATACAGACAAAGGTTAAGGCACTCGAGGAGTATGCCAACCTCAAGTTGCGCATCAATGTTACCGACAGCGCATTTGTGCAGCTGCTCGACGGCAGCGATGCCGTCAAGCGAACAGTGGCCGTGAACAATGGCGTGGCCGACATCGCCAACATACCCCCAAGCACCTACTTTGTCAGGCTCGTGCTCGACCGCAATGGCAATGGACGGTGGGATACCGGGAACTATCTCAAGCACTTACAGCCCGAGGAAGTGTACTACTACCCCAAGGCATTGAAGCTGAGGCGCAACTGGGACGTAGAGGAGCAGTGGGACATCTACCGCACTGCACTCGACCGTCAGAAGCCTGAGGCCGTCAAGAAAAACAAGCCCGAGGAGAGCAAAAACAAGCTCGACAAGGCGGGCAAAAAGAAAAAAGGCAGTGACGAACAGGACGTAGAGGAAGAAGACGAGTTCAACTCGCGCGGATTCGGCACAAACACCTATAGCGGCAACAAGTATAACGATTATCAAAACAACCGGCGTAACCGATAAGTCAACCACTATCATGCTATGAATACAACTTTCGACAAAGTAAGCCAATGGATTGTCGACCTGAGCAACGCCATCTGCGGCTATCCGGAGTTCTGCCTGCTCATGGGCGGAGGACTCATTCTGTTCATCCTCTCGCGAGGTATTTCCATCCGTCATCTACCCCAGGGTATCAGGGCCCTACGCGACAAGCAGGCCTCCGACAGTGGCAAGCACACAGGCCAAATCAGCTCGGTGCAGGCACTGCTCAGCGCCATTGCCGCTACCGTGGGCATGGGCAACATTGCCGGAGTGGCCATCGCTCTGACGGTGGGCGGACCGGGGGCCATCTTCTGGATGTGGGTCAGCGCGCTGCTGGGCATGACCACCAAGTTCTTTGAGGGGGCACTCAGCATCATGTATAAGGGGACCGATGAGCACGGCAACCCACAGGGTGGACCCATGTACATCATCACCCAGGGACTCGGACCTAAGTGGCGATGGCTGGCTGTGGCCTTCAGCATTTTCGGGCTGGTGGGCACGCTGTGCTTCATGCAGGCCAACCAGCTGGTGGAGTCGATCACCACCGTTTTCACCACACCCATGGGAATCGACAACACGGCATGGCTCCGGCTGGGGCTGGGCATAGCCATTGCGCTGATTGTGGGTGGGGTCATCATGGGAGGCATAGGGCGCATCGCCAAGTGGGCATCGCGCCTGGTGCCCTTCATGGTCGTGGCCTATCTGGCCTTTGTGCTCATCATCACAGTGATGAACTTCCAGGCAGTGCCCAATATCTTCAAGCAAATCTTTGAGCAGGCTTTCACTTTCGAGGCGGGCATGGGTGCATTCTTTTTTGTGGCACTGACTGGGGCACGCCGTGCTGCTATGGTCAACGAGGCTGGCGTGGGCACGGCATCGATGATGCATGGTGCCAGCCAGAACACCGACCCCATCCGAGAAGGACACATAGCCATGCTCGGACCGGCCATCGACTCGGGCATCGTGTGCACGCTTACGGCCATCCCCATCCTCATCGCGGGAAACTATGTGGGGCTCACCGACCCCAAGGGGCTGTATGTGGCGCTGGGAGCCTGGGAGCAGCTGCTGCCGGGCATAGGCCACTATTTGCTCATGGCCATTGTGTTGTGCTTTGCCTTCTCCACCATGTTCTCCTATTCTTATTATGGCCAGAAGTGTACGCAGTTCCTCTTCGGCACACGTGGCATCAAGTGGTATAACTATTATTATTTGGTCATGATTGTGGTGGCGGCGGTTATCTCGCTCAAGACCATGGTCAGCCTCATGGACATCGCTTTTGCCTTGATGGCCCTGTGTACCATGCCCACCCTCATCGCCTTGGCGCCGCGTGTGATGCGCCTGCTGAAAAGTAAAGACTAGCGGTGGATGGTCACCTGGGTGGCACCGAAGCCATACTCCTTGAAGCTCGCGTCTTGAACCTCGCAAGTGGGATAGTGGCGCTTGAGCTCTTCGAGGATGGCGCGACGTAGCACACCCTCGCCCTTGCCATGGATAAACACGATGCGCTGTCCCAGGTGGTTCTGGTGGGCACGCATCACCTCGTTGAACTTGTCGAGCTGATAGTTGAGCATGTCGGCATTGCTCAGACCCGTCAGGTTGTCTAGTAGCTCGGCGATGTGCAGGTCTTGGACGACAATCTCGTCGCGGCGGCTCTGTTGAGGCTTGCTGCCGGGCTTTTTGCGCTCGGGACGGCGCTCGGCTTTCTTGCTGCGCATGGCCTCTTCCAGCTCGCTACTGTCAATCACCAGCTGGCGCACTGGCAGGTCGTTGCGCACAATGTCGATGGCCATGACGGGCGTGTCGAAGTACTCATTGCTATGAAAGCAGTGCAGCTTATAGAACTTGGTCACGTCCAGACGCTGCTCCACCAGCACGGGATTTTTCAGGGCAAAGTGCCGATCTTGCTTGAATGCCACCAGTTGCACGGCGATGTGCGTCATCTGGTTCAGGTCGTTGTGACCAAACTCGTCAAGCTCAAGCTGGAAGTTTGGCTCAATCAGTCCATGGTAGCGCGTGAGCCACGTAGTGTCATCGCCGCGCGTCATATAGGTGAAATAGAGGTAATAGTTGCTGTCGTTGACCAGCACAGGATGAAACGTGGTGGTGTTCAGGTGCTTCACCTCGCGAGGTTCATAGGCCAGCTGAATGGTCAACTTTTCGCCCTCGGCCGTCTCAAACACTGGCTCGGGCTTGGGCTCAACGGCTTTGGGCTGGGGAATGTCCGGCTCTACAAGACGCGTCTTGACATCAAGTGGGCGCTCGTAGCTCTTCTTCGTGTCGACAACCACCACTTGGCTCGACGGGGTGGGGCGCTCAAAGCCGTCCTCATCTTCGACATACACTGTCTTACCTTCAATTCGTGCCACGCGACCACCGCCCACATCGTTCAGGAATCGCACATAATCACCTATTTTCATCTTTATAGAAACTAGCAAACGTGTGTAAATAAATAAACGAGCCGTCCGTCATGGCGCGGCTCGGCCGCGGCGTTCTCGCCAAAACGTCGGCTGTAAAACATCGGCAAAGTTAATACTTTTCTGGCAATTGGCCAAAATGACAATAATTCAAGCCCCTAAAGTGGGAACAGGAGTGACAATAAACAACGGGGCATTGCGTTATCATTGTATATGGTACCTAACAGAGACAGCGTCGTGCGGCTGTTGCCCGGTGTGGCAATGGTCGTGCTGATGGTGGTTGTGGCATCCTGCACGACCATCAAGGATAACAATTTGGCCTATTTCAAAAACTTGCCCGACGCCACATCAGGACAGCTGGCGACTACCACGCCACAGCAGGTGAGGCTCCAGGTCGACGACGAGATTGCAGTGACCATCACATCGGGGGCACCCGAGGCAACCGCCGTCTTCAATGCCCCGTTGGCCAACAGCTCGGTACGAGGCGATGTGGCCGTACAAGGCAATCCCAAGCTAATGAGCCACATCGTGGACCGCGAGGGAAACATCGAACTGCCCGTACTGGGAAAAATCAATGTGCTGGGAAAGACTGTCAACGAGGTGGAACAGCTCATCGGCAACCGCGTTGCGGCCACCGTGCGCGACCCGTATGTCAACGTGCAGCTGCTTAGCTTCTACGTTAACGTTATGGGAGAGGTCAAGGAGCCGCAGCGCATCAAGGTCGACAAGCAGCAGTTCTCGGTGCTCGACGCGCTGGCCAGCTGTGGCGACCTCACTGAGTATGGGCAGCGCGACGGAGTGGTGGTCATTCGCAACGATGGCACGCAGACCACTTACCACCAGCTCAATCTGGCCGACACAGGCCTGTTCAGCTCGCCTTACTTCTACCTTCAGCAGAACGATGTGGTCTATGTGGCCCCCAACCGCATTCGTATCGACAACTCAAAGTACAACCAGAACAATGCCTACAAGTTGTCGGTCATTAGCACCATCGTCAGTGCCGTCAGTGTGGTGGCATCGCTGGTCATCGCACTGGCAATCAAGTAGTAGATAGTCCTCCAGTCTTCCCTGTTCTCCCGGAATTCCCGGAATTTTCAGTTTCCCGGTATGGAAAAGAAAGAACCCGTCATAGATTTCTCGGCCATCGTGCAGCGCTACAAGCGCTACTGGTGGCTCTTCGCAATCTCGCTGCTGGCATGCTTGGCGCTGGCGGTGATGTATCTCAAGCTCAAAAAACCGGTCTATCTTGTGCAGTCAATCATTCTGGTCGACCCAGAGGACAACGCCAAGCCGGGCGCGTCGAGCATGGGAAGTTCGCTGCTCAAGAGCATGGCGCTGGGTGGTGGCTCGCGTGTGGAGGATGAGATTGTGGTCATGGGGTCGCAACAGTTGCGCATGCTCATGGTCAAGGAACTTAAGCTCAACCGCTCGTACATCGAGCGGCGCAGCTTCTTCAACCGTGTGGACCATTACAACGACTCGCCCATCGAGGTCGATGCCCCCGACGCACTCTTCGACACGCTATCCACATCGTTTCTCATCAAGGTCAAGCTAGCTGCCGACGGAAAGGCCGACATACGCGTCAAGAAGGGCTACTTCAAGACCCTGGCACAGGCCGACGATGTCAAGCTGCCGGCCAATGTCAAGACACCCTATGGCATCTTCCATGTCAAGACCACGGCATACTATCGCCCCGGCAGTGAGTGCAATGTAACGGCCACTGTCATGGGCAACATTCCCAAAGCCGAGGCACTGAGCAGAACCATGGTGGCCGAGCTGTTGCGCAAGAAGGCCAACGCCATCGACCTCAACACCACCGAGACCAACGTTGAGCGAGGACGTGACAAACTCAATACCATCATACGCCTCTACAACGAGCGAGGGCAGGATGAGAAGGACAGGCAGGCCATCAACACGGCCAAGTTTATCGATGACCGACTTGAGCTGGTATACCGTAACCTCATGGGCAGTGAGGCCGAGATCGAGGCCTACAAGCGAGCACACAATCTCGTCGACCCGGAGCTGCAGGCCAAGAGTGTCATCGGACGTCAGGACATGGCCGACCAGGCCATCATCAACCTGGAGGCACGATACCGAATCGTGAGCATGATCAAGGACTTTGTCGCCGACCCGGCCAACAAGCACTCGTTCATTCCTTTCAGTGCCGACTCTACAGCGGCCACCAGTGCCATTGCCGCCTACAACAACCTCATCATGCAGCGCATGAAACTCGAGAACTCGGCCATCAACGACAACCCGTCGTTGCAGCGACTCGATGGACAAATCGATGCCATGCGCGACAATGTCGTCAATGGAGTGGACAACACACTACGGGCACTCAGGGTGCAGCTGGCCAAGGCAGGAGCGGTGAGCGGAAAAGCCGCCGGAACCATGCGCGACATTCCCACCACCGAACGACAGACCAGGGCGCTATACCGGCAGCAAGGCATACAGAACGAAATCTACACCTTCCTCCTGCAGAAACGCGAGGAAAATGCACTGGTGCTGGCCGCAACCACACCCAAGGGGAAGGTCGTCGACGCACCCTATGGCAAGAGCGAGCCTCTGTCGCCCAACAAGCCACTGGTCATCCTGCTGGCACTGCTGGCCTCGGCAGCACTGCCCATGATAATACTGGCAGTGAAAAATATGCTCACCACACGCTTCGCCTCGCCCGACGAGCTGGACGACATCACAGCCATTCCGGTCATCGGGCACATTCAGCACAACCGGCACGATACACAACTCGTGGTCAAGGACGGACGTAACTGGAGCATCGTCGAACTGTTCCGATATGTACGCAACAACGTACAGTTCATGATGCCCAACGATGGCGACAAGGTGGTGCTCGTCACATCCAGCGTCAGCGGCGAGGGAAAGTCGTTTGTCAGTCTCAATCTGGCGGCGGCATTCGCACTACTGGGCAAGAGGGTGGCACTTGTGGGGATGGACATACGTAAGCCCCGACTGGCTCAAATGACCGGACTCAACCCGTCGCCGGGTGTCACGGCCTTCCTTGCCAAGCCCGACACCGCACTCGACCAGATTGTGCAGCCACTGAAGCAAGTCCAGGGGCTGGATGTACTGGTGGCCGGCGATGTGCCGCCCAATCCTTCCGAGCTGCTGCTGGGCAAGCGCACCGAACAGCTCTTTGAGCTGCTCCGGCAGCACTATGATGTCATCGTTGTCGACTCGGCACCGGTGGCCATGGTCAGTGACACGTTCTCGCTCACACGATTTGCACACATCACCGTGGCTGTGACTAGGGCTAGATACACCAAGCGAAAGATGGTCAAGGATTTGCAACGCCTGGTCGATGAGGGCAGGCTCACCAACGTGGGACTGGTGCTCAACGACACCAAGCCCAACCAGGACAATGGCTACGGCTATGGCTACGGCGACAGCGACAACGACTGAACGGGCCAGATACGTCTGCCAGATGGTGTTCTGGATGGTCTTCTGGGTGTGGGCTACATTCGGATTCCTCGCCGACGACGTGTTCAAGCCACTGCAGCAGGTGCGCTCGGCGCTGATGTGGACGCTCGATGCCACCATGGTGGTTATGGCACTGGCGGTGGTCAGGCGCAAGGCATGGCTCCTGGGCATAGCCGCGTTCGTAGCGCTCACGTGGGTGGTGACTTGTGTCATCAACCGCGAGAGCACGTTGTTTTGGGTCAACGGAATGCGGGAGTTCGTCGGACTGCTGCTGGTCTATCCGGTCATGCTTTTCATCATGGACGACGACACCAGTCGCAGCCACTTTCTCGACAGTTTCGACCGCCAGGGGCTATACTTCCTGATTGTGCAGGCATTGTGCATCGTCATCCAGCTGGCCATGTATGGTGCCGGCGACCTGGTGGGCGGTGGTTTTGGCCATTTTTACTCAGGACAGGTGTCCGTGGCTATCTATCTGGTGTCGTTTCTGCTCATCAGGCGCCGCATCGACTACGACCACTTCCTCTATAGCCTCGGGCAAAACAAGGTGTATATCATCTTGTTGCTTCCCACCTTTCTCAATGAGACAAAGGTGAGCTTTGTCATGCTCGTGCTCTACTTCTTGCTGCTCGTGCCAGTCGACCGCAAGTTGCTGCTGCGCTGGGCTGTGGTGATGCCCCTGGTAGCCATCGTGGCATGGCTGGCGGTCACCGTCTATTCCTACACCACGCGCAACAACCTCGAGGGTAACCGCTTCGGGTCAACACAGGAGTTGATGGCCTATTTCATGCTCGATGACATCGAGAAGGCCGAGGGCGACGCGCGCTGGAACATAGAGAACAACCGCGGCATTGCCGACGTGCCGCGGCTCACCAAGCTCATGTACTTGGCCGTGCTCAACCAGCAAGAGCCGGGACACGTCCTCGCCGGATTCGGCGTAGGGCACTTCAAGGGAGGTACACAGATTGTGGCGTCGCAGTTTGCGCGCGACTACGACTGGTTGCTCATGGGCTCGGTACCCTACGTCTTCCACATCTACATTCAGCTGGGATTGCTGGGCTTGCTCCTGTTGCAGCTCTATTGGGTCGCCCTTGCGTTATATAGGCCGCAATGGGCCAGTGCGCGCGACGAGGGTTTGCAGCTGATGTTGCTGGCCGTGGTGCTGATCATTTACTTCTATAACGACATGCTCCGCAACCTTGCCTTCTGCATGATCTTCTTCACCCTCCTCGCCGCCTCATGGCGCCCACCCCGCCATGTCACGGCCCCGTCCGCCTCCCCGTCGTCCGCTCCGTCCTGTCGTCCGCCATGCCACAGCTCTGCCGTGGCCACTAAAAGCTAAAAACTAAGAACAAAGAACAAAGAACTAAAAACTATCAACCACAGCCTCTACATCTGGTCACTGACCGAGCGCTTCGGCGCCAGTGCGGTCTCCTTGGTGGGCAACATCCTGCTCGCCGCATTGCTCACGCCCGACGACTTCGGCCTGGTGGCCATGCTGGGCATCTTCACCTCGATGGTCTATGCCCTTATCGACTGTGGCATGAGCGACGCCTTGCTGCGTGAGCCCGCACCCTCGCGCCGCGATTTCAACACCTTGTTCTACTTCAATGTCACCGTCGGAGTCGCCATTGCCCTGCTCTTTGTGGCGCTGTCGCCGCTGGTGGCGTGGTTTTATGACCGCGACGAGCTACAGCCCGTCATGGCCGTGCTGGGGCTGGGCCCGGTGTTCAGTGGCCTCACCATAGCCCAGACCACACGGCTGCGTAGTCAGTTGCGCTTCAGGCGTGTTGCTCACATCAATGTTGGAGCTATTGTTCTCGCTCTCACAGTGGCCATTGTCATGGCTTGGCAGGGCTTGCGCTATTGGGCCATGGTTGAGTTGCAGGTTGGCTTCTCGTTTTTCTATTGGGTACTGCTCGTGGTTGCTTCAAGGTGGCATCTGCGTTGGGAATTCGACACCGCGAGGTTCAAGCAATTGTGGCACTTTGGTGTCAATTTGCTCATGTCCACTCTGGTCGTGCAACTGTCGCAGAACATTGTTGCTGCATTGCTCGGCAAGTATTACAGCGCCACACAAGCTGGATTCATGGGGCAGGCGCAGAAGTTGCAGCAGGCTCCGGTTGCTGCGCTCGAGAGCGGCGTGAGCAATGCCACCTATGTCATGATGGCCAAGGAAAACGATCACGGCCGTCAAGAGCAAGCATTCGTGCGAGTGTTCCGCATCTTCACCTTGATTCTTCTTCTGGGGTGTGCACTGGGCATTGTCTTCAGTCGCCCAATCATTGAGCTGATTTTCCCTGACCGATGGCTTCCCACCGTCCCCTATCTGCAGTTGCTGTTGGGGTGGGCTATGGTCTATCCCGTGGGAGGCTACATGATGGCTATGCTCAAGTTGCGCGACCGTACCGCCATCGTCCGCAACATCATCGTTTCCGAGCGCACTGCCATTATTCTTGCTGCGTTGTTGCTTTGGCCTTGGGGCGTGGCTGCAATGATAGTCGCTTTCATGGTCATCTCGGCTCTTGTTGTCCTTTGTTACATCTGGCAAGTCTCCCGCGTCACCAGCATCCCGCCAGCCCGCTTCATCACCATCTATCTCCTCAATCTCCTCCCAGCAGCCCTTATCCTCCTCTTACTCTAGGGACAAAAAGCTAGTGATTGAAGCAAATTGTTGATATGTTGTGAATTGTCTTGTGGTTAATAATTATTAACGGTGATAATTTGGACAATTCAGAAAAATGACTTACCTTCCCACTGTTTTCAGAAAAGTGAAATGAGTTCTTTGAACTAATTTGTGATAAAATAATATGAAGCATCCAGAGGCAGCTTAGGTGCTGGTCCAACCGAGCGAGTCATGAACGCCACGGTGGGAAAATAGATGTGAATTATTAGAGTTTGTAAACTTAATAATTAAATATGATTTATGACGATACTATTAAGACATTTTGATAACTAATCGTGGGAGACCCGCATGGTGTCAGCTGCAAGTGTGGTACACCTTTCATAACATGGATGGCAAGGGATAATACCATCTAGTATTCTATATTTATAATGTTAAACACAAATTAATACCACAAAAAATTACGACATATAATGTATATCGTCTCTTAAAATTAATTAGGATGATACAATTAAGATTGGATAAACGGAATGGCTAAGAAAAAATTAAAGAAAGCGATCTAATCGGTGTTGTAATCGATGTACCAAGAAAAGTATTGGGGGAAAATCTACTCTTAATGAGAAATTTTTGAATCGAATTGAGAGGTCAACAGCGATGAACTGTATCTGATATCGTGGGACAAAAGAGCGTGAAATCATAATATTTATTAGTGAAACCAATCAAAGTATCATATGTACGACAAGTTAAAGAATATCATCAGCGAAGCGGTGAGAGATGCCGTAAATGAGACCTCTCGCCGACAAAAGGTTCAACAGGCGATTCAGGGGAAAAAACGCAGGGTGAAGACTATCGGCATAATCTCCGCACAGAACCCGATGGGTTCGGACGGTAGCGAACTCCCATCGGACTACAACAAGAGGTCGCATGAAGAACTGTTGGACGTGTTGAAAAACGGACAGTACAGGTTCTATGTCACGGACGGAATGTACGGCTCGCCCGAAAGGAGTGTCATGGTTTTCAACATATCTCGCGACGAACTCATAAAATTGGCATACGCGTTCAATCAGGAATCGGCGATTTTCGTCGACATGACCAACGGGGACGATGTGTCGTACCAATATTGGGGAGGCGATGACCACAATTCACCGCTGAAACTTCAGCGAGAGGAACATGAGATTGTCGATGCTACCAACGACCGTGATTTCTATACAAAGATATCGCGCAAGTTCAAGTTCCGCATCCCGTTCTTCGAATGCGTGGAGTCGTATTATGACCTCATTGAAGCACGAACATCGCAATATGATGTCGACCGACTGATTACCGAGTGTGTCGAACCCGGATGGAGCGGAAAGCACAGGTATTTCTGCAGGGGAAAATTACATGGTAAATTGAGATGAGATAACGGACTCATCAGAAAGACATTAACAATAAACAGGAACTGGCATTTTTCCGCCGCAAGGGATATTGCTTCGGAACCAAGTGCTATGTGAAAAACCGTCAGAAAAACAAGTTGATTATGAAAGACAAGTTAAAGAATATCATCAGCGAGGCAGTGCGAGATGCCATGAACGAGGTTAGACCTATGTGGATGACAGGATACCACAGGCTCACAGAGGCCAAACTGAACCGCATCATGAAACACGGAGATAGTGGAATGGTTGTCATATCCGCCAACCGAAGCGGTGTGCATTCTGACAACCCGAACAGTGACCTCACCGCTGAATACGCGGAATGGTTGGACAAGAACGGAATGGACAACACGGAAGAGAACGAGGGGATATTCCTCAAGGAGCGCAACAAAGACGCAAACCGCAAACTGATAGGGCGGATAAAGGCGAGCGGACTGTCATACACTCCCGTGTACGGTGGATACCACGGGCGCGACTCGGTGCAGGATGACTTCGAACCATCTTACATAGTATACGCAAAGGACAGAAGTGGCGGTACTGTGGATTTCGAGACATTGTTTGATCTCGCCAAGGACTGGTGTGGACAGTTCAAGCAAGATAGTGTGTATGTTCAGCCGCCGTTCGAAGCGCCAATGTATATTGACTGCAACGGTAACAGGGTGGACAAATCATCATCGAAGAACTTCAAATTCAATCGAGACGACGAAGAGTTCTGCACCACCACGAAGCGCAAGCGCACAGCACCGCAACGCTTCACGGCAGACATCAATTTCGAGTCGTTCTATCACAAGGGCGTGTCATCCTATGTTGACCGTATGAGAAGATCAAAAGGCGGAGAGTTCATTCTATGATGAGGTTTGGATATTCATCGGTGACTACTAAACATATCAAAATTATTTCCAAATGAAAAAGACAACATATTTGCAAGAAAGTGATTTGCGTCGCATCATAGACAAAACCGTTAAAACGACACTGCATGAAATGTATGAGCACCGCGTTAACGAGGTGCGAAACTTCAACAATGTGATTCGCGCCACAAAGCAGCGCATTAACGAAAGCAATATCAACAGGATGCTGCAATGGCTGAAGGATTGTGACTGCGCATTCATCACTGCCTTCCGCAGTGAGTTGAAAGACATTAGAGACAAAAAGGCGACTTACCTCGGCCCTAACAAGGACTGGGAGGAGGGCAAGCGTTTTACCCATGAGGAAAACCGTCAGAAAAACACGTTGATGGTGGCGGAACTGTTGCAGTTAGGATATGGTGTAGCCAAAATAAAGGGTGTTTGTCCTGAAGGGATGACCGATGTGCCTTCTGAGGAATCATACTTGGTTGTCAACCGTGATGATGACAGTAATTTCTTGGACAATTTATTGCGCATTGCCGAGTATTACAACCAAGATTCAATTTACTACAAAGCAAGAGGTAAAACTAAGGGGAACTTGATAGGCACAAACAATTGTGGTTGGCCCGGATATCATCAAAATGATGGAGATAGCGAAATGGAAACCAATTCTGCTTCTACCTTTATGTCAAAGTTGGGGAACATAGTATTCTCCTTAGTTGGAAAAGAAGCCCTTGATTTCTGGCAGAATATGGTTGCCGGCAGGATGCTAATCAAGGAAGATATCCATCCTTTGACGAGAAAGGTGATGGGCGAGGCTCTTCGGTCGATGAGAAATAATTAGAGAGTAACAGACTGCAGAACCATTATTTGTAATAATAGGCATATGTTTCTATTTCAAGGAGATGAAGATCAATGACATACATAAGCGGAGGGTGGAGCATATCTGTCGGTTCAAGACTTGCCAAGAGGTGGGGCAAGAACTGAATGTTAAAGCCTTGTCTCATCATCTGAAGGCTGATGGAGTCCTTGCGTAAAATGAGTAGACAAGTCATGACTTGACGAGTGGGGTTAGAAACTGCAGATGATAGACTACCCACTACCAGGGCACAGCGCGGTCATAATTCTCAATTCTTCTATATAATATAGGTGTAGGGCCCACATGAAATTTTTTTTGTAAAAAAGTTGCTGAAAAATTTGGTCGGTTCGGAAAAGTGGTTGTACCTTTGCACCGCTTTTCGCCCGAGGGGCGACGAGCGGGAGAGATCCTTGACATGATTCGCAACCGAAACAGGT
>JAFUVK010000114.1 GCA_017477555.1 Muribaculaceae bacterium
AGCGACCGTCCGTTCCCGGGCTTGAACATCGTCATCGACGGCAACCGAACCTACAAGATGATTCATAATTAATGATGAGAGAGCTAGCCCATGTGGCTGCTTGAAATTGTTAATAACTTTTGGGGTCTGTGTGGAAAACACACAGACCCCGTTTTTTGTTTGGTTGGGAAAAAAGCATTACCTTTGCACTGCATTGACAGTAATAAAAGTAGTGTAGTAAATAAGTAAAGTAGTAAAACCGTTACCTGGTTGTGTAAGGGACGCGTGCTGCAGCTATAATGTATTGGCCTCACTACCCTACTACCCTACTTCTCTACTACACTAAAAAATTGGGAATTGTGCATTAAATAAAGGATGATAGACCGGAATACTGTACAGCAGATTATCGACACGGCCGATGTGGTGGACGTGGTGAGCGACTTTGTGACGCTGCGGCGGCGCGGAGCCAACTGGGTGGGCCTGTGCCCATTTCATAACGACCGCACGCCATCGTTCTATGTGTCGCGCAACAAGCAGATATACAAGTGCTTCAGCTGCGGCGAGGCGGGTAGTGCTGTGGGCTTCGTGATGAAGCACGAACAGATGAGCTATCCCGATGCCCTGAAGTATCTGGCCGCAAAGTACCACATTGAGATTAAGGAACGTGAACTCACCGATGAGGAGCGCACCGAGCAGACCGAGCGCGAGTCGATGCTTATCCTCAACGAATGGGCCTGCCGGTGGATGGAAGAACAGTTGTGGGACACACAAGATGGACAGGAGATTGGGCTGAGCTACTTCCGCGACCGCGGGTTCACCGATGCCACCATACGCAAATTTCGCCTGGGCTACTGCCCGGAAGACCGCACAGCGCTCTACAAGGCCGCCATAGGGCAGGGCTACAACCGCGAACTGCTGTTCAAGCTGGGGCTATGCAAGGACGACCAGCAAGGTGGTGGCTACGACTTCTACCGCGGACGCGTGATGTTCCCCATCTTCAACGTGGCCGGTAAGGTGATTGCCTTCGGTGGCCGCACGCTCAAGAAGGACGACCACGCCAAGTACTTCAACTCGCCCGACTCCATCATTTACGACAAAAGCTCAAGCACGATGTATGGCCTGTTCCAGGCCAAACGCGCCATCGCCAAGCAGGGCAAGGCCTTCATTGTGGAGGGCTATGCCGATGTCATCTCGATGCACCAGGCTGGATTTGAAAACGTGATTGCGTCGAGCGGCACTGCGCTGACCGACGGCCATATCCACTTGCTGCACCGCTTCACGGAGAATGTGACCGAGCTGTTTGACGGCGATGCTGCCGGAATACGCGCGGCCATGAAGGGCATCGACAAGCTGCTGTCGCACGGGCTGAACATCAAGGTGCTGCTGCTACCCGACGGTGACGACCCCGACAGCTACAGCCGCAAGCACAGCTCAAGCGAGATTCAGCACTATATCGACGAGCACGAGAGCGACTTCATCCAGTTCAAGACTCGCATCCTGCTCGACGGTGTGGCAAATGACCCCATCAAGCAGTCACAGGCCATCGGCGAAGTGGTGCGGTCGATAGCCGTCATTCCCAATGAAATCACACGCTCGGTCTATGCCAAGGAGTGCAGCCGCCTGTTTGGCGTGAGCGAGCAAATGCTACTGCGCGAGATCAAAAAGCAGATTGATACCAACAAGGAAGAGGCCTACAAGCAACATGAGCGCGAAGAGCGGCGCCGCGCGGCGCAGGAAGCTGCCAGTGAGCCACACGACACCCCACAGCCCCCACAGCCCGACCAAGCGCAGTCGCCCCACCCTGTCCAGCAGGCTCCCGACCTGTCACAGCCCACACTGTCGGCCACCTACCGCGAGGAGCGCATCGTCATCAGGCTCATCATCAAGTATGGCATGTGCTACTTGTGCGACACTGAGTACGACGACGGCATTCGCCCCACAACGGTGGTCGAGCATATCTACAATGAATTGAGCATTGACAACATCGCCTTCAGCGATCCTACATTTGCCCAAATCTTTGACATCGCCCTGCATGAGTTGGAGGCGTTTTATTCCGCCTTGGCACGCATGGAGCAAGAGACTGCTGTACGCAACCGGGAGAAGTGCGAACGAGAGATTAGCGAGATAGACCCCGTGGGCAAGTCGGTCGACATCATTGAGAACGAGGAGAAACGCATACGTAGCAAATACAACCTACTCAACGTCGACGAGGTGAACGACTTCCGCCAGCTCTATCTTGAGCGGCTGTTGTGCTCACATGCCAATGACCGCGTGCGCGAGATGTCGAGCCGTCTGGCCACCGACCGCTACCAGTTAAGCAAAATCCACACACTGTACACTCATGTCGCCTCGGAGTTCGACCGTCTGGCCAACCTGGTTCCGGCTGCCCTTAACAACTGGAAGAATGCCATCATCGGGCAACGCATAGAGCAAGTGAAGCAGCAACTCAAGCAGGGCAATACAACGGTTAATGCCGCCACCCTGCTCCAGGACCTGCAGGAGCTATACCGTGTACGCACCGAGCTGGCCAAGCTAATCGGCGATCGCGTTGTGAATCCATGAGGTGGGTTCTATAAATTGGACGCGCTGAATTTGGAACTATGACTGAACAGATTTTGATTCAAATCCTTGACTAATAGCGGGCTATTAGTCAAGGATTTGAAATAAAATATGCCTGTCAGAGTTCAAAAGCCGCCGAAACCTCCCATTACTTATTCAGTAATTTATAGAACCTACCTTTAGTTATTATTTGGCTGATTCAAGAAAATGTCGTACTTTTGCAATTTGTAGGTTAGCATCAGGCTAACTATCGTTTAAACCAATGCTTTAAGAATTGCAAACCATTATTTTGATTATGAATAAAATGCGGACATTGCTGTGTGTTGTTTTTACCCTCTTCACAGCACAGATAATGCAGTCACAACTCAGTCTGCCCACTAAGCAGATTGCCGGTAATACTTTTTATTATTATCAAGTGGGCAACAAGGAGACGCTCTATGGTGTGGCCCAAAAACTGGGTGTTACCACCGAAGAGATTCTGCGTTACAATCCTGATGCCCAAGGAAAACTTGAGAAGAAGCAGTTGCTGTTTCTACCCGTGACGATAGCCACTAGCCAGATGTCGCCGGCCAACCAAGTGCGCTCGGCCTTCGGCAACCAGCAGGAGGTGACCGTCCGGGGCAGCGAAGCCATCAAGCACACAATGCAGGAAGGAGAGACCATCTACAGCGTGGCCAAACGCTTCAACTCGACCATCGAGGGCATCATCAGCAATAATCCGCGACTGTCACCCGACGAGTATGGGCCGGGGGCTGTGGTCAAGGTTGTGCCTAACTCCGCACTGCCATTCTACTACGAGCGCAAGGGAATCAAATTTTACAACTACAAGATACAAGATGGTGAGACGTTCTACTCCATAGCAAATCGCTTTGGGGTAACCGACCATGACTTGCAGGCCGCCAATCCCGACTTAAAGAAGCCCAAGAAAGGCAAACAGATCGTGGTGCCCAAGCCCTACACCGAACGTGTGCTGGGCGACATGCAGTCGATTACGCTCGAAGAGCTTGAGGCCAGCTACGCACCACGTATCAGCGAGCTGTACGACCAGCTAGTCACGGCCAAACGCAACAGCCAGGTGAACATAGGCATCGTGCTGCCTTTCCAGCTGCATAAGAACCCCGCACCAAGGCAGGGATATCTGTACACCGACTTCTATAAGGGATTCCTGCTGGCTCTGGACAGCGCCGGCATGACAGCAACTAAGCCCATCAACGTGCACGTTTGGGACACGGAACATAACTTGAATGTCACCGACAGTCTGCTGGCTTTGCCGGAAATGCTCGACATGAACCTACTCATTGCTCCCAGCGAGCCCAAGCAGCTGGAGCGCATCAACAAGTTTGGCGGCGAGAACAACATTGACGTAGTCAACTGCTTCACCACCAAAAACAACGACTACCTGGAGAACGCCAACGTGCTGCAAGTCAACACCCCTACTCCACAGTTTAATCGTCGTGTCGTTGACTGGTTCGCCCGACAGTTTGAGGGCTATCATGTCATCTACCTGATGGACGCCTCGAACGAGGGCAAGGAGATTTTTGACGACCTGCGCGGACACATCGAACAGATGGGTATACACACCTCTTCGCTGACAGTGAGTGGCGAGCTGTCGTACGACAACCTGTCGCGGCACATGAACCCCGGCACACGATATGTATTCCTCCCGTCGTCGAGCAGCAAAGAGTTGCTGCACAAGGTGCTCAAGGCCATGAAGACAGCCAAGCGTGAGCGCATTGACTGCGAGTTCTGCCTGGTAGGCTACCCCGAGTATGTGACTTATCTCAAGGACTATCAAACCGACCTGCAGGATGTCGACACTTATGTGTTCTCTCGTTTCTTCAACAGCAAGGGGTTCCGCACACGTGACATCGAGGCGATGTACAAGAAGTGGTTCAACGGCGAGATGTTCAACTCGCTGCCCAACATGACGCTCATGGGTTTTGACCTGGGCATGTACATCATCAAGACACTTGGCCAAGGCATTGCCATCGACAATGAGGCTCCTCTGCACCGCGGCGTGCAGACCAGCTTTAAGTTTGAGCAGATGGACGGCGGTGGCGGACTCATTAACCGTGCCATCGACATCGTGCACTTTAGCACTGACCACCAGATCACTACACTCGTTCAGGAATGATGAGACACTGCACCATTGTTGTCATGCTGGCCTGCCTGGCACTGTGGGCCACAGCACAGACACACTACGAGGGTTCAATTAGCGTCGGCGGCAAAGCCGGTGCCACCTTGTCACGCGTGCAGTTCAACCCATCGGTGCCACAGAAGTTCTTGCCTGGAATGATGCTGGGCGGCACGTTCCGCTACATCGAAGAGCGGCACTTCGGGTTGATTCTGGAGCTGAATGTTGAGCAGCGCGGATGGAAAGAGTTCTACGAGGGCACCGACTTCCAGTATCAACGCCGGTTCACCTATGTGCAACTACCCATGCTCACCCATATCTTCTTTGGCAACGACCGCATCAAGGGGTTCTTCAATGCAGGCCCCGAGGTGGGCTATATGATTGCCCATTCGACCAAGTCCAACTTTGACTATCCCAACTTTGCCAACCTGGAGGGCTTCCCCACCGCCAACCGTCACAACGAGCAGCTCAACCTGGACATCCACAGCAAGTTTGACTATGGCATATCGGCCGGGCTGGGTATGGAAGTGGGCGTGGCGCGCCGCCATTCGGTCACGCTCGAGGGGCGTTTCTACTATGGGTTGCGCGACGTGTTCAGCAACCACAAGAAAGACCCGTTCTCGGGTTCGTCGGGCATGTCGCTTATGTTCACATTGGGCTATAATTACCAAATCAGATAAATGATGAAAAAAATGATTCAACTGCTTGCCTACATCGCCCTGCCCATGATGGCGGCGGCCTGTGGTGGCAATAACAACGCCACACCTGCAAGCGCTGCAACCGAAGCCTTAGCATCGAGCACCGTCAGCGACAGCGACGACAACCTCACAGTATTTAGCCACATCAACCGTGAGGACGTGATAAAATATCAAGTAACGAACCCCGACATGGACATCGAAGGACTTGACGGGTTCTATGCTCGCGCAGCATGCAGCCTCACGTGGCCCAAGACGGTGATGGGGCGCGAGTCGCAGCGGTTGCAGCAGGCCCTAATCGACAAGATTATCGGTGAGCCGAACAAGTACAAGTCGCTGGATGCCGCTCTGGATCATGAGATGGATGCCGCCAACTATATACCATTTGAAAAGAGCGATGTCAAGGACATCAAGCGCATCAAGAGGATACCCGATGAGGCGGGCATGAACCAGGCCTACTACGATGTGCAGCTCACTCCGATGAAGATGGACAAGAACCTGTATGTGTTCCAGTTCTCTAAAGACTCCTACATGGGTGGGGCTCATGGTCTGTTCTGGACCGAATACGTTACCTACGATGTGGTTCAGGACAAGGTGGTGAAGCTGACCGACCTGGTCACCGACACCGTCAAGCTGCGCCAAGTGGTGACACAGACTCTGTGTGAAATGGAAAATGTGGCCAACAAGGCCGAGCTGGTCGAGAACAGCGGCTACTTCATCGACGAGGCGACTGCCCCGCTGGCCCGTAACTACTACGTCGACCAGTTCACGCTGCACATGGTATATTCGCCCTACGAGATTGCCAGTTATGCCCGTGGCGAAGTGGATGTTGAGATTGATTTCTACCGTCTGGACCAGGCCGGCATCGCTTCGGCCTACCTCAACCAGCT
Organism: Muribaculaceae bacterium; assembly: GCA_017477555.1. Taxonomy (GTDB): domain Bacteria; phylum Bacteroidota; class Bacteroidia; order Bacteroidales; family Muribaculaceae; genus Sodaliphilus. The sequence continues at coordinate 6,258 of JAFUVK010000114.1, forward strand.
AGTCGAACGATACACCAGATAGCGGTGATGGCAGTCACTCAGGAGTGTAGAATCTTGTAGATGAGCTCACGCAGCAGGGCATAGGAGTCGGCATTCGACCCCATTCCTTTGCTCTTGACATCGCACTCACGCAAGTAGGAGATGATATTGACACAAGCCTGGGTGCTATAGTTGCGGGCCGCAACCATATATTTGTCGAGCTGCCATGCCGACTTCACACCTGTGGCCTGCATCAGCGAAGCCTGCGACTTGTCCTTGGTGGCACGGATAATGAGCACATTGGCAAAAAACGAGAACAGCAGTCCCACGGTCAATACCGTGGGGTTGTTTTTTGGATTCTTCTCAAAATAGTCGATGATGCGGTAGGCCTTGACGGCATCGCGATAGCGCAGGGCATCTTGCAGCTCAAAGTTATTGTAATCCTTGCTGATACCTATGTTGCGCTCAATGAGTTCGGGCGTGATGCCCTGACCATTGTCGCCCACCAGAATGCGCAGTTTGTCTAGCTCGCCGAACATACGACTCAAGTCGTTGCCAATAAACTCACACATCATGGCCACCGATTTGGCATCGATCTTAACCTGCATATTGGTGCAGTAGGTGTTGACCACCGCGGCCAAGTCTCGGTCGTTGCGGACCTTAGCCGACTCATACACCACACCTTTGTACTTAACGCCATCATGGTCACGGACAACCTCGTCGGTAAACTTCTTGGCCGCCATTTTCCCACCCTTGTAACAAATGACCAGAATGGTGGATGGTGCGGGCTTCTCAGCATAGTATTTAAAGAGCTGCAAGTCATCCTTATGACCAGGCTGCTTGCTCACAAGTTGTGCCTCGCGCAGCACCACCACACGTCGCTCGGCAAACGCCGGGAACTGCTTGCACGAGTTGATTACATCGCCCACCAGTGCGTCATTGCCGTAGTACACCTCGAGGTTAAAGTCGCGCTCGTCCTCACTCAACGCCGTGTCGACAATCAGTTCGCTCAACTTGTCGATATAGTAGGGTTCATCGCCGTGCAGCACATAAATGGGGCGTAATACGCCCTTCTTGATTTCGTTACACAGACTAAAATAGGTTACGGTTTCTTTTTTTTCGGCCATTTTTTGTAACTTTGCATTCTGATTGCAAAGTTACAAAATAAATGCCACTCAACCTGCCTGAATTTCAGATAAAAGTCAAAAAAAACGGCAGCCGTCCGGTTGTCTACGACTGCCTGCGCCGACGTTTTGTGGCACTCACCCCCGAAGAGTGGGTGCGCCAGCACTTTGTGAACTACCTGATTGAAGAGAAACAATTTCCGCCTGCACTCATGGCCAATGAGGTGTCGCTCAATCAGAACTGCATTAAACGTCGCTGCGACACACTCGTGGCCGACCGTCAGGGCCAGCCATTGGTCATTATTGAGTACAAAGCCCCCGACATCGAGATTACCCAGCAAGTTTTTGACCAGATAGTCAGGTACAACATGGTGCTGCATGCTCGCTACTTGATGGTAAGCAACGGCATGACGCACTACTGCTGCCAGATTGACTACGAACACAACACCTATACTTTCATGACCGACATCCCCTGCTACAACGACATAGCCACCATGTAGGGCCTGCCCATAGGCTGGCCAGGTCGGATTACAGGCCATGGCTGGCACTCAGGTTGTACCATTTATCCTAATTATTTGCCCATTTGGTCAGATTGTTGGCCCAATCTAATCATATAACGTGTGTTTTAGCAAATTTTAGGGAGTTAATGTTGTCGGTATCACGTAATTTGCCGTAAATTTGCAAATTATTTCGCAACACAACAGACAAATAAGAAACCCCGATAATGGAAATCACTGCCCAACAACTGGCTCAGATGGTGCATGGCACTATCGACGGAAATGCCAATGTGACCATTAACAACTACGCCAAAATTGAGGAGGCCACCGCAGGCTGCTTGACATTTTTGGCTAATCCCAAATATACGCACTACA
>JAFUVK010000115.1 GCA_017477555.1 Muribaculaceae bacterium
ACCTGTTTCGGTTGCGAATCATGTCAAGGATCTCTCCCGCTCGTCGCCCCTCGGGCGAAAAGCGGTGCAAAGGTACAACCACTTTTCCGAACCGACCAAATTTTTCAGCAACTTTTTTACAAAAAAAATTTCATGTGGGCCATACACCTTAATTATATAGAGCCGCGGCATGGCGGACGGCAAGGATGACGAGGCCAGGCAGATGAGCTGCACGGACGCGATGCTGGGACGTGGCGGACGGCCGGGATGACGCGGCGAGGCATAGGGGACCGAGAGGAGAACTGGGCACACAGTGGCAGGGATAAGCAATGTGGGCAGAGAGGTGTTTTTGGGCAAGATTTTGATGATTTGAGAAAAAAACAGTAATTTTGCAGGATTTTTTATGCTATGCGACGTGGACTGGTTTACATATTGATTGCCATGGTGGTGCTGACGCTGGGCAGCTGCCATGAAAGGAAGAGAGACAACAACCGGTATCGGGTGACGGTGCGGCTGACGGGCGACACCGTGCGCTGCGACAGCGGCACGTTGGTGGTTCTTGACGAGGACTATGGCCACCTGCGTGTGCTGCAAGGCGCACGCTTGAGCAACTCGACACTGACGTTTTCGGGCCATTTTGCCGAGGCGTGCATCGCTTATGTTGACTTCCATACCGACTCGCTGCCCTACCAGTTCTATTTTATCCTTGAGCCGTGCCCAATCGACATCAACATCAGCCCACATGAGTGGCTCATTAAGGGCGGCCGTGGTAACTTAAAGTACCAACAGTTTCTGAACCGCTGCGCCCATCTGTCGGCGAGTCGCGACTCGCTATGGCAGGCTTATGTGCGGATGGGTGCCGACTCAACACTGACGTGGAACAAAGAGCGTGCGGCCTTACGCGCCGACAGCGTGCTTCAAGACTCGCTGCAGCGCATCATCGTAGAACGCATCAACCGTGGCGACCTGGCCTCGCGCCTGGTCAAGCAGCGCCTACTGCCGCAGCTCACCCGCGAATCGCTCAACAAGATTAAATAAACAATCAAACCTACCGTCATGAAATACTACCGTAATAATGCCGCACAATGCGTGATCAGTGTGGATGATGCCGGCACGCGCCAGGTACGCACTTTCGACCCCGTCAGTCAGCACGTCATGACCGAGCGCTCAATTGCCGCCGACGATCCTCGTGTGAGCGGCACAGTGGGTGTGGGTCAGGCGTATTCGCTAACCGAGATAGACCAACAAAGCTTTGAGTCCTTCGGGTTTGCATGGCGCTATGACACTCGCGACGGCAAATCAGTGATAGTGCTCGACGACCGCCTGTTCGGGCCCGATGTGATTGTGCGCAACCGCGCAATGGACGACCTTTACAACGACGGCCGCCCGTATGACGACATCTTCGAGGTGCTAGGCACAGTGTCGACCGATGCCACACTTCCCTACCCTGCCCGCGAGGCACCTGTGCAACACATCAGCATAGAGGACGCGCTACGCTTGGCCATCGACGCGCATGAGGGCGCTACCGACCTTGACGGTCTGCCCGTAATCCTGCATCCGCTGACGGTGGGTCTGGCAGGTAGAAACCGCCAGGAAATGATAGCCGGTTTTCTTCACGATGTGGTCGAGGACACCGACCTGACCTTTGACGACCTGCTTGAGCGCGGTGTCGACACCGAGATTGTAGACGCGCTGCGGTTGCTCACACACGACAAGCAGCAGATGAGCTACACCGACTATGTGGAATGCATTGCCACCAGCGGCAACCAGACCGCACTGCATGTGAAGTTGAACGACTTGACGCACAACCTGAATCGAGGTCGCGCCGAGGGCCACTGGAAGCAAGTGGCCAAACATGAGCCGGCCCTAGAACGCATCCAGCAAGCGATACGAGATGGTTTATAGTTTATAGTTTATAGTTTAAAGTTCATAGTTCATAGCTAGAAGTTAAGAGTTTGTAGCTGACAAGACTGTCACTGAATGAGATGATATATCCCAAGAATTTTGAGAACAAGATAGGTTTTGACACCGTGCGGCACGAGGTGGAACGCCGCTGCATCAGCCCACTGGGCACCACTTGGTGCCATGCGATGCACTTCTCGACCGACCGCGACGAGGTTGTCCGCTGGCTTGAGCAGACCAACGAGTTCGTGTCGATTGTGCAGTCGAAACGTGAGTTCCCGCTGAACTACTTTTTCGACCTGCGCGGCACACTCAAGTCCATAGGTCTTCCTGGCAGCTACATCAGCGCCGAGAACCTGCACAAGCTGCAGCGCTCACTGACGACCATCGGCGAGATTCGCCGCTTCTTTACCAGTCGTGACGGCGAGACGGTGCCCTACCCTCGGCTGATGGAGCTGACCCGTGGCATGGAGCCCTTTCCGGAACTAGTGGCCGAGATTGGGCGTGTGCTGGATAAGAATGGTGCAGTCAAAGACAGTGCCTCGCCCATGCTGAGCGAGCTTCGAGCTACCATACAGCGTGTGACGTCAAGCATCAACGGCATCTTGCGGCGCGTCATCGCCCAAGGCAAGCAGGAGGGTGTGCTGGACAGCGATGTGCAGCCCAGCATGCGCGATGGCCGCCTGGTAATACCAGTGTCGCCGATGCACAAGCGTAAGGTGCATGGCATCGTGCATGACGAGAGTGCCAGCGGCAAAACCGTATTTATCGAACCCGAAGAAATCGTCGAAGCCAACAACCGCATCCGCGAGACCGAAGCCGAGATAGCCCGTGAGATTATCCGCATCCTGACCGAGGTGACCGACCAGATCCGCCCCCACGCCGACGAGCTTCAAGCCACCTACGAAGTGCTTGGGCAGATTGACTTCGTCCGTGCCAAGGCTCTGCTGGCCAGTGAGCTGGACGCGCAGATGCCGCACATCGAGAAGCAGCCGCACATCGAGTGGTATCACGCTGTACATCCGGCCTTGTGGCTGTCGCTTCGCGAGCAGGGCAAAGAAGTGGTGCCGCTGAACATGGAGCTGAACAGCCAGCAGCGCATCCTGCTCATCTCTGGCCCTAACGCCGGCGGCAAGAGTGTGTGCCTCAAGACCGTGGGCGTGGTGCAGTATATGCTTCAGTGCGGCATGTTGCCACCGGTGTACAGCAACTCGCACATGGGTCTGTTCGGCAGCATCTTTATCGACATTGGCGACCAGCAGTCGCTGGAAGATGACCTGAGTACCTACAGCTCGCACCTGCAAAACATGAAGACTTTTCTTAACCGGGGCGACAAACAGACCCTCGTGCTCATTGACGAGATGGGCAGCGGCACCGAGCCTCAGATGGGTGGCGCCATCGCTCAGGCCATCCTTGAGCAGCTGAACGCGAAGCGGATGTTTGGCGTGGTGACCACGCACTACCAGAACCTGAAGCATCTGGCCGAAGAGACCGACGGCATTGTCAACGGCGCCATGCTCTACGACCGGGGGCGCATGCAGCCTCTGTTCCAACTGTCGATAGGCTATCCGGGCAGCTCGTTCGCCATAGAGATTGCACGCAAGATTGGGCTAGACCCACAAGTGATAGACAAGGCGAGCGAGATAGTGGGCAGCGACTACATCAACATGGACAAGTATCTGCTAGACCTGGTGCGCGACCGCAAGTATTGGGAGAGCAAGCGCCATGAGGTGCGCCAGAAGGAGAAGAAACTCGACTCGCTACTCGAGCAGTACAACGAGCGACTAAGGCGCATCGGCGACGAGCACCGACAGATCATCAAGGACGCCAAGGCCGAGGCACGCGAGATAGTGCAGCAGAGCAATGCACAGGTCGAGCGTACGATACGCGAGATCAAGGAGATGCAGGCCGAGAAGGAGAAGACCAAGGAGGTGCGCCGCCAGCTCGACGAGTTTAAGCAGCGACTCGAAGGCAGTGAGGGAGAGGAGAGCCGCCAGGTGGAGCAGCTCAAGCCCAAGCACCAGATGCGCCGTAAGTCGGCGGCACCCTCAAAGGCCGAGAAGACCGACCCCAACCGTCCGCTTCAGGCCGGTGACAACGTGGTGCTGAAGGGTCAGACAGCCATCGGCACCATCATCTCGCTCGACGAGAAATATGCTGTGGTAGCGTTTGGCGCACTGAAGACGCGTGTCGAGACCAGCCGCTTGCAGCGGAGCAACCGCAAGCTGGAGCGGGCACAGGCCTCGTCAATGAGCCGCCAGACCAGCAACGACATCCGCGAGCGCCAGTTGCACTTCAAGCCCGAGATTGACGTGCGCGGCATGCGCGGCGACGAGGCGCTTCAAGCCATCACCTACTTTATGGACGATGCCATCCAATTTGAGGCCAAGCGCGTGCGCATCCTTCACGGCACGGGCACGGGTGCCCTGCGCCAGCTGTTGCGCCAGTACCTGCTGTCGCTTTCGGGCGTGCGCACAGCCCACGACGAGGACGTGCGCCTGGGAGGTGCCGGCATCACGGTCGTTGAACTTGAATAATGAAACATGTTCACGAGTCTTTGGAAGCATATCGTTTACCCGCCGAAATCGGTCAGCGACAAGAAGCTGTGTGAGGCTTTTTGTGGCAAGTGGGTCGTTATTACCGGTGCCTCGTCTGGGATTGGCGAGGCGTTGACGCTTAGACTGATAGATGCTGGAGCCAATCTGTTTCTCATTGCTCGCAGTGAGGAGAAGTTAAGGCAACTATGTGACAAGGCTCGTGCCAAGGGCTGCGAGGTGCGTTATAAAGCCATCGACCTTCGTTGCCGGCAGGAGTTGGACGCCTGTTGCAAGACGTTGCCAGAGGAGTTGCCCAGCGTGTCATACCTCTTTTGCAATGCCGGGAAGTCCATTAAGCGAAGCATCAGTTCTTCCATAGAACGTATGCACGATTTTGACCGCACAATGGACCTGAATTATCGTTCGATGGTA
>JAFUVK010000116.1 GCA_017477555.1 Muribaculaceae bacterium
GAGCTGGTTGTCTACCAGGACATGGATGGTGAGAGCAAGTTCTACGGCGCATTCCCATTCGAGGTTGTGGCCGAGGACGGCGACGTGCTCACCTACCATCTGGCACAGGACATCAAGTACAGTGGTATGTTCCGCTACGCCTTCCGTATCTTCCCGTGGGACGACCGTCTGCCGCACCGCCAAGACTTCGCCTACCTCAAGTGGATCTGATTTGATGCACAGTGCTGGTGCTGCAAGTCAGTTCCAGCAGGCGATTGTGACAATCGGCCGCCAGACACTCTGTGTCGGGCGGTCGATTGCACGTTCTTGGCACAGTTTTTGCATAGTCTTTTGACATCATAAATCTGACACCTATGGAAGACAACGATATTCAAAACCAGCCCGACGAGCAGCTGCAAGACCGGCACAGCGACAGCGGATTCACATTTCATTGGTTGCAACTGCTCATTGGCGCGGGCATCTGTTACTACTGGTTCTATCAGAGCTGGACCTCGATGCTGGCGCTGGTGCTGGTGGTCATCATCCACGAACTGGGCCATGTTGCCGCCGGCAGGATGTTTGGCTGCCGCATCGACGAGATGCAGGTGTTCCTGCTCTGCTTTGCCAGCTACAAGCCCAAGCCCAAGCGTGGCAGCTGGTGGCGAAACATCACCTGGAGCCTGGGCACCCTGCCACTGGGAGGCTTCACCATGTTCAAGATTCGGCCCGATGACCGACCCATCGACCCCGGCCAGGCCGCTGCGTCGCCCTACATCAACGACAAGCCCGCCTGGCAGCGGCTCCTCATCTCGGCCGGCGGCGTGCTGTTCAACTTCGCCACCTTCCTCATCATCTACCTGTTGTTTCACTTCCCCATTGGGTGGTCGCAAATCTTGTGGCGGGCCATGTCGATGTCGCTCATCATGGCCGTACTCAACATCCTGCCCGTGTATCCCCTCGACGGTGGTTCCATCATCTTTGCCTGCTACGAGATGGTCACCGGCCGCAAGCCGTCGCAGCAGTTTGTCACCGCCTGTGGCGCAGTCGGTTTCATCCTCATCATCCTGTTCTTTTGGGTCTTCCCCAGCTGGGTGCATCAGATCATCGACCGCGTCTTCGGCCTGTTCTTCTGATACCATTTCCCCACCCCTGACAGGGGAATACCATAATACAGGAGGGACATTGTGTACCTATTGCAAGAAAAAGGACGATCATTACCACTATCCATGCACAGAGTGCGGTGGCTATGGACGCAAATAGTAATCAAAATTTGGCACATGAGATGCCTCGCACTCTGCGAGACTGCGTCTTGCAATACGCCGACGGGCTGGGGGGCGATGGCTGGGGGGCGACGGCTGCGGGGTGGCGATGGAGTGGGGGGTGTTAAAAGCGTGTGAAATGTTGCGGTTGTGCCAGGTTGGCATTAACTTTGTGGCATGAATAATGACCGTAATACAAAGTACCTGGAGTGGCTGGCGCAGCATCCCGAGTTGGTGGCCAAGCCGTCGATGAAGCGGCGGAAGGTTGACCATGACTACGGTGGGCGGTGTATCTATCTGATCACCACCTGCACCAGTGGCCGGGCTCCAATCTTTGGGTCGCTGCGCGATGCCGACAGCAGTCACCCGGTGCCGTGGGTGCAGCCTAGCGAGCTGGGGCTGCGGGTGATAGACAGCTGGCAGGACATCGGCCTGGAGCAGCCGGCGATTGAGCGTGTGTCATTTCAGCTGATGCCCGATCATGTGCATGGCATCCTGTTTGTCACCGGCGAGCTGCCGCGGCTTTTGGGACATTATGTGAGCCGGTTCAAGGCCAAGTGCACCAGGGCTGGGCGCGACATGTCGGTGTATTCCGAGACGCCGTCTCGGACCGAGGTGCTGCTGTGGGAGAAGGGCTACAACGACCGCATCTTGAGCGGCAAAGGGCAGCTGCACGACTGGATTAACTATGTGCAAGACAACCCGCGTCGTCTGTGGGTCAAGCGCAACCGGCCAGAGTGGTTCACAGCTAGGCGCGGCATCGTCATCGGGTCGCACACAGTGACGGTGATGGGCAATGCTTTTCTGCTCGACTACCCTTATAAAGTGATGGTGCAATGCTCGCGCAGCCTGACCGAGGGCGACATCGTGGCGGCTTGTGACCAATACCTGTCGCTGGCATCGGCAGGGGCGGTGCTTGTCTCGGCCTGTATCAGCCCCGGTGAGAAGGCGGTGATGAGGCGTGCCTTTGAGGCGGGTTGCCCGCAGATTGTGCTGCTGGAGAACGGGTTTGCGCCGATGCAGAAGCCGTCGGGTCGGCAGTTCGATGCCTGTGCCGAGGGGCGGCTGTTGCTCGTGGCTCCCTGGGAGCACCACAACGAGCGGCGGGTCATCACACGCGAGCAGTGCTTGGCACTGAATGCGCTGGCGGCGGAGATTGCCGGCTGCGAGACTGCGTCTTGCAATACGCCGATCGGCAAATGACAGAGAATCTGCTGTGGCACAGAAACAATCACTCCCCGCACCATGTGGTGCGGGGAGTGATTTGGTATGACGGGCATGTTGTACATCTGTGGTGAAAGTCCACTCGGGGCGTAGTCACCGACGAACCCTATAGCGACTCGCAAGTTTCAAGTGGTGACGCTTGGGAGAGAAGAAGCGATAGCGAAATCGTGGCTTGACGTA
>JAFUVK010000117.1 GCA_017477555.1 Muribaculaceae bacterium
ACTTGCCGTGCGTCTCGCGATATAGCTCGGCGATGCGTCGGCCTGTGGCGGCATCGTAGCTCACCAGGCGACAGTCATTCTGGTCGCGGTTCAGTTCCATCATGTAGACAATGTCACCGTCAGGGTTCCAGGCGATGTTGGTGAAGTAGCGGTCGGTTGGGTCGCCGGCCTGCAGATAGGTTGTCTGTCCTGTGGCCAGGTCATAGATGCCGACGGTGACCTTGTGCGATGTCTGCCCCGCCATAGGATATTTCTCAGGTGCCGGGGTGGCGATGTAGCGTGTAGTGTCGTCTATCTCGGGCACGTCGATCAGGGGATAGTCGGTGACCATCGACTGGTCCATGCGATAGAACGCCAGCCGCGTGCCGGAGGGGTTCCAGAACAGTCCGCCCATGATGCCGAACTCGTTGCGGTGCACGGCCTGGCCGTAGACGATGTCGCGCGAGCCATCGGTGGTGAGCTGACGCGTCTGCCCTGCCCCATCGGTGACATAGAGGTTGTCGCCCTTGACAAAGGCCACTGCCCTACTCTCCTTGTTCCACTCTGCGGCCTGCTCCTCGCCACGGTTTTGACTCCACACCTGCTTCTTGGCCTTGAAGTCGACCATCTGCACCTTGCCCACAGTACCCAATGCAGCCAGCGGCTGATTGGCGTAGGGGAACGTAATGCCCATGAGCGAACTTACAGTGTCGCCGCCCAGCCATTTGTTGACCTGAGCGCGGGTGAAAAACACCTTCTCCTTGCCATTCTTGAGGTTGACCGTCCAGCAAGTGTCGGCAGCAACGCGCACCAGCTGGTCGCCCCACCAGCGCAGCGAGCGGTTCTTCGGAATCATGTTACGGTAGTTCGTTCCGCCGAAGTTCAAGTCCTCGAGCGTGAATTGCTTCTGTGCCACCATGGGCAGCACCATCATCATCGATGCGGCCACCAGAGCCGCCCTAATCATTCGATTTTTCATCATATTGTTTTAGAGTTACAAGCTACGGGTTACAAGCTACGAGTTACGAACCACGAATTCGAGTTATCTGGTTAGTCGTAGGCACCTGCAAAGTTACATCAATAATTCGGAATAGGGCAGTTTTATGACCTACAAAATGCAAGAAAGCACCAACGGGCTGGTTAGCGGGTCGGTGCTTTCGGTCTTTTTGGGCCAGTGCTAGTGAGGCGTTCTGGCGGTGTCGTGGTCGTGTCATCTCCAGTATCCGATAACAACGTATGCAACTCCGTGGGGTGTGCGCATCACGCGGTAGAGGATGCCATCGGCGAGCCACAGGCGCTCACGGTTCATGTTGACGAAACGGCCATGCACGGGACGGCGGTCGAAGCGGACACCGATGCCGGGACGGTGTGCTCTGTGGTGTGCGATGACGGGACGGTGGTTGTCGGCCATGCGCATCTCGACGCGGTGCTTGCGGTTACCCTCACTGTGACGAACCTTGTTGTCACGAGCCACAGCGTTGCTGGGCATGAGCATCGCCATCATGGCGACTGCTGCGAGTAGGACTTTAGCTTTCATAATCTTGTGTCGTTGTGCCATTGCTGGCGGGTGAGTAATTGTGTTTCTTTGTCTTTTTGACACGAGATTTTGGCTGAAGTTAAATGCGCTTTTGGGGGCAATAGATTGTCACCCCATTTTGTCCGACCAACGCCACAATTGCACCGACCAAGTGATTCGGCCAAATCTTGTGCAAGTCGAATGCAGAGCAGGAGCTTGCTCATGCTATGCTGAGGCGCAGCTAAGATTATGCAAATCTTGTGCAAGTCGAATGCAGAGCAGGAGCTTGCTCATGCTATGCTGAGGCGCAGCTAAGATTATGCAAATCTTGTGCAGATGATTAGTGGAGCAACTGGGTCAAGACTGCAAAAATCTGTTCCTCGCTCTCGTAGGGATGGATGTGAAAGTAGGGATTGCCTGTGAGCATGGCCGACAGTTGCACCTTGGTCTTGTCGTAGAAGATGTGGCAGGGGATGCCACGATGCTCGGCGTAAGCGAGTTCGTAACCCACGCCCAGCGACGGACAGGTACACTCGGCGATGAGCAGATCGCTCTGCCGCAGCCAAGCAGTATCCTGGTCATAGATGCGTGCATCGCGTTCACGTCCCTGCTCATTCAGGATGAGATTGCTGCTGCCGACGTGCTCGGTGAGCACGGTGTCGGTCTGTTGCATGAACTGGATGATGCGGCGATAGAGGTCGGCATCGACGCGCCCTCCCCTAATCGAGCCAGCAAAGTAGATTTTCTTTTTCATCAGTCACAGGATTATATTTCTAAAGGTCCAAAATCATTCTACTACAAAATCACAGTCAAGCACATACCAATTCTCTTCAGAGAAATACCAGACCATTGAGGCTGTCTTTTTGATATTGGTGATGGCTCTGTTTGGCCAACCATTTACGGCATAGAATACAGTGAAACGATATTTCCCTGCTCGTAATTTGCATCCGAAACTGCCCACATAAGCCTGCCCTTTCATTCCTGGATAGATGGGAGGCCGATCATCAAACGACGTACAAATTCTCCCCCCCTTTTTTCTAACCGCCTTGTCTTCAAAAAGGTATGAAACCCAGCCCCAAAAATAGCCAGGCAAATGCTCACCATAGAGTGTATTTTGACTCTTGTTTGTGATTGTAAAAAATGGGCCTGGATACTCACCATTTTCACCTGTGTGATACCCCAGATACTCTATAGTCACGAGTGGGGACGAGGTTAATGCCTTAATCAATCTGACACCTACGGATATAGGCTCCTCTGCATCATCTTGTGTGCGCACATCAAGATCGATCGACACACTCTTCATTGTACTATCAATACTGATCACCCGAGTTGTTGAATCAATATACTCATTGACCTGGATTGTTAACTCCAGTTGATAGTCACCACTTTGCTCCAAGAGCATAGTCTTGCTCAATGCCTTTTGCGTCGCATCACAGAGCACTTTCACCTCCCGATCAGGTGCCACAAGCACGGCCTTCACACGCAACGAATCATCCATCAAACTCATGCCGTAGAATTGCAATGTCAAGTCACAAGCAGCATTCACTGCAATCGCAGTGAACATCGACATCAATATCAGGACATAGCGCTTCATGACGATTAATTTTGTTGGCAAAGGTAGGCATTTCTTGGATAAATAGCAAGAGATTGACAAGAGTAAGTGCTATCTTTTAGAGATAAGGGGATGGCTATGCTGTGAGAAGGCAAACGCCACTTCTTCCCCTCCACCATGGGGAAAGAGGAGAGGAAGATGTGGCAGCATCCCATAGCGACTGGGTGTCAAGTCTGTTGGGTGGTGTCGGGCTTGACGTTGAGGTAGGTGCGCAGGGCGGCAACGTAGTCCTCAAAGGCTTTGAGACCGACTGGGGTGACACGGCACAGGGTGCATGGCTTCTTGCCCTTAAAGGTCTTCTCGATGACAATATAGCCCGCCGTGGCCAGCTTGTCGAGCTGCACACTCAGGTTGCCCGCCGTGGCCCCGGTCTGTTGCTTGATGTAGGGGAACTCGGCCTCATCGACACTGATGAGCAGCGACATGACGGCCAAGCGCAACTCGGAGTGCAGCAATGGGTCTAATGGCTTGAACATAACCTCACACCTCCTTATTTCTTGTTTTGAAAATAGATAACCAGTCCAGGCACAACCAGACCCATAAAAGCAACGGCCGCCATCACATACAACTGCTCAAACCAAGGATACCCCAAAGCGAAGAAGAAACCGCCCAAACCTGCGACAAAACCACAAGCCTGAATGATTCGATTCTTGAGTATGCAGCCTGTGATTGTAGTGGCAATGCCAAAACAGAGCGATATGATGCTGGTGATGTTGATATAAAGATGGTTATCGGGTATGAAAGATTTAACGGGAATGATGCCTCCACCTATAAGGCCAAGAATCAAACCGAAACTACCGATAAACACCCCAAATGTAGCCCAGACATGACCAATTGTCTTGCCCACAAAGGTGTTGGGAATTTTCTCCTTGCGTTGAGCAATAAACCACTCGCCCAGATAACCTACAAGCCAAAGCACGGCCCAAAGCAGATTCCATGCAGGGCCACCATGATTTGCCCAAAGGTGTGCAATCAACAGTGCAAACACAACAACACACGCTCCCCACCAGATAAGTGACAATGACGAGTTACGGGTAATTGTACGCTGACTCGTCTCTATCGACTCACGGATAATTTCCAGACTGCGTTCAGCGGTCAAATTATTATTCTCTTCCATGATTTCTTTTGAACATTAATTCGTTAATAACTTGGTTAACATTACGCTACGGTGCTCCCCTCACCCCTGCAGAAGGCTCAGTTCACACCCTTTGTGTTCGAATCACGATGCAAAGATAAACAAGTTTATTTTATAAACCAAATAATCTCATCAAAAAATTATCTCCGAAATTGATTTTTTCGAAAAAACACGTCACACCATATTATATAAAAGAAAAAAAACAAATTTAATTGAAAAAAATTGACTATCTTTGTGAGCCCAAAAAGGAATCCTCATGGAAGTTGTCAATCTGCTGGATTACAGCCAGCGCGGACAGTTGCGCGCTTGGCTTGCAGCCAACCATCAAGCGGTGCGCGAGTGCTGGGTAATCACGTACCGGGGCAAGCGATGCCCTGAATGGAGTGCCCTACCCTATCTTGAGGTGGTTGAAGAAGCATTGTGTTTTGGGTGGATTGACTCGACGCTGAAACGCTTGCCCGACGGACGTTTGGCCCAACGACTGTCGCCACGTCGTCCCCGCAGCCACTGGACCGCGCTTAACATCGCGCGCTGTGCCGACCTTGAACGCCGCGGGCTGATGACTGATGCCGGCCGCCACGCACTGCCACAAGCCATCATTCATAATTCATAATTCATAATTTA
>JAFUVK010000118.1 GCA_017477555.1 Muribaculaceae bacterium
CGCTTGCCCTTCGGGCTCCCGTTCGGTCGCGAGCACTTCGTGGTTATTCCCCCCGCCTCCCTACCTCTCGCTTCTCGTTTCTCGCTTCTTGTTTCTCGCTTCTTGTTTCTTGCTTCTATCCCCAAAAATGATGAATTGAAGTGGTGATTTTAGCCAAAATCAGTGATTGTGCGCATTGCCGTTAAGCAGTAAATTTGCAGGATATGAAGTTGTCTGAACTGAAAACGGGCGAGCGAGGCGTGATAGTTAAGGTGCTGGGGCATGGTGGCTTCCGCAAACGCATCATTGAGATGGGATTCATTAAGGGCAAGACCATCGAAGTGTTGCTCAATGCCCCCCTGCAAGACCCGGTGAAATATAAGCTGATGGGCTATGAGGTGTCGCTGCGACACGACGAGGCCGAGTTGATTGAGGTGGTGGGTGAGGCCGAAGAGCCGGCAATGCACAGCGAGCCTTCAGGTGGAGAGGTTATCGCCGAAACGATACACCTGAGCGACGACGAGCTCCAGGCAAGGGCACGACGGCAGCGACGCACCATCAATGTGGCTCTGATAGGTAACCCAAATTGTGGCAAGACATCACTGTTTAACCACGCTAGTGGCGCGCATGCCCGTGTGGGCAACTACTCGGGGGTGACTGTCGATGCCAGTGAGGCACACGCCACCTTTGAGGGCTATGAATTCAACCTCACCGATCTGCCAGGCACCTACTCCCTGTCGTGCTATAGCCCCGAGGAGCTGTATGTGCGCAAGCACCTGCTTGAGCAGCGTCCCGATATCGTTATCAATGTCATCGACTCCAGCAACCTGGAGCGCAACCTCTATCTCACCACCCAGCTGCTGGATATGAACCTGAGAATGGTGTGTGCCCTGAACATGTACGACGAGACAGAGCGCCGGGGCGACCACCTGGACATCGACACACTGAGCACACTGTTCGGAGTGCCGATGATTCCCACTTCGTTCAAGAGTGGACGTAATGTGGACCTGCTGTTTCACATCATCATCAACATGTATGAGGGTGCCGACTATATCGATGACAATGGCAACATCAACCCCGATGTAGCTCGTGAGATCAAGGAGTGGCACGACCGTGAGGCCGACCGGCATCTGGCGCACGACCACATCGAGGACTTTGCCGAAGGTGACCGCCCCGTCAAGAACTATTATCGCCATATCCATGTCAACCACGGTCACTATGTCGAGCAGGCCATTGCCTCGGTGCAGACACCCATCAAAGCATCGTCGCATCTGCGGGCGGCCTACTCTACGCGTTATCTGGCCATCAAGCTACTGGAACACGATACGCATACCGAGCAAATTATTGCCCACGACTCGCGGCACCGGGCCATAATCGCCGCCCGCGACCGCGCGGCGGTTCAGATTGCCCGAGACATGCACACCGACTCCGAAACGGCCATCATGGATGCGAAGTACGCCTTTGTGCGCGGTGCGCTTGCCGAGGCCGGTTACACCATGGGTACCGAGCGGGATATGTATCGGTTGACACATCGACTGGACAGTATCTTGTCGAACAAGTATTTGGGATTTCCCATCTTCTTCCTCATCCTGTTTGTGATGTTCTATGTCACATTCACCCTGGGGCAGTATCCCATGGACTGGTTGGAGGCGTCAGTGGCATGGCTGGGCGAGAAGCTCGCGGGTCTAATGCCTGCCGGACCGTTACGCTCGATGGTGGTCGACGGTGTGATAGGCGGCGTGGGGTCGGTGATTGTGTTCTTGCCCCAGATTCTTATCCTGTATCTGTTCATCTCGCTCATGGAGGACTCGGGATACATGGCTCGTGCTGCCTTTATCATGGACAAGCTCATGCACAAGATGGGGTTGCACGGCAAGTCGTTCATCCCGTTGGTCATGGGCTTTGGGTGCAATGTGCCGGCCGTGATGGCCACACGCACTATCGAGAGTCGCCGCTCGCGTCTGATCACGATGATGATTCTCCCATTCATGAGCTGTTCGGCGCGGTTGCCCATCTACATCATGATTGTGGGCACATTCTTTGCCGTGCAGTGGCGGGCATGGATTATGATTGGCATTTATGCCATAGGCATTGTGATGGCAGTGTTGACCAGCAAGCTGCTCTCGCGCCATGTAGTCAGGGGCGAAGACACTCCCTTTGTCATGGAGCTGCCGCCCTACCGCTGGCCCACCTTCCGGGCCATGGGGCGCCATACTTGGGACAAGGGCAAGGAGTATCTCAAGAAGATGGGTGGCATCATCTTGGTGGCCAGCATTATTGTGTGGGCGTTGGAGTATTTCCCACACGATGAGTCACTCACCCGGCAGCAGCAACAGGAGCAGAGTTACATCGGGCGTATGGGCCGAGCCATCGAGCCGGTGTTCGCACCGCAAGGGTTCAACTGGAAACTGGACGTTTCGCTCATTGCTGGTGTGGGAGCCAAGGAGATTGTCGCTTCGACCATGGGGGTGCTCTATACCGACGATGACTCGTTCAGCGACGATGACTCGTTCAGCGATGACAACGACAAGTACACACACCTGCATCAGCTGATGGCCCAAGATGGCATCACACCGCTAACTGCGTTCTGCTACCTGCTGTTTGTGCTGCTTTACTTCCCCTGCGTCGCAACGATTGTTGCTATCAAAAACGAGACCAACTCTTGGCGCTGGGCGCTGGCTGCGGCTCTCTACACCACTGCGGTCGCCTGGCTGGTGAGTGCGGCAGTGCATCTCCTTTTTAGTTAATAGGCGATTAAAATCCCCTCCCCAGTCTGAACTGCATCTCGAAAGTTTTGTGTCTAACTTTTGGGGTGCAGTTCAGTTTCTGGGGAGGGGACTCTGGTCCACTAAGTATAAGGTGCTTAGGGGGATTACTTCAAATTTTTGCCTGTCAGACTATTTTCTCAAGCTTGGATGTAAGCGCCATGATTTCGTCGTCGCTGACGTGATAGTCGCTCAGGTCGTTGGCAAAGTAGCGGTCATAGGCCGACATATCGATCAGGCCATGCCCCGAGAGGTTGAACAGGATGACGGGTGCGCGGCCCTCGACCTTGGCCTTGAGGGCCTCACGGATGGTAGCGGCGATGGCGTGCGACGACTCGGGTGCAGGGATGATGCCCTCGGTACGCGCAAACAGTGCCGCCGCCTTGAACGACTCGAGTTGCGGGATGTCGACGGCATCGACCAGGTTGTCGCGCTTGAGCTGGCTGATGATGGCACCACCGCCATGATAGCGTAGGCCACCGGCATGGATGTTGGCCGGCGAGAAGTCGTGCCCCAGTGTGTACATGGGAATGAGCGGCGTGTATCCGGCCTCATCGCCAAAGTCGTACTGGAAAACTCCGCGTGTGAGTTTGGGACACGACTCAGGTTCGGCCGCGATAAAGTGGGTCTGTTTCTCCCCACTGAGGTTGTGGCGCAAGAAGGGGAACGACAATCCCGAGAAGTTGCTGCCGCCGCCAAAGCATGCGATGACCACGTCGGGATATTCGCCTGCCATCTCCATCTGCTTCTCGGCCTCCAGACCGATGACCGTCTGGTGCAAGGCCACATGATTGAGCACTGAACCGAGGACATACTTGCAGTTGGGTGTCTGCATAGCCAGTTCGACAGCCTCGCTGATGGCTGTGCCGAGCGAGCCTTGGTAGTTGGGCCGGTCGGTGATGACCTTGCGACCTGCCTTGGTCGACATGCTGGGCGAGGCGATGACCTCGGCACCGTAGGTCTGCATGATGGATCGGCGATAGGGCTTCTGGTTGTAAGAAATCTTGACCATATAGACGGCCAGCTCCAGCCCGAAGTGCTTGGCCGCCAGCGACAGTGCGGCTCCCCACTGCCCTGCCCCAGTCTCGGTGGTGATGTTGGTCACGCCCTCGGCCTTGCAGTAGTAGGCTTGCGCGATGGCCGAGTTGAGCTTGTGCGACCCAACCGGGCTCACGCTCTCGTTCTTGAAATAGATGTGCGCCGGTGTGTCGAGCGCTTGCTCCAACCCTGTGGCTCGCACGAGCGGTGTGGGGCGATAGATGCGATACATGTCGCGCACCTCGTCGGGGATGTCGATGAAGCGGTCGGTGTAGTTCATCTCCTGGTCGGCGCATGCCTTGGCAAAGAGCGGATAGAGGTCTTCGGCCTTGAGGGGTTGTTTGGTGCCCGGGTTGATGAGGGGCAGGGGCTTGTGGGTCATGTCGGCAATGACATTGTACCATACGCGCGGAATATCACATTCCGTCAACAAAAACTTTTTTCTTTCCATTTCTCAATAAAAATTATCATTTAGTCTATTTTTGAAAAACCTTGCAAAGGAAAGCCAAGTTTTTGTATAGAAAAAGCATATTGCAGAATATTTTCCGACATTCTGCAATATGTGTTTCAATTCGTTGAAAGGAGTTATCGAGTCTGTTCAATTCTTGAAGCGGGAGGTATCGACACTCGGGTGATGGCGCTCTTTGTAGCCACCGATGTTGTAGGTGGCGGTAATGCCAAGGCAGCGATAGTCAGTAAAGCCCATCTTGTAGTTCTGCGTCTTGTGTCGCATGACGGGACTGATGGACGATTTTCGCAAGAGGTCATCGGCCGTGACCTTGATGGTGAGCCGCTTGTTGAAGAACTGGCCGACCAAATCGACAGTGAGATTGGCCGACGCTGGCAGGTTGAACAACCCTTGATTGGCTCGAGTTCGGGCATAGAACGTGACATTTGCAGTGAGCCACGAGGTGATTGTGAATCGATTGCGCCAGTTGAGCATCGCACTGAACACACTGCGATTGAAAGGAAGGTCGTAGAAGTCCGAGTCCTTCTCGCGATTCCACAGAAGATAGAGCGATGTGTTGGTTTGCCACCAGTTTGTGATCTGCCATGGCGCGTATGCCATCAGCCCCACAGTCTGGCGGAAGTCGAAGTTGACATACCGATATTCCATGACCAAGCGGCCTTGTCGTTGATAGGCCGTCTGGATGAAATAGTCACTCAGATGCTCGAACCATAGAGAAAACTGGTACTTGCCCTTCAACAAATAAACCAGTTGCGTCTGATAGCGTTTGAGGGGACGCAATGCCGGATTGCCGAAAACCTCGCCATAGCCACCATCGGTGAAACTGTGACCACTGGCCACGGCCCAATAGTCGGGATATCGCCTGTCACTGAACATGGACAATTGCAGCAAGTGATGCCCGCATGGCATGAACGAACAGTTAAAGGTGGGGAACCATGCCCACTCGCTGAACGCATTGTTCTTGAACAATTCGGCTGCGAGAGTGATGTCCAGCGAGAAGCGTTTGCCCCACCCCTTGTTGAAACCGCCATAGATGTTGACAATGTTTTCGTGCTGATGTGCCTCAGCATTCATGCCTGCCAAGTTGATGTGCTGGAAACTGTGGTCGCTCGCACGGGAGTAAGAAGCACCGCAGTTCAGTCCCCATTCTCCAGCCCACTCATGCTGCATCGAGGCAAACACCTTCAAGCGATTGATGCGCTGGCTGCTCTCTGCATCATAGCACAATGGCCCGCTGGGCAGCATGCTGTTGACCGCACTTGCACCACGAGAATGAAACCAAGTGTAGTCGGTGCCAGCCTTCAGTCCGAATGATGATTTGTAGTTGAGTTGCAGGTTGTGCATAGTCGTGCGGTCGTCGCTACCAGCCTGTGAAGTGATGACGCCCTCGGTTGTACTCGTGTTGTGCCGCGTGTTGTGACTGCCCGTATAGGCCAGACTCAGCATCGAGGCATAGTCAACCTCCAGACGGTAGTTGTGCTCATGCAACCGCTGCGGCACTATGGTGTGCGACCTGATGTCATAGACTATGCCATCGGACAACGTGTGTATCGACTGGTCGTGACTCTCGCTGTAACGACGGCCATGATGATGAGCATACATGGCATCGATGGACCATCTGCCTCGCTGTGCAAAGAACGAAGCCTGCTGCTTGAACCGCGCATCATGCTCGTGCATCGCTCCCACACTGACCTGCCCTTGCTGCACATCATGTGCAGTGTCTCGGCTCAGGTTGAGGTTGATGACCTGCCCCCTTACCTGATATTGTGCAGGTGCGGCATACATCACCTCGGCATCCTTGATGCGGGTGGCAGGAATGGTTTGCAGCAACTGAGTGAGTTGCTCGGGCGTCATGGTCGAGACCTTGCCATCGATGATGATGGTCACGGGCCGTCCAGCAAGTTGCAAACTATTGCCCTGCTCGGTCACACCCGGCAATTCCTTGAGCGCATCATAGGCATTGTCCACACCCTTGTCACGCATCAATTGAGGCAAGTCAAACACCAGTTTGCCACGCTCAGCCTTGACCATGGGACGCTCGCCCATGATCATGACCTCGGGCAGCGTGCGCAGGAGGCTATCGATGCGCAACGAGTCGGTCTGTGCGCTCGCTGTCATCCCGACCAGCAAGAGCGCGATGAAGTACAATTGTTTCATGGCTGCAAAGGTAGGTGCTACCGCTCAGCGTGCAAAGCTATCGCGCTTATCTAGTCTTAACAGAAGTGTTATTTAGGCTTAACAGATTGTAGTGCTTATTTAATAATGTGTTATCTTTGCCGATGTATGAAACTCAAAACCCAATATATGGCCCTAATAGTGGGCATCGTGCTGCTTGTAGTATTTGCCTATCAAGTGACGTGGCTCGTGATGCTCTATCACAACGAGACCACCGAGACCCGCCGTCGCATTCAGCATGCCGTAGTCATGGCCGACTACATCGAGCTGGACATGCGCACCAACCAGATCAGGCAATTTGGCACTGTACATGGCACGGTGACGGTGACCAGCAATCAGACAGGCGATTCGGCATATGTCGAGACCATCAAGCGACGTGAGCATGGCGACTCGGTGTTCTACAATGTCCAACGCCGCCCCATGCGCAGCCAGGAGCGCGATTCGGTCAACAGCCATCCGCTGACTTGGCAGTTTGAGGACCGACGCAACGACAGTATCTTGCTAGCCCAGAACCCGATGCTAGGCATGACCTACGTCGTGCAACGCACCACACACTATTCTTTAGATCAGATTGTTCCTGTCGATTTTGCCCGCTACGACAGTCTGCTAACCTGCCAGTTGCATGAAGCGGGACTCGACATTCAGCACTTGACCGAACGCATCGACAGCACTGGCATTGTGATCGACAGTATCGCCACGCCTGGCTATCATCGCAGCCAACAAGCCGAGCGGTTTGTCTTCTTCACCGCAATTGATGGCTTGGCAGCCTACAGGCTAACCACCGAACCCGTCAAGAGCATCGTCTTGCGACAGATGGCAGGAATCCTAGCCACTTCGGCCATCATCTTGATTGTACTCATGACCTCGTTCTGGTATCTGATCCACACCGTGGCACGGATGCGCACGCTCGATGAGATGAAGAGCGACTTCACCAACAACATGACTCACGAACTGAAGACACCGATAGCCGTAGCATATGCCGCCAATGACGCTCTGCTCAACTTTGAGGAACAGAACGAGAAAACACGACAATACCTGCTCATCGGTCAGGAACAACTGGGCAAGTTAAGCGAGATGGTGGAACAAATCCTGAATATGAGCATGGAGAAGCGAACCAAGCGTCTGAACATCGCCACGCTGATGTGGCGCGATGTGATTGATGCGCTGGTCGAGGCTCAACGCCTCAAGAGTGACAAACCTACAGACATCACGGTAGACATCACCCCTCCTAATGCTATAGTCAGAGCCGACCGCCAGGCCCTATCATCGATGGTGAACAACCTGATAGACAATGCCATCAAGTATTCGGGCGACGAGGCACATATCACCATCAGTTGCCATAACAGCGAGATTGTAGTGAGTGACCAGGGCATTGGCATCCCACACAGCAAGTTACCCTTTGTGTTCGATAAGTTCTACCGTGTACCGCAAGGCAACCGACATGATGTCAAGGGATATGGCCTAGGGCTATATTACGTCAAGCAGATGACGACCCAGCATGGTGGCAATGTCGAGATTGAGAGTGAACCAGGCAAGGGTACAACGATTAAACTGAAGTTCAATGGAAACAATTAAGGTACTGCTGGCCGAGGATGAGAACAACCTGGCCATGATAATCCGCGACACACTTGATGCACAGGGATTCATCATCGAGATAGCACCCAATGGCGATGATGCTTTGCACAAATTCTTTGCCACACGCCCCGATGTGCTGGTGGCTGATGTGATGATGCCACGCATGGATGGTTTCGAACTGGTGCGCCGCATTCGCCAGACCGACCATACGACACCGGTACTATTCCTGACGGCCCGCTCGGCGATTGATGACGTGGTGCACGGCTTTGAGTTGGGAGCCAATGACTACTTGAAAAAGCCTTTTGGGATGCAAGAACTCATCATCCGCATCAAGGCGCTGCTGGGCCGTGCATCCACGCAGACGCAACAAAGCAACAATCAGAAGAGCATCTTCAAGATTGGCCAGTATGAGTTCAATGCTCAGACTCAACAACTGTATTGGGCTGGTGAAGTGCTGACACTGTCGCACCGCGAATCGGAAATACTGCGCCGACTTGGCGAAAATCGCAATGAGGTAGTTGAGACGCAGACCATCCTGCTGGAACTGTGGGGCGATGACACCTTCTTCAACAATCGGTCACTGCAGGTGTTCATCACTAAGTTACGACACCGGCTGTCGCGTGACCCACAGGTGCGCATTGTCAATGTGCGCGCCATCGGATACAAACTGATTGTCCCTGACAATTGATGAGACCGTTGCCGCTGTTGTGACGGATTTGCAATCCGTCACGATTGAGCATGGGGTTTGCAACCCCGTAGCAGATTGAAAATCCGCTTCTCATCTACGACGGGATTGCAAATCCCGCCGAACGGGGGAGGCGTGAACTGAAAACAGAAAACTGAGAATGGAAAACCTACTTGCGGTCGAGGGCCTCGAGTTTGCGGCCTTCGCCCAACTTGTAGTAGATGTTGCGCAGAGCATTGGTGACATCATCGTTATTCGGGTCTAGCTCATGTGCTCGCTCCATGTAGGGCATGGCCTCGCGATAGAGTGGAATGACCTGCTTGCGGAACTCCTTGCGGCTGAGGTTGGGATGCGTCTCGGCTACGGACATAGCCTGGTTGTAATAGTACCGCCCCACGTTGAACAGTGCCTGGGCATTATCGGGTGCCAACTCAACACAGCGCTTGAAGTGGGGCAAGGCGGTTTCGAGGCCCTGCTGTTGCTCCACCACCAGTCCCTTGAGGTTATGCAGCTCAGCATCGTTGCCGTTGGCTTCGATGGCTTGGTCAAGCAGGTCGTTGGCCTGGGCAAAGTCTTTCTTGTTGATATCGTTGTTGATGAGTATGCGTATGTATTGCAAGTCCTGTGTGCCGAAATTCTCATAGGCTTCGGCAGCAGTCTGGACAATGCCGGCATCGTCGTAGAGCGCCGACAGGCACACCAGAGCATAGTCGTAGGCTTCTTTCTTCTTATACCCCAAAGCCCTGGCGGTCGCAAAGAGGTCGGCCGCTAGTCGATATTCGTTTTGCTGCCACTGCGCGATGCCCTGGAAGTAACGGGTCTGCCCGAGAATAGAATCTGGCACCACCCCACCCTGTCGTACGGCCAGACGGCAAAAGATGTCCCAAGCCTTGTATGCTCCGTCCCAGTCCTTGAGGTTGTAGAGTTCGCCACCGGCCTTGTTGTAATCGCTCATCTTGGCATTGAGCCGGCCCATGATATCTTGCGAGTATTTGGTCTTAACCTTGGCACGCATGGTCTTGCGGTCGACCTTGGGGCGACCGTTGCGGTCGGTATCGACAATGGTGTCGAGTTTCAAGGCTTTCTGGTAATGGTCATAGCCATCGATGAGCGCATGCCCCATGGCCTTGACATCGACCTTCTTGCCTATTGCACGATTAGACACATACTTTTCGTAGAGTCGATACTGCACACGTCCGGCCACATACCATGTCTCGGCCCGGTCTTTGGTCTCGTCGTTGGTCAGAGCCGGTTTGAGTTTGTTGGCCGCGGCCTTGATATTGTCGATGGTGAGCGTCATGCCGTCGATGGTCTTCTTGACCTCGGCCACTACGCGCTGCTGCGCGCCGGCGGACATGGCCAGTACACCTATAATAAAAAATATGATGGTTCGCTTCATAAAGCTACAAATAGGTTTTGGCATGCAAAGTTACTACTTTTTAATTGAAAATTGAGAATTGAGAATTAGGAATTTTTGTTGCTGATGGATATCGCACGCAGATGGCGCAGATTTTTTTTGAAGACTACTAAGACACCTAGTTCGGCAGGTGTTCATCCCCTTTAGGGGGTTACGGAGCCGCATAGATAAAGCGCTGGCCTGCAACCGTGGGGTTACAGGCCAGTGCTTTAATGGGGTGATGTCAGAGGATTACTTCACACCCATGAGTTCCATCTTGTACTTGATGTCGTCAATCACGCGCTTAGACTTAGCGGCATCGTCGGCATTGAGTTGGCTAGCCTTCTCGAGCAGCGGCAGTGCCTTATTGTAGATAGGCATGATTTTCTCCTTGAGCTGCGCGTTGTTGGCATTGGGGTTCTCGTCGATGATGGCTTGTGCCTGCAGGTAATAGCAGCGACCCAGGTCATAGTAGCCTTGTGCGTAATTGGCATCGGCCTCTACGGCTTTCTGATAGAAAGGTACGGCTGCATCGATACCCTTCTCGAGCTCGGCAGTGAAGCCTTTCATGTCATAGAGCGTTGCGTTGTCACCATCGCGGGCGATTGCTGCGTCGATGTAATTGTAGGCGCTGGCATAGTCTTTGTTGTCGAGGAAGCCCTGCACCAGGTTGGCCAGCGCCGAGGTTGCGTATGCGTCCACCTGATTGTCGGTGTAGCCCAACTTGCAAGCTTGTGCCAGTATGGGATAGGCGTTCTTGTAATCCTTGGCGTTGTAGTAGGAGTATCCTTGGAAGAACTTCAGCTCGGCAATTGTCGAGTCGGGTTGATTGATATTTTGTTCCTTAGCGAACGGCGAAGTCAACACGTCGCAGTAGTTTCCATAAGCCTTGGCGGCATTGAGCCAGTCCTCGGCCTTCTGGCTCTGCTGCGCTGCATTGAGGTAGGTGTTGCCCAGATTGCCCATGTCGGCAATATGAGGAATCAAAGCGGCGATGATGTCTTTGCTGTATTTTGTTTTGATTTTGGGGTTGCCGTTCTTGTCGAGCTTAAAGCTGCCATCTTTGTTGGTCTCCTTGACGCTGTCCAGAGGCAAAGCTTTGAACATGGCATCAAAGCCAGCGTTAAGAGCCTCACCCATCATGTTGGCATCAATCATGCCCCCGTCTTGACCCACAGCCTTCATGGCCTGCATCTGGTCGAAGAGCTTGAAAGCCAGTCGTCCGGCAGTGTACCATGTTTGCGCTTTGTCCATGCTCTCGGGATTCTCGAGGGCAGGCTCAAGCTTCTCAAGAGCGGTTGCCAGTTCGGCAGGGTTGTTCGAACCCACAAACTTCTCTGCTTCCTTGACCAGGCTCATTTGAGCCATTGCGCTCGATGCCACCATGGTGACACCGGCGATCAAAAGAAAGAATTTTTTCATTTTATTTTCAAATTAAGTTAATAAATATTATTCGTTATCATTCTGCCCCTCGTCTTGTGTGGTGTTGTCGTTCTCGTTGTTGTCGACTACTTGTGCCTGATCGGTGGCATCCTGTGCAAAAGCCTGCCGTACGCTCTCCTCGTCGGTGCATTCGGGCTCGGTATCTACCTTGCAGACCGATGCTATCTGGTCGTTCTTCTTCTCCAAGTTGATGAGTCGTACGCCTTGTGTGGCACGTCCCATCACGCGGAGACTCTTGACCTTGAGACGGATGGTGATGCCGCTCTTGTTGATGATGACCAGGTCGTTGTCGTCGTTCACATTACGTATTGCAATTAACTTGCCAGTCTTCTCTGTAATGTTAATAGTTTTAACACCCTTGGCGCCGCGGTTGGTCACACGGTAGTCGTCTAGACTGCTGCGTTTGCCCATGCCTTGCTCCGACACGACGAGCACGTCATCGTTCTTGCTGGCTTTCATGCATATCATGCCTATGACTTCATCATCAGGGCCGTCGAGGGCCATACCCCTCACACCGGTTGCGATACGGCTCATGACACGTACCTTGTTCTCGTTGAAGCGGATGGCGCGGCCGTTGCGGTTGGCCAGGATAATCTCGCTGTCGCCCTCGGTGAGCACAGCTCCCACCAGCTGGTCGTCATCGTTGATGTTGATAGCCCGCACGCCATTGAAGCGTGGACGTGAGTACTCGCTCAGGCAAGTGCGCTTGACCACGCCGCGCTTGGTGGCAAACATGATGTAGTGCGACTGGTTGTACTCTGGGTCGGTGAGTGCCGTGGCACGTACAAAGGCAAAGATGCGGTTCTCCGGACCCAGGTTGAGCAGGTTCTGGATGGCGCGTCCCTTGCTGTTCTTGCCCATCTCGGGAATCTGGAACACGCGCAGCCAGTAGCAGCGACCCAGAGCTGTGAAGAAGAGCATATAGTTGTGGTTGGTGGCCTCGTAGACATACTCGATGAAGTCCTCATCGCGGGTGTCGCTGCCCTTCGACCCCACTCCGCCGCGAGCTTGAGCACGGTACTCCTTGAGCGGAGTGCGCTTGATGTAGCCGAAATGCGAGATGGTAATGATCATTGGGTCGTCGCTGTAGAAGTCCTCGGCGTTCATCTCACCTTCGTCGGGGCAAATCTCAGTGCGGCGCTCATCGCCAAACTTCTCCTTGACCTCTAGGAGCTCATCCTCGATGACCTTGCGGCACACGGCCGGGTCGTTAAGGATGCTGTTGAGGTAAGCGATGGTCTTCTCCAGTTCGGCCAACTCGTCGTGCAGCTTGTTTTGCTCGAGGTTGGTGAGCTGACGCAGGCGCATCTCCACGATGGCGCGTGTTTGCAAGTCATCGAGACCGAAACGTTCACTCAGTCGCTGGCAGGCCTCTTCGGTGGTCTTGCTCGACTTGATGATGGCGATGACCTCGTCGATGTTGTCGCTGGCAATAATGAGTCCACGCACGATGTGCGCACGGTCCTCGGCTTTCTTGAGCTGGAACCGAGTGCGGCGTATCACCACATCGTGGCGGTGCTCAAGGAAGTACTGCAGTAGCTGCTTGAGGTTGACGGTCTGCGGGTGGCCATCGACGATGCAGACGTTGTTGACGCTGAAGCTGTACTGCATCTGTGTGAGCTTGAACAGCTTGTTCATCAGCACATTGGCATTGTGGTCTCGCTTCACGTCAATGACGATGCGCATGCCATGACGGTCGCTCTCGTCGTTGATGTCGCTGATGCCCTCTATCTTCTTTTCCTCGACCAGGCGGGCAATGTTCTCGATGAGCTCGCGCTTGTTGACGTTATAGGGAATCTCGGTGACCACGATGCGGTCGTGGCTAGCCTCGGTCTCAATCTCATACTTGGCGCGGATGACGATGCGACCGCGTCCGGTCTCGAAGGCCTCGCGCACGCCCTGCATGCCGTAGATGATACCGCCGGTGGGGAAGTCGGGTGCCTTGATATACTGCATCAGGTCGCTAATCTCCATCTCGGGGTTCTCGAGCAGCGCGATGCAGCCATCGATACACTCGCCCATGTTGTGTGGAGCCATGTTGGTGGCCATACCCACGGCAATGCCCGACGCTCCGTTGACCAGCAGGTTGGGGAACCTGGTGGGCAGCACGGTAGGCTCAGTGAGTGTGGCATCGAAGTTGGGAACAAAGTCCACAGTGTCCTCGTCGAGGTTGTCCATCATGAGCTCACCCATCTTGTCGAGCCTGGCCTCGGTATAACGCATGGCAGCCGGGCTATCGCCGTCGACCGAGCCAAAGTTGCCCTGACCGTCGACCAGCGGATAGCGCATGGCCCAGTCTTGAGCCAGGCGCACCATGGCCAGATAGACCGATGAGTCGCCATGGGGATGGTACTTACCGAGGACATCGCCCACGATACGCGCCGATTTCTTGTAGGGCGCATTAGAAAAGTTCCTCAGTTTTGCCATGCCGTAGAGCACTCGGCGATGCACGGGTTTGAAGCCATCGCGCACATCGGGCAGTGCTCTCGACACAATGACCGACATCGAGTAGTCGATGTAACTAGAGCGCATCTCGTTCTCGATGTTGATCTCAAAAATTCGATCACTGTTCATTAATCTTGTGTTTAATTTTTACCGTTTCGCACCCCACGCTGCAGGCCACATTTCGCCCAAGGCTCACGCAGTGGCGCGGAAAATCAAAATATCTACAAAAATACAACAAATCTGCCACTCGCACACAAACATTTCGGCAAAAAATAGGTGAAATAAAGTTTTTTTTGCAAATCTCCTATTCTGTGTTACTCTCTAGTGTTTCATTTGGATAATTTACGTTATGTACAATGTGTAAAATGCTATGTGTATTAAGAAAAGACTGAAAAAACTGATTTTTCTCCACAAAAATTTGTTTGCAAGGAATTAAATATTTACCTTTGTGGCGATATAAGTAACAATTATTCACCCAAAACTGCATTTTGCTTATTATGAAAAAGTACTTACTGATGATTACTGCGCTGCTTGCGATGGGCTTATGTGCCTGCAATGGTAACGCTAGCGATGAGAACAAGCCTGCAGAGACTCCCGTGCCTGCCGAAGTGGTCACTAACGACCTGTTGCAGCCCACGGGCGATGTCGAGAAGGATGCACAAGCTTGTGTGGACTTCCTTGTCAAGACCATAGAGGCGACCGACTTCACCGACTCGGTGTCGCAAAAGAAGCTTGAGGAGAGCATTAAAACCACTCAAGAGACTTTCGACAAGTATTACGAAGGCAAGGGCGAAGAGGCTAAGAAGGCATTTGACGAGGCTGGCAAGAAAGCATCGGAAAAGGCCGGCATTGAGGACCTGATAACCAAAAAGGCTATGGAGGCACTCGAGAAGGCCAAATCAGAGACCTTGAAGAAGTAACCCGGCACAAGTACCAAAGCCACAAATCAACCGTCCGCTTCCAGCAGGAGCGGACGGTTTTTATAACCTATAGCCGACAGGCTTGGCTAGATGTAGAGCCGCACCTCAGGCACGGCTGCTGCCATAATGGCTAAAACGATTCATGCCTACATGTACAGCCGGCGGTCCTCGAAATCGACCTCACGATCTAGCTGGTGGATGAACTCGTCGAGTACCTCGCGCTCCACATCGCCAAGAGCGAACTCCTTCATCGCATCCTCACGGATGAGGTCAATCCACTGACGGCGCGCATCGATATAGTCAGCATGCACGCGGTCCAGTGCGTCATCGTCCAGCGTGTTGATGCCATAATAGTCGAGAATCAGACGGTAGCTCCAGGTCCATCGCAACTCGTTGTAGTCGTTGTTGATGGCCTTGAAGCGGTAGATCAGGGCGGAGATGCTGTCGAGCTTGCCTGTGAGCAGGTCGTCGGTGACGAGCTGCATCTCGCTCTCGGGCATGAGCAACCCCGAGAGGTCTATCCAGTTGCCCTCGCCACGTGAGGAGTGCGGCACAGTGGGACGATGGCGCTTGAGCACGGCACCCATATAGATGCGCAGTGCCAGGTCGTAGTACTGAATGCCACGTTCGAGCCACTGGGGCTTGATGACATAGTCGTGATATTTGTAGTCTTGTCCAGCGTTGGGACCCTTGTCGAGCAATTGCTGCAGGATGCGCTTGCCGCGAAGCACTTCGCTGATGGTGAACGGGCTAAGCCAGTCGAAGTTGACGCAGCTTTTACGGTCGGCATGCTGGCGGCGGTCGCGTTTGGGTCACTTGCGTATGTCGCGGTACAGCCCGACGGTGGCAAAGTTGCGTCCGGGCACCAGATACATCGTGTCGCCATATGCAATCAGATAGGAGAATGGCAGGTCACGTGTGTCGGGGTGGTACATCAGTTTGCCAAACAACACCGAGAACGCTCCCACCTTGGCCGGCATGAGCAGGTAGGCCCCGCTCGCCGTCTTCACGCCTCGCTCGAGGGTGCCATAGTGCATAGGTCCCATCTTGTAGGCGTGATTGCTGAAGTTGGTGGCTGAGCCTGCATTGTAGAATGAGAACATGGCTCCGATGAGTAGCGAACTCTTGTGATGACTTACCGTGTAAGGGCCGCAGAATGCGGCACAGGCCTCGCCGTTGCTCATGTAACTGTTGGCAAAAAACACACTGCTGGTAGCTGTGAAGCCGATTGACAACTCACAAGCTTCGCCCACAAAACAATCTACAATCTTGACGCTGCCAGTGAGCCGTGAGCCCCCACTGACGATAGAGTTTTCACAGATGACACCTGTGCCGATGTTGATGGGGTTGTCTCTTGTGCTGGCTATGGTGCAGTCGGCCAGTCGTGCCGTGCCTTGGATGCGACACGCGTCGCCCACCACCACATTGGTCAACTCGCCCGTGTTGATGATGGTCACACCAGCGCCAATGGTCGAGCATGTGGGGCGTGTGGCGGCAATGTTCTCGCTGATGAGACGCTTGAGTGTGTCCATCAGCTGCTTGTTCTTGGCTTGCCCTACCATCAGTGCCGCCACCTGGCTATTGAGCCCGCTGAAGATGACCAGATTCCCTTTGCCGGCTTCGTTGAGCACCGAGATAAGTGTACCCTCGCCATAATTGGCGTCGCGCCGTGTGTCGATGGTGCTGACATTGGAGATTTGACATCCGTCGCCTATGCACACCTCGTTGATATAATTGCCGATATTTTCGATAAGGCAGTGGTCGCCTATGGTGACGTTGCGCAGTGTGGCTCCCGAGATGCCACATTGTTTGACAAAACCGTCGGAAACCTCGACCGTTCCTTGGGTACTGCCGATTTTGGCCCATCCATAGAAAGTTACACGATGACATGCAGCCGGGTCAAAGCCTCGTGCCACACTGACTTTGTGCCAGTTCTCGGCCTGGCACCCATTGGCCTGCATCACAGCTATTTCTGCATCTGTCAGATTACGGTATTTCTTCATTTTTCTGCAATTTTTCAGAAAATTTGCGCAAGTTGAGTGTAAAACAAAAAGAAAAACAATGTTTTTTCCTTTTTTTGCCGAGACGAAGCCAAAAATGCGATTAAGCGAGAGCCATGCGAGGTTGGCTATCGCCTTCTTCCTCCTTGCAAGGCATAGTGCAACTAAACTTGCCCTCTGCTCTTGCTTCGTTCGTCAGTTGCTTGCTGATGGCCGAGTGTGAGCATTTTATCAAAATTTATCCAAATAAAAGGAGTTCAGGTGAGCTTTTACGTTCGGCATGCGCAAATTTTTAGCAAAATTACTAATACTTTACCAAATCTTGCATGAATAAACTAACATTAACCATTTTGCCATAAATGGATTTAAAAATAACAGTTTTTTAATAGTCTTTCAATAATATTTTAGAACTATAGTGATGATAGTTGCCGTTTTTATTACTGTTTTCTGACAAAGCGGTGTAGTAATTCAATGGGGTGTACAGCCTTGACCCCCGTACCGTCGAAGATTTGCTGACGGCATGATGTGCCGGGAGCGGCGACAAAGGCAGGCGTATCGCCAACATGCGTCATGACTTGGCGCACAGCCGGGAATAGCACCATCTCACCAATGGCGAGCGATGTGCGGTAGTGCTCGCGTTCGTAGCCGAAGGACCCGGCCATTCCACAGCAGCCACTGGCAATGACATGAACCGTGGCACCTGCCAGCAATTTCAGTGCACGCACAGTCTTGTCGATGCCCATCAGCGCCTTTTGATGGCAATGGCCATGCAGCCAGATGTCCATCTTGCAAGCAGTAAAATCATTGGTTGAGATGCGTCCAGCCTCCATTTCGCGCACCAGAAACTCATCGTATAGCAGACAGTGGCGGGCCATCTCTTGAGCACCATGGCGGTCAGCCGGGTCAACCAGGTCGGGATACTCGTCACGGAAGGTGAGGATGCACGATGGCTCGATGCCCACCAGTGGATGCTGATTGTCGACGAGGTCGTGCAGCATTAGGTAGTTGTCTCGCGCCCGCGATGCAGCAAGGCGAAGGCACCCTTTGGAGATGGCTGCCCGCCCACTCTCGACGTGGCGTGGCACCTGCACGTTGTACCCCAAACTCAGTAGCAATTGGGCAAACTTCAGTCCCAGTGGAGCATCTTGGTGATTGGTGAACTCATCGGCCAGCAAATAGACGGTGCCCTTACTGCCTCCTGGGTGTCTCTTAAGCTCGTGTGCAACCAACTTCCGCATGGAGTGGCGATGTAGCGTGGGTATTTGCCGCTGAGGCGCAAATCCCACGAAGCGCTTGATGAGTGTTGCTGTGGGCCGATAGCGTGCCACCCAGTTGTAGAGAGCCGGCATCCATGCTCCGAGTGCCTCAAACTGTGACATATGTGCCACCATCCAAGTGCGTCGTGGTGTGCCATGGTGGTCGTGCAGGTGTTGCAGCAGTTCTGCTCGCAGGCGCGTCATGTCGACGTTCGACGGGCATTCGCTGCGACAGCCTTTGCAGGCCAGGCAATCATCCAGCACTTGCTGTAGTTCGGCTATGTCAAGCAAATTTTTTGCACCGGGTTGAACGTCGCTGAATGCTTCACTGCCCCATCCTCGCGTCAGAATCTCGCGCAGCACATTGGCTCGAGCGCGCGTTGAGCGAGTCTCGTCGCGCGACACACGGTAGGCCGGGCACATCGTGCCGCCCATCAAGTCAGACTTGCGACACACGCCGGCACCATTGCACTGCTCAATCGAGCACATCAATGCATGCGTCTGGCTGTGCGCGCCGGTGGCACCTGGGGTGTCGCACTCGTCGAATGCCGCCTTCCAGTTCAGGTAGGTATTATCCGAGACGAGTAACTGCTCGATGGCATAGGCCTGGTCCACCTCATAGCGTAGCATCGTGTCCATGGGCAGCGTGTCGACTATCTTGTGCACATTGAGCAGCCCGTCGGGGTCCCAACATCGCTTCACCTGGCGCATCAGCTCATAGGTGGCTTCACCGTATTGTAGTTTGATAAACTCGCCCCTCAGCCGTCCGTCGCCATGCTCACCGCTGATGCTACCGCGGTGTTTCTTGACCAGCAGTGTGGTCTCATGGGCAATCTGCCGGAAGAGTTTCCTGTCGTGTGCCGACTTCATGTTGAGGATGGGACGCAGGTGCAGCTCGCCTGTGCTGATGTGGCCGTAATAGACACATTTGGTGCCCAGACGACGGGTCATCGCCGCAAAGTCCCTCATATAGTCGGGCAAGAATTGAGGTGCCACGGCTGTGTCCTCAATCACTCCGGTAGGCTTAGTGTCGCCTTTCATGCCGCTGAGCACACCCAGCCCGGCCTTGCGCAGGCCCCACACACGAGCCACATCGTCGCCATAGACGCGCGTACACACTTCCACCAGTCCCGAACGTTTCAGCTCCTGCTCTAGCGCATCGGCCTTGTCCTCGAGCTGCCGCCGCGTGTCGGCCCGCAACTCGGCGATGAGCAGCGCTTCGGGGTCGCCGCATACGAAGAAACGGTTGCGTTGCTGCTCCACGTTGCTCCAGCTCAACCGCAGTATTTCTCCGTCCATCAGCTCGATGGCTGTAGGATGGTGTCGAAGTGCTATCAGGTTGGCCTCGAAGCTAGCCTCGAGCGAGCGACAATGTGCGCACAGTACCATAAGCTGGCTGGGAGGCAAGGGGTCGAGCGACACTTTTACCTCAGTGATGAATGCCAGTGTGCCCTCGCTGCCTGTGAGCAACTGGCAGAGATTGATGGTGCGCTGCTCAAGTGGCACATCGGGGCATCTCAAATGTTCGATGACCTCATCAATGGCATAGCCGCAACTGCGGCGGCGCAGCGACCGGTCGGGGTAACTCTGCTCGATGAGTTGCCAAGTGTCGTCGTCATGGGCAAAGTTAAGCAACTGCGCATAGATGCGCTCTATGATACTGGCATGCTCACTGCGTAACCAGAAACGACTACCGAAGCGCTGCTCCAGTTCGGCGACGGTATAAGTCTTGAAGGTCTCTACCGTTCCATCGGTGAGCACTCCTACGGCCTCTACGACATGATGGCGTGTGCTGCCATACACCAGCGAGTGCGTGCCGCACGCGTTGTTGCCCATCATGCCGCCTATGCAGCAGCGGTTGCTGGTCGATGTCTCTGGGCTGAAGAAGAGTCCGTAAGGCTTGAGTGCAAGGTTCAACTCGTCGCGCACCACCCCGGGTTCTACCCTGGCCCATCGCTCATCGGTGTTGATTTCGATGATGCGGTTGAAGCATCGGCTAATGTCGGCCACAATACCACAGCCCACCACCTGACCGGCCACCGATGTGCCTCCGGCGCGTGGTATGATGTGGGTATGGCGCTCACGAGCTAAGGTCATCAGTTGCTGTATGTCTTCGACCGTTTCGGGATACGCAACTGCCAGTGGCACCTCGCGGTAGACCGAGCCATCGGTGGCGTAGGCTATCTTGTGCAGACTATCGGTAAAATAATGCATCTATAATATGATTAAAATGAGCTGCGTGCCGTTCTGCCGCCGCGCTGGTTGGTTATTCTTTTGCCCGGCGGTGAGCGCGTCATGCCTTGCACCTCCTTTTTGCTTGATGCATCGAGCATCAAGCGCAGAGATTGCAAAGGTAATAAAAAATGGGCGTATCGAAGATCCTGTGAGGCTATTTTGTGTAAAAATTTGCACCAACCGAAGGCAAAACAAGATGAAAGGTAAGAGTTACGATGAAAGACACAGTCTTTCGTGTATTTTTTGCTAAGGAATTATATACCATCATAAAAGAGTGATTTGTTGTTTATTGTTGCCCATCACAAAAAAATGATGTAAATTTGCCTCAGATAACCCAAATTGCAAAATTTATGAGAAAAACAATGACACGAATATTGCTTATGTTCTGCCTGATGCAAAGCATGATACAAGCCTGGGCAGACCCGACATTCACTAGTGGCCGCACCGACTTTCGCGACGAGACAATCTACTTTGCCATTACCACTCGCTTCTATGATGGTGACCCGGGAAACAATACCTATTGCTGGGACGGAGCAAAGGATGCTGCCATGCACGACCCTGAGTGGCGAGGCGACTTCAAAGGTCTCATTGAGC
>JAFUVK010000119.1 GCA_017477555.1 Muribaculaceae bacterium
CGCCCCCGTCTATAATCGAATAGCCCTTTCAGGGCACCAAGCGGACAACAGATATATAGTTCCCAATATTTTTGATGGTTTTTGGCGGTTGTGACCCCTCCCCTCACCCCTCCCCTGGGGAGGGGATATATTGCTGACGGTTATAGCGTGACGCTGTACGGACTAGTATAGGCCATAGCTGCACAGGCCACGGCAAGATCCTGGTTGGAGAAGTCCATGCCCACCTCCCGGCCTCGGCTAAGCAGCTGGTAGTCGGACAGATGCGTGCTTATACGGCATGCAGTGAAAGGCTTTTCCTGCAGTGCCATGGCCGCTGCACACGCCTCAACATACATTCCGATGCCACTCTGCAAGTGAATGCCGTCCTGCGTCATCTGCCCCCAGTCGCCATAGCTGTTCAGAGCAGTGTGCCTTGCATTCTGCAAGGCTGTGCCACAGGGCATGACCTTGTCGCAGCAACCACTTTGCATCACTTGCCTTGCCGTCTTGCCGATGGCCTCCATCATTTGGTCGCTGGTATAGGATACCGCCTGGCCACCCTGCCTGAGCGTGCCATCGACCAGACGCGACAAGCCATCGGGATAGGCCGGTGTGATAATCCATGCCATGCTTCTGTGGTATCCCTTGTCACGCAGCAGGTCGACCAAGGGCCGCAGATAGGGCGAGATGGTGGCATAGTCATGGCTCATCGTGCTTACCTGCTGCAGCGTGACACAGTCCCATTGCTCGTCGGCCAATACCCGGTCGGGCGTTGAAAACTCCATCCGGCTCCACGTACCACCTGCAGTGGTCCACTTGTAATAAGCCTGATAAGCCCTGTTGGTGCTGAATGCAGTCAGGTGCCATGCCAGGTCGACTCCGCCACTATACAGAATAGCCACCACGATATAGGTATCGGGCACTACGCGCGTCAGCACAAACGGCAACATGGCAAAAGCGTCGATGGTGTAACTGTTGCCAATGGCCAGCACACGCAAGGTGTCGGTATACTGCACCTGGACGGGCGGCTTGGCCGGCGCAACAGGCTCTTCGGCCGCGTCGCTGCCGCATGCTGCGACCAGTGCTGCGACCGATACAAA
Source organism: Muribaculaceae bacterium (assembly GCA_017477555.1). Taxonomy (GTDB): domain Bacteria; phylum Bacteroidota; class Bacteroidia; order Bacteroidales; family Muribaculaceae; genus Sodaliphilus. The sequence continues at coordinate 1,080 of JAFUVK010000119.1, forward strand.
TACAATCGAAAGTAAGGCTTTGTTCATCATTATCAAGTTAGCGAAGGCGGTGCGCATAGTAGTGCTTACGGCTCAGACCGAAGTAACTGACGATGGCCAGGGCATTGACTGCCACGCCGCTCCAGAACGCACTGCTGTAGCCCATGTGCTCGGCCACAACCCCTCCGATGATGACTCCCAGGCCGATGCCCACATCCCACGCCACGAGTATGGTGCTGCTGGCCGTGCCCCGCTGGTCGTTGCTGGCCAGATTGATCATCATGTTCTGGAAGGCGGGCCACAAGTGCCCGTTGCCCAGTCCGATGAGCACCGCCGCACCATAGAAGCCCCATAGGTTGGGCATGGCGACAAACAGCGTGTAACCCACAATCGAGATGCACATACCCATGGATGCGTTGTGCACCACACGCCCCTTGCGCAAGGCCGATGCGCCTTGCACTCGCGAGAGCATCAGTCCAGCTGCCAGAATAAGGAAGAACGTGCCGGTGCCACTGGTCACGCCCATGGTCTGCTTGGCGTAGATGGCCAGGTAGGTACTGAGCACGCCATAGCTATAGCCAAATCCCACCATATTAATAAATAGCCACAGACCGACGACCAAAAAGAAGCGGTCGAGCGACAACGCCCTCTTGCCGTGTACCAACTGTCGGGGCTTGAGCTTGACCGTGGCATCGACACCCAAGCCGATGCCGGCTATAAGAAGCGCCGCCCAAAAGAGCATCTCGTAGCTGCCCAGCCAATCGAAGAGATAGATGGCCACGGTGGGACCGGTGGCCATGGCCAGGTTGTTGCTCAGCCCATAGTAGCCTATGCCCTCGGTGCGCCGGCTACTGGGCAGCACGTCGATGGCCACGGTGCTATTGGCCACGGTGAGCGCCCCGAACGGTGCTCCGTGCAGTGTGCGCACAATGCCGAAGAGCAGCAGCGTGCCCGCCACCAGATATCCGGCAAAAAAGATGAAAAACAAAAAGAAACACACGAGCAACACTTGTCGCCGCGGAAAGGTGTCCACCAGATAACCACTGAAAGGCCTGGCAATAAGGGCAGCCACGGTGTATCCACTCAACACCGCCCCAATCACGTCCTTGGTCGAGCCGAATGTGTCGTTGAGGTAAAGTGGCAACAAAGGCATCAACAGGTAGAAGGCAAAGAACAACAAGAAATTGGCCGCCATCACCTTGATGAAATTACTGTTCCACAGTCTGTCTTTGGTTTCGGTCACAGTCATGGGTTCATATTGAGGTGGGTTCTATAAATTCCAAAAATGTTCTGTTTGGTTTTGGTCATCTTGACTCAAGCAATTTATAGAATCCACCTTGATTATTGTCGCCACAAAATTACAGCAATCTGCTAAAAGAGGCAAAAAAATAGGGGTGAAAATTGCAGAGTTGGGAAATTGGTTGTAATTTTGCCGCGTTTTTTGGCAGTCGGGAGGCCGCAAGGTGAGCCCGGCATAGGGAATCCGAGTGCAAAACCGGAACTGTTCCTGCAGCTGTAATCTCCATTTATTCAATGGGTTGTCTATCACAAAGCCACTGACCAAACGGCGGTTGGGAAGGCCAGACATCCTGGAGTAAGTCAGAAGACCGGCCAGAAGACACAAGACGCGCGTCCAGGAAGAGACGCCAGCGGAATGCTAAAGAAAAGAATGACATCAAGACCGACAGCAAAAATGCTGGCCGCTGTGCTGGCATTGGGAGCTGTGCCGACTGCCAATGCCCAGACCGATGTCTGGCGAGTTGACAGTCTGCCCGAGATTGTGGTTACCGGAACCGGCACCGAGCACCTGCTCAAGGACGCGCCCGTGCAGACCGAGGTCATCACACGCAAAATGCTTGACAACTATGCCGGCAAAAGCCTGGAGGACATTCTGGGAGGACTGACCGCCTCGTTTGCCTTCAACCAGGACGACATGGGCTCGCAGATGCAACTGGGCGGACTGAGCAACAGCTACATCCTGGTGCTGATTGACGGCAAGCGCATCCACGGCGATGTGGGCGGGCAGAACGACCTGTCGCTCATCGACCCGCAGAACATCGAGAAGATAGAGATAGTAAAGGGGGCGTCAAGTGCACTCTATGGCAGCGACGCCATTGCCGGAGTGGTCAACATCATCACACGCAAGCGCCACGACCCGGGCATCCTGGTGGAGAACACCACGCGCCTGGGCAGCTATGGCGACGTGCGCCAGCACAACGGTGTGGCACTGAACTATGGGCGCGTGAGTTCGTACACCAACTTCCAGCTTCAGCACAGCGACGGGTGGCAGAACACCGCCGTCGAGCACACACAAGGCTCTGAACCGCCCATCACCGACTCGCGCAACAAGACGGTGAACCGTCACACCAACTGGCAGGTGTCCGAACGGCTGAGCTACCGCCCCACCGACCGGCTGGAGCTGTATGCCGACGGGTCGACCTACTGGAAACGCATCTACCGCGTCAGCGGGCGGCATCCCCACTATGATGTCAAGACGTGGGACATGGAGTACCACAACGGATCGGCCTCGGTGGGCGGCAAACTGAAACTGAGCGGCAGCAACCAGATATGGCTCGATGTGGACTGGAACCGCCATGCCTACTATTACTATTACACCGCCACTACGCTGGTCGAAGACTACGACAAGAGCGCCGGCACCATCTATTATCCTTACTACCCCTACCTACCCGGCCAAAAGGAGCTGCAGAGCGACCAGCAGCGCACCATGGCCACCCTGAAGGGGGTGTTCGCCCTGCCTCGCGACAACCGCCTGAGCGCCGGAGTAGAATACCGCTACGACTGGCTTAAAGCGCCCACGCGTGTGGCCGGAGGCAAGGCCAGCGACTGGACCGCCGCCGTGTATGTTCAGGACGAATACAACCCATGGAGCTGGCTCAACCTCACCGCAGGGCTGCGTCTGAACTATAATCGGCAATTCGGCGTCAAGGTCACACCCAAGTTGTCGGCCATGTGGCGTGCCGGCCAAGCATGGCGCGTGCGTGCCACCTGGAGCCAAGGCTTCAAGACCCCTGCCATCCGCGAGCTGTTCTACCGCTATGTGCGCCAGATGAGCGGCACCTATCTGTACCTGGGCAACACCGAGTTGCGTCCACAGTCGAGCAACTATTGGTCGGTGAGCGGCGAGTATAGCTGGGCTGGCCTGAGTGTGAGTGTGACGGGCTACTACAATAAGGTAAAGGACATGATAGCCCTGGTGACCATCCCCAACTACCAGGCTCCCGCCGAGTATATCGCGCAATACGACCCGGTGAAGACACGCCAGTACCAGAACATCGAGGATGCCCGCACTTGCGGCATCGACGTGAATGTTCGCTACAGCTGGCGCGAGTTTACCGTGGGCCTGGGCTACAGCTGGCTCGACACCGATGCCCACCAGTACGACACCAACCACGAGCGCATGCGCCAGGTGACACTCGACGGCATGGCCCACCACAAGGGCAACCTCATGGCCACTTGGGGACATCGCTTCGGCCCCGGCTACCGTCTGACTGCCGGTGTGTATGGCCGCATGTCGAGCAAACGCTACTATCAGGACGACGGCGACGGCAAGGGCTACCACACATGGCGCTTGGCCACCACCCACGACCTGGGACACTCGCGCACAATGACCTATCGCGTGGAGGCCGGGGTGGACAACATCTTCAACTACTGCGACCGCACACCGCATGGACTGCACCTGGGCACCACCACGCCGGGCACCACATTCTACGTGTCGCTGTCCATCGGCTTCAACCACGGCAAGAAACTCAAGAATAACTATAAGTCTAATTTTAACCAAAACCGTAACAATGAAGAAAATTAAGTCATTGCTCATTGCCATGATGGCAGTGTGCACGGCCATCGCCTTCACCGCTTGCAACGATGACAAGGATGAGCCCAAGAACGAGAACAACTACACCATCTACCAGAAAGCCGTCAACCAGACCGTCAAGTCGCAGAAGAAGAACAACAAGGTCATCCTGCTGGTGGCCTTCGGCTCGACCTGGGAGCAGGCCTATGGTGCCTTTGATGCCACTGTCGCTGCCTACAAGCAGGCTTTCCCGGGCTATGATGTGTTCCTGTCGTTCTCCTCGGCCATCTGCATCAACCGTGCTGCCGCCGGCGAGAATGTGTCGCCCCGCAACTTCTACGCTCCCCCGTTCTGGCTCAACGCCTTTGCGCAGGACGGTGTGAAGTATAGCGAGATCGTGGTGCAGTCGCTACAGGTCATCCCCGGCGAGGAGTATGGCCGCGTGGTCAACTACATCAAGGACTTTGCCAACAATGCCAATGGTGACCTCGACGACAACTATCTGGCCAGCGTCACCCTGAAGCTGGGTGTGCCCCTGCTGCAGGATGCTCAAAAGGACGTTCCCGCTGTGGCCACCGAGCTTGACAAGCTCTACAAGAATCTGGCTGCCGAGGGTGTTGTCGCCTTTATGGGACACGGCAACCCCGATGCGTATGACACCTACAAGGCCAACATCCGCTACACCCAGCTCGAAGAGGCCCTTCAAGAGCTGAACGGCAACTACTTTGTGGGCACCGTCGACATGATTGGCAACTTCAAGACCAACGTCCACACCCGCATGCAGGTGGCCGGCATCACCAGCGGCAAGGTCTACTGCCACCCGCTGATGTCGATCGATGGCGACCATGGCCACAACGACATGGCCGGCGACGATGACGACAACTGGCAAGAGGGTAAGGGCTTCACCTACAATGAAGAGGGCGAGGTAGAAGACACCTCGTGGAAGATGTTCTTCCACCACATGGGGTATGAGTGCAACAACTCGACCATGATTGAGAAGGGTCTGCTCGAGTTGCCCACCATCCGCCAGATTTGGATGAACCACACCAAGGATGCCATCAACGGCGAGCCTCTTGACTTCTACCACTCGAAGAATCCCGAATAAATCATAACTTTCAAGCATTTAATCAGGTAGGAGCGACACACTTTGTTGCTCCTACCATTTGTTGAATATGAAGAATAAATCTATTCTACTGGCACTGGCGCTCATGAGTTGGAGTGTTGCTTTTGCCCAAATTCACCGCATGGAGCGTAGCGACTCGGCCCGCGCCGAGCACTCCTATAACCTGAATCCAGTGGTTGTTACCGGCTCGGGACACCACCAGCGTCTGAAAAGCACAACTACACCAGTACACGTACTCAGCAGCCAGGAGATGCGCGAGCAGGGCATCACCACGCTGGACGGGGCACTGACGCGCATGATGCCACAGGTGTCGATGTCGCCCAACTCGATGGGCACATTCTTGCGCCTCAACGGCCTGGGCAACAAGTACATACTCATCCTCATCAATGGACAGAAGTTGACAGGCGACATATCGAACAATGTGGACCTGAACCGCATCAACATGTCGCGCGTCAAGCGCATCGAGGTGCTCGACGGCGCGGCATCGTCGCTCTATGGCTCGGATGCCATTGCCGGCGTAATCAACATCATCACCGACCAGCCCACCAGCCAGCTGGTGAGCGTAGCCAGCGACACCCATGTGTCGGGCCATGGTGTGCTGACCCAGGCCGTTACGCTCGACGTGTACAAGAACGGCCTAGGTTCTTACACGTCCTACACCCACGACCGTGCCGACAGTTACCGCACCACCGACCTGGAGTACGACAAAGGATCGGACACCGAGACACACCAGACCATCGCGCCGCTGTTCACCGGCTATCGCTCACACATCGTCGGGCAGAAATTCACCTACGCTCCCACCGAGCACCTGGCACTGAACGCCGGCATCACCTATTCCCACAAACTCACCGACCGCCCCAACACGCGCCCCGACATCACCGGTGGCACCGACTACGAGATGCGCTACAAGGGCCTTCGCTGGCAGGTGGGCGGCATCTACAAGTTCAGCAATCTGAACTCGCTGCAAGCCGACTTCACCGCCGACCATTTCAGCTACGGCAAGCTCTATGATGTGGCCACTAAAAAGAATGCCATCGGCGACTATGTGCAGAGCAAGAAACAACGCTCGATGGAGGCACAGGTCAAGGCTATCCTAGGGCTGATGTCGGGTGCCACCACCATCTTCGGTGCCGACTGGCGCAAGGACTTCCTCACCGCCACCTCGGGCAATATCGACCAGAGCGCCTACTCTGTGGCTGCCTACGGCCAGCACGAGATGCGCGTGGTAAGCGACCTCACCGCCTCAGTGGGCTTGCGTCTTACCTACCACAAGACCTTCAACTGGCATCTCACCCCCAAGGTGAGCCTGATGTACGCCCCCGGCAACTTTCGTGTGCGCGCCACCTACTCGTCGGGCTTCCGCTCGCCGGGCCTTGATGAGCTGTACTACCACTACTACTCGGTGAACCGCGGCAAGCCGCAGATTATCTTTGGCAACCAGTCGCTCTCGCCCGAGAAAAGCCATTACTTCGCGCTGGGGGCCGAGTATCGCGACCACGTGATTGCCGTCAGCGTCACAGGCTACATCAACCGCATCAGCGACATGGTGGTGCGGCACAACATCACTGTGGACGACGATGCGCTGACCATGCTGCACGCCGAGTTCCCCGAGATGACCGCCGACGAAGCCGGCCGTCTGGAACGCTACTCGCTCTACCAGAACAGCGACCGTGGCGATGTCAAGGGCGTTCAAGGCAATGTGTCGGTCAATGTCACCCGCGACATCAACCTGTCGGCCCATTATGTGTACACCTACGCCCGCACACGCACCGACGGCGTGTGGACGATGCTGGAGCGCAGCATCCGCCATGCCGCAACCCTTGCCGCCAACTACCACCACAGCTGGGGCAACTACAGCTTGCATGTGAACCTCAACGGCCGTTTGCAGTCCAAGACCTACTATCCCGACTACGAGGACGCTCCTGGCTATGGAGTGTGGAACCTGAACACGACCCACACTTACCACGGCATCAAGCACTTGCTGCTCGAGGCCAGCCTGGGTGTGGACAACGTCCTGGACAAGGTTGACCGCCGCATCGACTCGTCGTTGCGCAAATACGCACTTTACAGCCCCGGTCGCATGGTGGTCGCCGGTCTGAAAATTTGCTTCAAGTGAAGCGAATCTGTTCAGTCCCCCACCTAGGCCCGCCTAAGAAATAAACAAGGTAACACGCAGGGACGGCACCCCGTTGCCCCCACAATGCCCGCCGCGGTAGGGACGGCATTGCTGCGCGCGTTGCGCTTGCCGCAACGGGGCCCGTTCGGTCGCGAGCACTTCGCGGTTCCTATGCCGTCCGCACCGACCTAGGGTAATTTCATCTGGCGACCCGGTCCGACAACCCGGAGGCGAGGGTGTGTCAAAATAGGCGCATCCTCTTGTGTCATGGCTACGGATTTATGCCATCAAACTTGCCAATGGTGTTTACATCATCACCGGCGGCGCAATAAAGTTGACCGCCACCATGCAGGAACGCGAGCACACTCAAGCCGAAGTGTCACGCTGGTTGAGCGGCAACCACAACTTCACGCTCGCCACGCTCGCCAAAATTTCGGTGGCTCTGGGAGTGAATCTGATAACCGTGTAGCTCATTGCAGATATAAAAGCACTCAGATTACGCATAAGTCATAAAGTAGCTAGTCGCAAAAGTCGTTTAGACGTTGAATTGAGGATTTTGGATAAATTGCTTGCGCTCGGCAAAATGTGGCTGCCGCAGTTGTCTGATGCCTACAAATTTCAGAAAAATTCACTGATTATTAAATATTTCTGCCGTTTGGTGATGGTTATGTCAAAGATTAAGTTTACCTTTGTATTTCGAACAAGGTAATAATGACTATGGTTGCTACCGCCTATATATCCGCAAGAAGGGAATATGACCTGTGTGATTTGCGCAAGTTGTTGATTGCTAGTGTCCTCCTCCCCCAATTTTGTAAGGCAGTCTTTTATACACTTTATACGGCACATTCCGGCTTCGGCTGGAGTGTGCCGCTTTGATTATATAACCTAGATGTTCACTCTTAAAACCTTACGCTTATGAAAAAGATACTACTCCTTCTCATGATGCTACCGGCAAGCATGGGCGTTTGGGCCGAGACGAAGTACATCGCCGAGGTGATGCTCATAGGAGGCACCAAAACCGAGACCGACGAGCTTAAGGATACCTACACTGACCAAGGCTGGACGGTCATCGACCAGGACCTGAATGCGGGCTGCGGCTCGTCGAGCGACTACATCTATCTGCTCTACAAAGAGGGAAGTACGGCATCGCCCAACCACACCTTCGTCACGCGTTTCCTTATCAGCGACGCCTCTGGCACTGCCCCCGACACCCGTGACCACAAAGGCCACCGCTATAAGCTGGTGCCCTATGACGGCGGCGACCACTTCAAGCAGAAGAAGGGCGACCTGAACAGCAATGCCGGCGGTGACGACATCCACCTCTACTACACCACGGAAATAATAGAAAATATGAAAGCAGTCAGCCAAATCACCTTCAACGCGACGCAGAGCGGTGGCATAAACACCTTTAGTGCAGACACGGGCTACGACCTGAACGATGGTGCCGGTGGGGACTACATCTATATGCACTGCGAATTCAACGCTGCGCCAGGTTGGGATATCCAGAAGAGCAGCGACGGCTCTCAATGCTACGTCAGGGGACTCTCTGCTACGGGCTTAACGAAAAGCGACATATTAGCCTTCCCCGCCATCATCGACGGCGCAGCAGTGGTAGGAATAACTGGCATGAACTTCTCGGAACTCAGCGGGCTCAAAACGATATACTTCAGCCAAGACTATGACGCCAGCACGATACCGTCGGCCAATCTGTGCAGATTTTTAAAGAATGTCCATATCGTGGACAACAGCGGCATAAAGATAAAGGAAGATGAACTACCTGCCTCCGTCACGAGCATCGCTGACGGAGCATTCACCTGGACCAAACTTGAGACCCTCAAGATGCCCAATGTAACGAGCATTGGAAATAAAGCCTTCAGTAATTGCGACCTCTTGACGAGCGTCACATTCCCGTCTGGCCTGACGAGCATTGGGAATGAAGCCTTCTACAATTGTGCCCTGACGAGCGTCACATTCCCGTCTGGCCTGACGAGCATCGGGACGATGGCATTCTACAGTTGTGACGCCCTGACAAGCATCACCCTCCCGAGCAGCTTGACAAGCATCGGGAATAATGCATTCTACAGTTGTAGCGCCCTGATCTCAGTTACCATCAGCGGCAATCCGACGATGGGAGCGCGCGCCTTTCCCGACGCAACGACGCTGGTATTGAAGCCAAGGACGAATAACTGGGACGACGCGAGTTGGACGACGTTCTACAACGACTACGCCAATTTCAAGGCGCAGGGCGCGGCGAAGGTCTATAAAGCCACGGTGGCAGACGGTAAGGTGGTGTTGACCGAGGTGAAAGACAAGATAGTGAATGTTGGAACGGCGGTGGTGCTGAAGACGGGCAAGAGCAACAATTTCGTGCAACTGAACCGCACCACCGACACAAGCAGCGACATACTGGCTAACGAGCTGCACGCCGAGAACGCCCCCAGATCCATCCCCAACTGGACAGCTGTAAACTACCCAGACCATACCTTCTACTTGCTGGGCAACAACTACGGTGTGGGCTACTACCGCTACTTGGGCGACATGATGCCGCAGAACGAGGCGTTCCTCGCCCTGCCGCCGGGCACCGACACACCCCAGATGATGCCCATCGTAGAATATCAGCCATTTGCTATTACGCTGCCCGAATCGTTTGAGAATGGCTCGGTGACTTGTGACAAGACGGAAGCAGCCGAGGGTGAGACCGTGACGCTGACCGTGACCCCCGACGACGGCTACGAGTTGGAAACGCTCACCGTGACCACCGTTGACGCAACTACAGGCACACCGCTCCGCGCCAATGTGGATTTGATCTCTGGCGAGAATGGCACCTACACCTTTGCCATGCCAGCCGCCCCAGTGACCGTCAGTGCAACCTTCATGGAGACTACTTCATTGCGGGGCGATGTCAACGAAGATGATAAGGTTGATGTATCCGATGTCAACATGATGGTCAACATGATTTTGGGCAAGCAAGACGAGACGGCCGCTGCCGACCTCGATGGTAGCGGAAATGTTGATGTGTCTGATGTCAACGTGTTGATCACCATTATTTTGGGTAAGTGAAGCTCTCAAGGCAAATGTAGGCTCCACCCCAAAAAAGTAGGGGCGAGCGGGTTGAAATATGCAAAAGGCATTTGTGAGGCTATTGCAAAAGTCGTTTCAATATTGATTTTGACGAGGCTGTTGCAAAACTCGTTTCAGAAATGAGAATGTGGACTCTGTAGGGACGGTGCATGCACCGTCCCTATGCTCTGCCAAATAAATTCAAAATGTTGAGTTTTGCAACACCCTCGTTGTATTATAAGGTGCTACGGACCAAAACCAAAAAAGTTCAAAAATAAATCGTCGATAATCGTGTTTTTGCGTCTTATATGATAGAACGCCCTGTGTGCGTTTTCTAATCATGTTTGGCAACCGACGCAAAAATATTGACCACGAGATAGAAACCAACCTCAACGCTCTGGTGAGGTTCGCTTATTTTCGTGTGTGTGACCGCTGCGAGGCCGAGGATATCGTTTATGAAGCAGTGCTCCGTCTTCTAGAAAACAGAGCG
>JAFUVK010000120.1 GCA_017477555.1 Muribaculaceae bacterium
CCATCAGGCCCTCCACTAGATAAGACGCAAAAACACGAAAATCGACGAAAGGAAGTGAAGAAAAAATCTGTCGCATCAATCGACATCGCCGGTTTAACAATTTCGCTACCGCGTATGCCGACTTATGGCGCATGTGCAATGACTTTAGGGATTGCTTTCCACTAAATTGAGCGGCTACCGCACATGGGAGGCACTTGATCATGCTGACATGTGGCTTGTCTTCCCTGAGAACATCGGCCCGAACCTAGCCATAGACGAGACATCCGTATCCAAGGGGGAGTTGTATACAGTAGTGACCAATCGAGACCGGCATGGCCGTGAGCGGAGCCTGGTGGCCATCGTGGCGGGCACCAAGTCAGAGACGGTGATAGAGGCTCTGGAGCAGATTCTAGAGGAACTGCTGGAAAGTGTCGAAGAGGTGACCCTGGACTTGTCCGACTCGATGCGCAAGATCGTGCGCCGCTGCTTCACTAGGGCTGTGCGCGTCATTGATCGCTTCCATATCCAGAAGCTGGCGGGCCGCGGTTCAGGATTCGCGACGATGCCGACATGCTTGTGGACATGGCCAAGCACAACAACGAGGTGGCCCGTCAGCGTAGAGACGCGGTGACTGACTTTGTGAAAGCCGTGACCGACGTGGACGAGCTGACCGACAGTAAGTTCGCCACCGCCCTGGGCAAAGTGATGCGCGGCCAGCGGCAGTACGACCAGGCGACCGTGGCCGACATCACCACAATGGTGAAAGCGATGATGGACGCGGGCCTGCTGACCGAGCTGGACAACTTCTCGGTCAAGCAGATACTGACCAAAGTCAAAGACTCGACCGGCAAAAACGACATCACCGCCGAGGCCAACAAACTCATCGACATCATGCTCAAGCACCAGCTGCGTCGCGGCAAGCGAGCCTTTGAGCAGCAGCTCAAAGTCAAAGGCATGCGGCAGGACAGCCGCGGCGTGGTGGTGCAAAAGATTAAGGATTATTGACCGCATTTTTGCGGTCAATAATCCTTAAGTGGTTGGTTTCCAGTGGTGATTCCGCTGGGATTCGAACCCAGGACCCACAGCTTAGAAGGCTGTTGCTCTAATCCAACTGAGCTACGGAACCTAAACCATTATGAAAAATCGGTGCAAAGGTAATAAAAAGTTTTCGGTTTTCGGTTTTGGTTTTCAGTTTTTTTGCTTTTCTCCTCATTTTTTCTCTCAGTTGCCGCGTGAGCCTAGATCCTACGGCAGGTGTCTGGCGTTTGGACTCCGCTCGATGTGGCGTGGGTGGCTCGACTTGTTCAGCCCGGGTTTGGGGGTAAAGGAGCGGCGGGCCTGGTTGTCGGCTTGGTCGCGCAAGACATGAGCATCGGGTACATTCTGCCTGCTTGACATTCCCCTCCCACTTGCTGCAGGCCTGGCGGGGGAGCTGCTGCCTGCATTGCGGTCGACTGTGATTTGCGACCCTATTAGGCCATAGGTAGCGCGGTCAAGATGTGTGCGTATCAGCGACACACTGTCGATAACAGCTACTGTGCCTCGCTTCATGGCATAGCTAATGTAGCCGTAGATGCGTCGCAGTTGTCGCAGCGAGTCGGTCTGCAGGGTGATGATGTTCCAGCCTGTAGTGGACAGTGGGCGTGTGACTGTTGAAGTGGAGCCGTCGCCATAGTCCGCGGCCAGTGTGGCGGTCATGTTGGAGCCGTTGCTGTTGACTCTCAGGCGCAACATGTACTTGTCGCCCAATGCATGCTCGGGGTCGGGTTGATAGTCGTAGCGCAGGGTGCCGCAGCGCATGCCTGCCGTGAGCATCCACGACCGGCGAAGGGTCCATACGTCGGCGGTGTCGCCACGGGCGGCATAGGTGGGCATGGCATGTTCGTCGGTGCGTGACTCTTGCAATGGAGCGTGGTCCATGCGCTTGCTCAGCGCCTTGCGCTCGTCCTCGAGCTGACGCATGGCGCGGTCGCACACCTCGGTATAGACGTCCATATTGTTGCCATACCACTCTAGTGAGTGGTCGTATTCCTGCTGGTCTACTCCATGCTTGGCAAAGATGGACTGCTTAAGTGCCATGCGCGTCGAGTCATTGTAAAACTCGCTGCTGTGTGTCTCCACGTAGTACTCTGCCTTGTTGAGGTCTGCAATCAGGCGAGCCATCTTGTTCTCGTTGATGACCCCATCGGGTGCCTTGTTGCAGGCTGTGGCCAGCAACAGGCACAACAAGGTCAGGCAGTATGTGGTGCGCAAGGTCATTGGGCGTTGTCGGGGGCGTGGTCTGAAATGTCGGCGTCGCTCTGTTTGTTGCTGTCGGTTCCCGACAGATGCTTGGCATAAAAGATGATGAGCACAAACACGCTCACGCTCAGTGCAGCGTCGGCAACGTTGAAAATAGGCTGGAAGAAGACAAAATGCTGTCCACCCACCATGGGCATCCATGCTGGCCAGTCCCACTCACATAGCGGAAAGTAGAGCATATCCACCACCCTGCCATGAAACCATGTGCTATAGCCGCCTTCGGGAGGGAACAGCTGGGCCACCTGTGGCAGTGGCGGAGCGTCGAAAATCACGCCATAGCAGATGCAGTCGATCACATTGCCGGCAGCTCCAGCCGTAATCAGGGCAATGCAAACTACATATCCACGTGGCAAGTCGGTGCGGTGACTTATTTTAATCAAGTAATAGACAAAGCCCACGACGGCAATGATGCGAAACCATGTGAGCAACATCTTGCTGCCCAGCTCCATGCCGAAGGCCATGCCGTTGTTCTCGATAAACAGCAGTCGGAACCACGACGTGATGACCAGCTCCTCGCCGTAGTAGAAGTGTGTCTTAACCCAAACCTTGACACACTGGTCGATAATGATAACCGCCACGATGACAATCGCGGCGAGCCATCCGTGCGACAGGCGTCTCATCGGCGCATCTTGCGTTGTTGCTCAATCTCCTTGCCCTCGATCGAGGTGGTGGCGTGTGGCACTGCCATAAGGCGTCCCTTGGGGATGAGTTTTCCCGTAACGCGGCAGATGCCGTAGGTGCCGTTCTCGATGCGTCGCAGTGCGGCCTGGAGCTTATTGATAAACTCCAGCTGTCGCTGTGCGCGCTGGCTGGCCTCTTCCTTGCTCAACGTGTTGGCGCCTTCTTCCATGACCTTAAAGGTGGGGTCTGATTCGTCGACCATAATGTTGCCCTTGAGCAAGTCGTAGTTGGCCTGTGCCTGTTCGAGCTTCTCGAGGATAATCTGCTTGAATTCTTGCAGCTCCTCGTCGCTATATCTCACTTTCTCTTCAGCCATAATCTCAAATTATGAATTAGGAATTATGAATTATGCATTGATTAAGCCTTGTCGACGGTCATGTGCACATTCAGATCGTCATTTTCGGCATCGACGGTGTCGTCGTGGTCAACGGCCTCGACGGTTACGCTCACAGCCTGCACCTGCTGTGCAATGTAGTCGCCATAACGCTCCACGGCGGCTGTCACGCGCTCGTCGGGCTGCAGCCGTACCACCACCTTGTCGGTGATGTCGAAGTTCTTGGCCTTGCGTATGTTCTGGATGCGGTTCACCAGTTCGCGGGCCATTCCCTCGCTCAGCAGCTCGTCGGTCAGTGTGATGTCTAAGGCCACCGTCAGGTTGCCCTCGTTGGCCACCAGCCAGCCGGGGATGTCCTCGCTGATAACCTCCACGTCGGCCAGGTCGACGGTGATGGGTGTGCCGGCGACATCAAATGTTGCTTGTCCTGTCTTCTCGAAGGCAATGATGTCGGGCTGCTCCATCTGCGACAGGGCTGCGGCCACTGCCTTCATGTTCTTACCCAGCTTCTTGCCCAGCACCTTGAAGTCGGGCTTGACGCGCTTGACCAGGATGCCGGCGTCGCTAGCCACCAGCTTCACCTCCTTGACGTTGACCTCGCCCTTGATGAGCTCTGCCACAGCTTCGAGGGCTGCCTTCTGCTTGTCGTCGACAACGGGCACCATGATGCTCATGAGCGGCTGGCGCACCTTCAGGTTCTGCTTGCGGCGCAGGGCCAGTACCATCGACGTGGTGTCTTGCGCAAGCTGCATGCGGTCTTCCAGTTGACGGTCGATGAGGCTCTCATTAGGTTCGGGATACAGCGCTAGGTGCACAGACTTTTCGCTGCCCGTGAGGTCGCGGTACAGTCGGTCGGCAAAGAAGGGTGAGACGGGAGCCATGAGCATTGACACGGTGGTGAGGCATTCGTGCAGCGTCTGATAGGCCGCGAGCTTGTCGGCGGTCATCTCACCGCCCCAGAAGCGCTTACGGTTCAGACGCACATACCAGTTGCTCAGGTGGTCACTCACAAACGTGCTAATGGCGCGGGCGGCACGGGTGGGCTCATAGTCATCAAGCTCGGCGCGCACCGTCTTGACCAGCGTGTTGAGTAATGAGATGATCCATCGGTCAATCTCGGGACGCTCGCTCATGGGCACCTGTGCGGCGTCGCGGTCGAATCCGTCAACGTTGGCATACAGGGCGAAGAACGAATAGGTATTATAGAGTGTGCCAAAGAATTTGCGGCTCACCTCCTGCACGCCATCGGTGTCAAACTTTAGGTTGTCCCACGGCGACGAGTTGCTGATCATGTACCAGCGCACAGGGTCGCTGCCATAGTCTTCGATGGTCTTGAACGGGTCGACGGCGTTGCCGAGTCGTTTGCTCATCTTGGCGCCATTCTTGTCCAGCACCAGGCCGTTGCTGATGACGCTCTTGTACGACACACTGTCGAACACCATCGTGGCGATGGCGTGCAGTGTGTAGAACCAACCACGTGTCTGGTCGACACCCTCGGCGATGAAGTCGGCCGGGAAAGCACGGCCACTGTCCACCAGCTCTTTGTTCTCGAAGGGGTAGTGCTGTTGGGCGTAGGGCATGGCTCCGCTGTCGAACCACACATCGATCAGGTCTAACTCACGCTTCATGGGCTTGCCTGTGGGACTCACCAGCACGATGTCATCCACATAGGGGCGATGGATGTCAATCTTGTTATAGTTCTCCTCGCTATAGTCGCCTGGCACGAAACCCTTATCGCGATAGGGGTTGCTCTTCATTATGCCAGCGGCCACAGCTTTGTCAATCTCGTTATAGAGTTCCTCGATACTG
This sequence comes from Muribaculaceae bacterium, assembly GCA_017477555.1. Classification (GTDB taxonomy): domain Bacteria; phylum Bacteroidota; class Bacteroidia; order Bacteroidales; family Muribaculaceae; genus Sodaliphilus. The sequence continues at coordinate 5,105 of JAFUVK010000120.1, forward strand.
CCGATGCACAATTCCTCGCCGTCCTCGCTGCGCCAGATGGGCAGGGGAGTGCCCCAGTAGCGCGAGCGGCTCAGGTTCCAGTCGTTGAGGTTCTCGAGCCACTTGCCGAAGCGTCCTGTGCCCGTCGACTCGGGCTTCCAGTTAATGGTCTTGTTCAGTTCGACCATGCGGTCGCGGGCGGCCGTGGCGCGGATAAACCAGCTGTCGAGCGGGTAGTAGAGCACGGGCTTGTCGGTGCGCCAGCAGTGCGGATAGTTGTGCACGTGCTTCTCAATCTTGAATGCTGTGCCTGCCTGCTTCATGCGCACGCAGATGTAGACATTCAGGTCTTCGGCCTTAGTGGCGGCCTCCTCGTCATATTTTCCATTGACAGTGTACTGTGGGTCGTAGGCGTTCTTGACCCACGCTCCGGCGTACTCCTTATATAGTTCAACGTCAACAAACCGAGCCACGAAGTCCTCGTCAAGGTCTTCAAGGAGATAGTACTTGCCGCTGAAATCCACCATGGGGCGGGTCTCCAACTTCTTGTTGATCATATAGAGTGCTGGCACACCGGCGGCCTTGGCCACGGCGGCGTCGTCGGCACCAAAGGTGGGTGCGATGTGCACGATGCCCGTACCGTCCTCGGTGGTGACATAGTCGCCGGGGATGACGCGGAACCCATTGTCGTTGCCCACAATCTGGTCATTCACCTTGTCGACGGGCTTCACCCAAGGGAAGAGTTGCTCGTAGCGCATGTCGAGGAGGGCATTGCCATTAAATTCGCCAAGCAACTTCCACGGAATCACCTTGTCGCCCTGCCGGTAGTCGCTCATGGCTTTTTCCTGTCCCTCGGCCTTGAAGTAGGCATTCAGCCTGGCCTTGGCCAGTAGGTAGATGGCAGGCTGTCCGTTGTAGGGGTTGTAGCTCTCGACGGCCACATAGTCAATCTTCGGTCCGACGCACAGCGCGGTATTGCTGGGCAGGGTCCACGGTGTGGTGGTCCAGGCCAGGATAGTCAGGTGCTCAAAGCCCGCATCGGCCTTGTCCATGATGGCACGCACCACGGGGTGGTCATCCTTTACCACGGTGAACTGTGCCGTCACGGTCTGATCCTTGACATCGCGGTAACAACCCGGCATATTCAGCTCGTGCGAGCTGAGTCCAGTGCCGGCAGCTGGCGAATAGGGCTGGATGGTGTAGCCCTTGTAGAGCAGTCCCTTGTTATAGAGTTGCTTGAGTAGCCACCATAGGGTCTCGATGTAGCTGTTCTTGTAAGTGATGTAGGGATTCTTCATGTCCACCCAGTAGCCCATGCGGTGGGTCAGGTCTTCCCATTCGCGGGTGTACTTCATCACCTCGCGGCGGCAACTATCATTGTAGTCATCGACGCTGATTTTCTTGCCGATGTCTTCCTTGGTGATGCCCAGCGACTTCTCCACTCCCAGCTCCACGGGCAGACCGTGGGTGTCCCAGCCGGCCTTGCGCAGCACTTGGTAGCCACGCATGGTCTTGTAGCGGCACACGATGTCCTTGAGTGTGCGAGCCATTACATGGTGGATGCCCGGCATGCCGTTGGCACTAGGGGGACCCTCATAGAACACAAACGACGGCGCGCCCTCGCGCTCACCGACGCTAGCATGGAACACGCCCTCGCGGTCCCACATCTCCAGGACCTCCTTGTTGATGTCCGAGAGGTTAAAACGGTTATATTCGTTGTATTTCTTCATATTTCAATTGTGATATCAAAAACAATCGGCAAAATTACTGCTTTTTGTGCAAATAACACTCAACCCACAATCTTTTTTCTGCTTTTTTTTATTTAAGGAGGGTTGACAAAGTTATCCCCTCACTTGTCAGGCATTGCGAAAGTGAGGGGATAAGTTGGTCGCTAGGTCAGCAGCTTAATCAATCAAGTCCGGGTCAAGTCCTGTGATTTGAGCGATGGTTGATTTATCGATGCCTGCCTCCAGCATTTTCCGTGCGGTGTCAAGTATGCCCTCGGCGCGTCCTTTGGCTTCACCTTTGGCCAAGCCTTCGGCCATACCCTTTTCCATACCCTTTTCCATACCCTTTTCCATACCCTTTTCCATACCTTTGGCCAAACCTTCGGCCATTCCCTTTGCCAGGCCTTTGGCCATACCCTTGGCCATACCCTCGGATAGCCCTCGTTCAAGTCCTCTTCGCTCAGCCGAACTGAATATGGTCTTTTCGACGCTGACCATGTCCCAGAACTTGTCGTAGCCTTCCAACTCTGCACGAGTGAAAGCCGACACCTCAAGCACGTCTATGGCCTTCTTGACTTGCGGCTCCTCAAGAAGTTCAGCAGGGATCTCGGTGGTCTGCTCGTCTATCTCAGTGAGATAGCGCAGCCACAGCACTTGCATCTTCTTCTCGTTGAAAGTCTGTGGTTTGAACTTGGGCAGCTCGATAAACACAAGGTGGAGTCCCTCGATGACCTTGTCGGTATGCTCAAAATGCACCATCGAGTAGTGATGGTAGTAGCCCTCGATGTCGGGTTCAAAGATTTCGTTCACCAGATTGAGCGAATACACCGGCTGCAGCAAGTGGTAGTTCTCTCCTTGGTCCAGCTGGCGGACGTAGGCCTTCGAGGCGTTGAACAGCACGCGACTCTTGAACTCGGGCGACCAGATCATCTGCATCTCGACGATGAACTGCCTGCCCAATTGGTCGGTACAGCGCACGTCCACGATGCTGTATTTGCGTGCGGGATTCTCGGGCACTATCTCGGGCGATAGATACTCGATAGCCTCAATGGGAGCATCCTTGTCGATGGGGAGCATCGCATTGAGAAAGCTGGTCACCAAGTCCTTGTGCTCGCCAAAGACTTTCTTGAAAGTCAAGTCGGCTTTCGGATTGAGATACTTAGCCATAATCGGTGTCGTTTTAGATTCTGTGAGCAAAGATAATACAAAAATCTGAATTGGCCAAAATGTGCAGCAAGAATTGTTTGTCACCACTGTACGATTCAGCGGCCTGTAGCTCCAAAGGAACTATGCCCACAGCAGCGACATACATATAGCGAAACAGCTTTGTTACTTCAGGACAACAATTACGCAGGCGAGAGCAGTGTCCAATGAGCGAGTCTCTCACGTTGCTTCTCGTCCTTGAGGCGATGCGCTCGGGTCCGATGTGGGTGTGCTTGTGAAACTGTTTCTAACCCAATCATTCCTTTATATTATAAACATAAAAGTAACTGGAATCTAGTTGCTCGGTTAGCAAGAAGTAATTGTTTTCCACAGGAATATACATTTTATTACCTTTTATGATAACAGGGGTTTGAAATTCGGATGTGCTAAATTCATATTCCCATCCATAAGAGGCATTAATGATAACTGGATGAAAAACCCATTTAAGAAAAAAGTCTTGCCGAGTTACAAATACAAAATCGTTAGTGAAATCAATCAAATCTACTTTGTCTTCTTCTCTGAAATCCTTATGAATGGTTTGCCAAACTGAGTACAAAGTATCTTGAATAGATTTGTCTAGTTCAGTAAATCTGATTGTTCGGGACGTTTTTTCTACTTTTGAACATGATCTATTGAACAAGCAAGCACAAACAATTACAATAACAATGATTGCTATTATCTTTTTCATGTGTCAAACCCATTGGCGGAATTATAAAGTTTAAAAAGATGTTTGGATGGTTGTGAATGGCTTAAGCGCATGTGGACTATTGGGTTGTGTCGTCGTCGAAGAGGACGTTCTTGAGCCGCTGGTAGAGGAACGACAGCACAAGCAGCAGCAAGCCAAGCACGATGAAGGTGATGATCTTGCCCACGGTCGGCATGCTCCACAGGTCGTTCAGCACGAGTTTGACCAGCACCAGCCCGAGGGTGAACAGGCTGACGATGCGCAAGTCCTTGTGATGCAACCGCATGCCCAGCAACATTTGGGCAAATCCAGCCACTGCCAGCGACAGCGACAGGCCTGCGCTGAAGTCGGTGATTCCGCTTTGCAACAACAGCAATCGAGCACAAGACACAACCGCGACCGTTGCCAGCACATTGAGCACGATCGTCACCCAGCGTTCGCCAGGCCAGTTGGCCCGGTAGTACAACCGTGCGATGAATGCCAAGGTGGCGGCAACAGCCATCACGTTGAGCCATTGCACAGCGATGGTGGCGATGCCGTGGATGGGGGTAGTTATCACAACTGCCTGCATGGCCAGGGTCATCGTGCTCACAAAGCCCATCAGCAGGTGTGGTGCCAGATTCTTGTCGATGGTCACGCGCTTGTAGAAGGTGAGGCACAGTCCCAGCACTAGCGCAGCTGTGAACAACCCGATTGTGGCTCCCGACAGCGGTGCGGGCAAGTGACAGTAGAACTCGGTGGTAAATGCCTTGTAGAACACGCCGATGGCGACCAGATAGGAGATAATGGTGATGGACTCCCACTCAATCTTCCATGCCTGGCGCAACTGCCCCAGATTGCGGTCGCACATCAGCGCCACGGCCAGTGCGCTGCCGGCATAGACGATGCCGCGGGCAAAGTCGCTGTTGGCAAACATGTGCGCTCCCGATGCCGCAGTGAATAGGCTGTGGCTCAGATAGCTGATGAGGGTGAGTGCCGCCAGTGCGAAACTGCCCCAAGCAAAAGTGCGCGTGTGCGAGCGGACATACAGATAGAATACAATAGCCGTCTGAACGGCCCACACGAGCGTGACAATCTGGAAGTTGCTGAACTCAATGGGCACAGCGATGGCAAGGAATGCGATGGCCAGTGCCAGGTGAGTGTGGTAGGCCAATGGACTGCCGCTGCGATGGCGCCAGATGATAGCGATGCATGCCACATGACACAGCGCGATGAATGCGCAGAGCAAGCCGTCATTCCAGTAGCTGAAATAGTGACTACAATCGATGTTGAATAGCAGATAGATAAAACTATTGAACACCAGCATCGAAGCCAGGATGCGCCCCTGCCAGCGACTTGCACCGCGATACAGCGTATGGGTGGCCGAGGCCATGAAGAGCAGCAGATAGCATGTGCTCAGTGCAGACAAGATGCGTCGTGTGTGGTTGTAGTTCTCATCATAGTCATTGCCAAACATGAAGAGCAACGCCCACGTGGCTACGCAAGCGATGATGGGCAGTTCGCTCCAGCGTTTGATCAGTGACAATGCCGTCATGCCCAGGCTCAGCACAAGAATATAGCCGAATAGGGCCACCACACTGCCATTCTCGTTGCTGGCGATGAACGGCGCGATAAAGCCGCCGACCAGGGCAATGATGGCCAACTCGCGCTTGTCGGTGATATAGGCTAGGGCAGCCATCAGGATGGTCACGCCCACCAGGATGCCAAAGGCTACCGTCGACCCGAACAGATGGTAGTAATGATAGGCCACAGCGGTGGTCACGTAGGCCACACCGAAGGCACCGCCCATGATGAGCGAACTGTAGGTGCGGTACTGCCTGTGCAGACGCGCTCCGATGCCCAGCATCGCCACGCTCACCGCATAGCCTAGGATGGTGCGAGTCACCTCGTTGATCCAGTTGTTGTCGATGGCATACTTGACAAAGAATCCGATGCCGATAATAAACACGATGATACCAATCTTGCCAAACAGGTTCTCGCCAATAAACTTCTCGAAGTTGCGGCTTTCGTGGACCACAGGCTCCTGAACTTCCTCTTCCGCAACTTGCTGTGGTTCAACCTCTGCTTCTGCAATGGGTGGGGCAATCTCCTCTGGCTGCCATTGCTCAAGTGGCGGCGGAGTGGGTATGATTGCAGGTTGTATAGCCTCAACCACAGGTTCGGGCTCGGTTGGAGCCACCGCTGCTGCCTCGGGCGCAGGTGCGACCGGGGTGGGGTGGAACATCTCGTTTGCCTCACTTCGTTGAGCATAGGCTAGATCCTCGACGCGTTGGCTCAGATTGTCAACCTTCGAGTTTATATCTTTCACCACGATGATCACATAGATTGTCGCTGCCAGTAAGATGAGTGCTAGAAATTCCATAGTCAGCTTTTTTAAGGGGTTACAAATACTGTAAACTATCAACTTTAATCAGTCGCCTTCTTCGAGACTGAAAATGCTCTCGACGGGCTTCTCAAAAGTGCGGGCAATCTTCATGGCCAGCACTGCCGAGGGCACATACTTGCACGACTCGATGGCGTTGATGGTCTGGCGGCTAACGCCCACGGCCTCGGCCAGCTGCTGCTGTGTCATGCGCACGATGGCGCGCTCTACTCTGATGTTATTCTTCATCGCTCTGGTGTCTGAAACGGTACAACTCAATCTCGAACTTGATGGCGAATAGTAGGGGCACGCCGAACAAATAAGTCCAGGTGAAGGCCAAGAAATTGCTGTCATAGAGGAATAATGTGGCTATCAAGACGAGTACCATATTGACCTTGAGCGACCACACCAGTGACTTGGCGCGCAGATGCTCGACAAACTCATCCTCATCTTTCTCGCGCGAGAAGGCGATTAGTCCCAGAGCAATGACCAGACCAATGATAATCACCTCTTCAATCATGTTGTCGGTGATGAACTGCACCACAGGCGACGGACCGACTGCCTTCTCGGTGATCCACGTGGGGCCGTTGAATAGGGCAATGACCTTGCAAGGCAAAGCGGGGAGCCAATCTTCGTGGCCGAACATCAGAATCAGACCCATGATAGCAAACGGCACAAAGAGCACCCAGCCCACCCGCTTGCACACTGTCGGAAATAGATAATTGCTGTTCATAATTTCATGTTTTTAAATGTGATGTAAAGTTTAGCGCAACAAAGGTAAAGCAAACTTTACATTTTGGCAAATATGTAAGACTAAAATCGCTCTGATTTAACGTTTTTTTAATTTCTTGCGGAGAAATGCCAAACAAATCGGTGGTTGTGGTTGGGGCGTGTCCCTCCTGTCGTACGGGGAGGGGAAGGAGTTGTGTGTCTTTCACCACTTATAAAGAAACGCTTGTAGAGATGGAACTATTCACCAGTTGTCTCTTGTTGATAAGTAGCAGTGGTCCCAACGGGCCGCCGTCTGTAGTCGAATGCCCTTTCAGGGCACCAAGGGGACAACTGGTATATAGCTCCCCGTAGAAAAGCCTCAGGCGACCTGTGCAGGTCGCCTGAGGTGTGATGGTTGTGTGGCGGCAGTGGCTGTGCCGCTATTGCCCCAGCAAGAAGAGCAACGGCTTCTCCAGGCGCTTGGCCCAGAAAATCTCCTTGTGCTCGTGGCCGTCAAACACATGGCTCACATAGTGTTCGCTGTCCCAGCCATGAGCGGCGAACACGCTATCTACTTGCTGTTGGTGAGGGGCATAGCTGGCATCAATCCCCTCGGTGCCACGGTCCATATACACCAGGCGGCTGTTGGCCGACGGCAGGTGGGTGGAAAGATACCGGCAGAACGCTTCAGACCACAGTGTGCCATCGACTCCATCGCCCACAGACTTGAACGACAAGTGAGTTGACAAGCAGGCCACACCGCCAAACACCTGAGGGTACTCGCACAGAGCATAGAGCGAAATCAGTCCACCCATGCTAGAGCCCATCATGAACGTATGCTCGCGTGAGGTCAGGGGCTTGTAGCACTTGTCGATGAATGGTTTGACCTCGGTGACTATGAATTTCAGGTAGTCATCGCCCAGTAGTTTGTCGGTGTCGGCTTCGCCCTGTTTGTCGTGCGGTAGTTGCTGCCAGGCCTTGGTGGGGAAGTATTCTTGCAATCGCCGGTCGGTGTTGTCGATGCCCACAACGATGCATCGGCGCATGAGCGAGTCGCCGATGAGCTGCCCGGCAATCTCGTCGACCTGCCACTCCTGTCCATTCCAAGTCGTGGTGGCGTCAAACAGCATCTGTCCATCGTGCATGTACAGTACGGCGCATGAGTCTCCTGTGTGGTAGCCTGCTGGCAGCCAAACGCTTATCGTTCGTGGATTCACAAACTCAGAGTCGAAGTCGGTGAAGCGTTCCAGTAGGCCAGTGCTCGCGGTGGGAATGGTTTCGGTTCGGCCCCAAAACCACCATGAGGCAGCAATGATGGCAATAACTGCAATAGCCAATCCGCATGCATGTTTTTTGCTCCTTTTGTTCATTAATCATTTTCTTTATTGGCCAACAAAGGTAGCGATTCTTTGCTGACTGCTTATCATTTGTGGCGGTTTTAACATTTCTAACTTAATATTTGTTTATTTAACGTGCATTCTCTTGGTGCTATTGAGGCGAATGTGATACCTTTGCAACAAGTTTTCTCGAATGGTTCGCGAAGACAACATTTTCACATCACAGAACATGAGCGAAACAGTAAATATCCGCGAGTTGAACGACCTGATTGCCAGCCGTAGCAACTTCGTGAACATGATCAAGCAAGGTATGGACACCACAATCGTGGGGCAGAAGCACTTGGTGGACTCGCTCCTGATTGCACTGTTGGCCAACGGGCATGTGCTGCTCGAGGGTGTGCCGGGACTTGCAAAAACGCTGGCCATCAAGACGCTGGCCGGACTGATTGACGCGCGGTTCAGCCGCATACAGTTCACGCCCGACCTGCTGCCGGCCGACGTTGTGGGCACCATGGTCTACAGCATGCAGAAAGAACGCTTTGAGGTTAAGAAAGGCCCGGTGTTTGCCAACTTTATCCTAGCCGATGAGATCAACCGTGCTCCGGCCAAGGTGCAGAGCGCACTGCTTGAAGCCATGCAGGAGCGACAGGTCACCATCGGCGAGCAGACGTTTGCCCTCGATGAGCCCTTCCTGGTGCTGGCCACGCAGAATCCCATCGAGCAGGAGGGTACCTATCCTCTGCCTGAGGCACAGGTCGACCGATTCTTGATGAAGGTGGTCATCGGTTACCCAAGTAAGGCCGAGGAGGCGCAAATCATCAAGATGAACATCGCGCCCGAACCCAAACGGGTCACACCGCTGGTCACGCCGGCCGACATCGTCGACACGCGTCAAGTGGTCCAGAAAATCTACATCGACGAGAAGATTGAGCGATATATTGTTGACATCGTGTTTGCGACACGTTTCCCCGTCGACTATGGCATGAAGGACTTGCAAAGCATGATTTCGTTCGGCTCATCGCCACGTGCTAGCATCAGCATGGCACTGGCTGCCAGGGCCTACGCTTTCATCAAGGGACGAGGATATGTCATCCCCGAGGACGTGCGTGCTGTGTGTCACGATGTGATGCGTCACCGTCTGGGCTTGAGCTATGAGGCCGAGGCCAACAACATCACGGCCGACGAAATCATCAGCAACATCCTCGACAAGATTGCCGTCCCCTAATACAGTGCACAATGCTCAATGCACAACGAACGGACCAAGTGTGTCGTGTCGATACTCGACGCGGCACATGCCTAAAATTCCTTTAACAACTTGACTCCCTTTGATTTCTAATGGATTATGGAACGCAACGAATTGCTGAAAAAAGTCCGGAAAATTGAAATTAAGGCCAAGGGACTCTCGCAAAACATCTTTGCGGGCGAATACCACTCGGCCTTCAAAGGGCGCGGTATGACCTTCAGCGAGGTTCGCGAGTACCAGTATGGCGACGATGTGCGCGACATCGACTGGAATGTCACTGCCCGATACAATAAGCCTTACGTCAAGGTCTATGAGGAAGAGCGCGAACTCACCGTGATGCTGCTGGTGGATGTGAGCGGCAGCCGAGACTTTGGAGCCGTGGGCGAGGTCATGCGCGAGGTCATGGCCGAGGTGGCGGCCACACTGGCGTTCTCGGCCATTCAGAACAACGACAAGGTGGGGGTCATCTTCTTCACCGACCGCATCGAGAAGTTCATCCCGCCCAAGAAGGGGCGCAAGCACATCCTGCTGGTCATACGCGAGTTGCTTGACTTCAAGCCGCAAAGTTCCGGAACCGACATCAACCAGGCGCTCGAGTATATGACCAGTGCCCTCAAGAAGCGATGCACCACATTCTTGGTGAGCGACTTTATCGACACACACGACTACTACAAAGCCATGTCGATCGCCAATCACAAGCACGACCTCATGGCCATACAGGTCTACGACAAGCGAGAGGCGCAGATGCCCAACGTGGGGCTGATGCGGGTGCTCGATGCCGAGCGTGGCACCATGCGATGGGTCGACACGGCAAGCCGGCGTGTGCGACAGGCCTACAGCCGGTGGTGGTACGACCGCCAGCAGGTGCTGGCCGACACGGTGCAGCGCTGTAAGGTCGACCTGGCAACTGTCGCCACCGACGAGGACTATGTGCGCTCGCTCATGGCGCTGTTCAAACAACGAGGATAACTTTCAATTCACAATGCATAATTCACAATGCATAATGAGAATGAAGAGAAACATTTTGCTATGGGTTACGGCCATGATGTGCCTGAGCATCACTGCCGGCAATGTGACTGTCAAGGCTAAACTCGACTCGACCCAGTTGGTCATGGGCCGTGTCACTGCCTTGCACCTGGAAATTGTACAAGACTGCGGCACACGGGGCTTCTTGGCACTCGAGAAGAGCGACACGCTCACATCGATGGTCGAGATTGCCGACAAACCCAAGGCCGACACCACATCGCTGGGCAACAATCGTGAGCAGATTAACCGCGACCTTATTTTGCAGGCTTTCGACTCGGGACTGTATGTGCTGCCGCCGCTGGCTTATGTGGTGGGGCGCGACACTTTCGAGAGCAACCCGCTGAGCCTGAAAGTGCTACCGGTGCCTGTCGATACCACCAAGGACATCATCGGCATCAAGCCGGTAGAGGGCGTGCCGTTCAAAATCCTGGACTGGGTGCCCGACTGGATAGCCGACTACTGGTGGGCATGGCTGCTGGCCGTGCTTGTCATAGCCGGGGCGCTCTACTATTACCTGAAGTGGTACCGGCATGGGCGCAACCCGTTGCGGCCCGAAAAGAAGCGGTTGCCGCCCTACGAAGAGGCTATGCTCAACCTCGAGGCCCTCAAGCAGCGGCAGTTGTGGCAGAATGGCCAGGAGAAAGAGTATTTCACCGGCTTGACCGACATCTTGCGCGTCTACATCGACCGGCGGTTTGGTGTCAATGCCGTTGAGATGACCAGCTCCGAGATTGTCAAGACACTCAAGCAGCGTGGTGAGACGCGGGCGGTCAACGAGCAGCTCACTATGATTCTGGAGATGGCCGACATCGTCAAGTTTGCGGCTGTTCGACCTTTGGCCGATGACAACGAGATGGCTTATCAGCGCGCGGTCCACTTTGTCGAGCAGACCAAACCCGTGGACGACACCGTCGCGCAAGTTAACGAGGAGAAGGAGGTGAAGCCATGACACAATTGCTGCATCCCGGATGGTTATGGCTGTTCTTGCTGCTGATACCACTCATCGCATGGTACGTCTACAGCCACCGCAAGGCGCATCCCACACTGCGCATGAGCACCACACAGCCATTCGACGCGCTGCCTCACAGCTGGCGCGAGTGGCTCACGCATCTACCTTTTGCACTGCGGCTGGCCGCACTGGCATGCCTCATCATCATTCTGTGCCGGCCGCAGACACGCGACTCGTGGTCCACAAGTGACGTCGAGGGTACCGACATCATCGTGGCCATGGACGTGTCCACATCGATGTTGGCCAAGGACTTCAAACCCAACCGAATGGAGTCGGCTAAGAAGGTGGCCACACAGTTTGTCGCCGCACGAGAGCACGACAACATCGGTCTTGTGCTGTTTGCGGGAGAGAGTTTCACGCAGGTGCCCATGACCATGGACAATGCCACACTGGTCAACGCCATAGGACATATAACAATGGGTCTGCTCGAGGACGGAACCGCCATTGGCGACGGCATCGCCACCAGCATCAACCGCATTAAGGACGGCAAGGCCAAGAGTAAGAGCATCATCCTGCTTACCGATGGCTCGAACAACACGGGGGTGGTGGCACCACTCACCGCGGCACAGATCGCACAGCGCTATGGCATCAAAATCTACACTATCGGCGTGGGTAGCAACGGCAATGCGCCTTACCCTGTGGCCATCGACTTTGCCGGCAACATACAGTACCAGACCATGCCTGTGGTCATCGATGAGGCTACGTTGCGCAAAATAGCGGCGGCTACGGGAGGCAAGTATTTCCGTGCCACCAGCGGCAGTGTGCTGGCACAGATTTTCAAGGAGATTGACTCGCTCGAGAAGACGCATCTCGATGTCCAGCGCTTTACTCACACCGAGGATCATTACATGCCGTGGGCTCTGGCTCTGCTGCTGTTGGTGCTGTTGGCCACTGTGCTCGACTACACTCTGCTGCGTCACATCCCCTGATGCAATGCATAATGCACAATACTAAATTGTAAAAAAGAATGTTCAGTTTCGCTAATACGCAATATCTCTATCTGTTGCTGCTGTTGCCTGTTGTGGCTGCGCTGTTCTGGTGGGCACGCAACTGCCGGCGAAAGCAGCTGAAGGCATTCGGGCGAGAGCAGGTCGTGAATGAGCTGATGCCCGATGTGTCCAGCATTAAGCCGTGGATTAAGCTCACACTTGAGCTACTGCTACTGGCTGTGGTCATTGTCATACTGGCGCGACCGCGAGCGGGATCAAGCAAAACCACCGACAAGGTTCATGGCATCGAGGTCATGGTGGCTATGGACATCTCTAACTCTATGAATGCCAGCAGCACCGATAATGCACACGACATCAGCCGACTGCAACGCGCCAAGCTCATTGTGCAGAAGATGATGGACACGTTCGACAACGACAAGGTGGGACTCATCGTTTTTGCCGGCAATGCCTATATGCAGATGCCCATCACCAGCGATGTGAGCTCGGCAAAGCTGTTCTTGAGCAACATCAGCACTAATCTGGCACCCACACAAGGCACGGCCATCGGAGCGGCTGTCACACTGGCGGCACAGTCGTTCTCGCCCAGCAAAAAGGCGCAGAAGACCATCGTTGTCATCACCGATGGTGAGAATTTCGAAGACGATGCGGCAAGTGCAGCCCATCAGGCGCAGAAACAAGGCATACAGGTCAATGTAATCGGTGTGGGAAGCCCGCAAGGTGCGCCCATTCCCATGCCCGAAGGAGGATTCCTCACCGACGATGCTGGCCAGACCGTGGTCACTGCGCTCAACGAGCAGATGGCACAGGAAATTGCACGGGCCGGAAAAGGTGTCTATATCAACGGTGGAGCCAATGATGCCGTCGAGACACTGCATGAAACACTCGATAAGCTGGCACGAACCGACCTCGAGTCGATCAGCTACACCAAGCACGATGAGCAGTTCCCGGTATTTGCCGCACTGGCCATTGTCCTGCTGTTGGGACTGCTGCTCTACACCGAGCGACAGAGTCCGTGGCTGCAGAAGTACAACTTTTTTACCCGTAAACAGACGCAAGCATGATCAAGCGACTATTCATCATATTAGCGATGCTACTCACGCTCAATGCCGGGGCGTGGGCTCAGCAGCAACAGCCCACCACTGTCAAGAAGGAACGAAAACACATTCGCACAGGCAACAGCCTGTTCCACGACAAGCGATATGCCGAGGCCGAGGTTGAGTACCGAAAGGCCCTGCAGGTGGCACCGCAGTCGGCAATCGCACAGTTCAATCTGGCTACGTCACTGCTCATGCAGGGTGGGGGAGCAGCCGCTAACGACGACAAGAACAACCCCGTCAAGCAGGCTGCCGACATATTGACCGATTTGGCCAAGCACGCGCCCACCAAGCAGTTGCGCTCAAAGGCCAACTATGACTTGGGCAATCTGGCCTACGCCAGCCAGCAATATGACCAGGCTGTGCAACTCTACAAGCAAGCGTTGCGCGACGACCCCAGCGATGACCAGGCGCGGTACAACCTGCGCATGGCGCAACTCAAACTCAAGAACCAGCAAAATAAAAACCAGAACCAAAATCAGGACAAGCAGAAGCAAGACCAGGACAAGCAGAAGCAAGACCAGGACAAGCAGAAGCAGGATCAGGACAAGCAGAAGCAGGATCAGGACAAGCAGAAGCAAGACCAGGACAAGCAGAAGCAAGACCAGCAACAACAGCAGCAGGGAGGCATGAGCCAGCAGAATGCCGAGCAGGTGCTCAAGACCATGCAAGACCAGGAGAATGCCACACAGCAGCGCATCAATGCGGCACGCGCCCAGCAAGAACGTCGAGAGCGTGCCAGAACCAATCGCAAATGGTAATGACAATGAAGCATCTCATTCACATCATCGTCCTCTTGCTGTGCTCGGCCATTTCGGCCGGGGCTTCGGTCTCGTTCACTGTGCAGGCACCGAGGCAGGTCAACGAGGGCAGCAAGTTCAATGTCACCTTTGTGCTCAAGAATGCCGAGGGTAGCGGATTTGTTGCACCCGATATCCCTGGAGCCACCAAGCTCTACGGACCGGCTTTGTCCACCAGCTACAGCCAGTCGTGGGTCAATGGCAAGTCAAGCAGCTCGTCATCGCAGGAGTACACCATGATCTACAAGGCCACCAAGCAAGGTAGGCTTAATGTCGGTGCGGCCGTGGTCGACGTCAATGGGCGTCGCATGACTACCAAACCGTTTACCATCGAAGTCTTGCCGCCCGACAAGGCGGCCAATAGCCAGCCACGCTCGTTGCAGGAGGAGCAGCGGCAGCATGAGCGTCGGGGGGTGCAATATGACGACCCCATCACACAGAGCGCCGACAAGGCCGTCACCGGCAACGATATCTTTGTGCGCATCGAGATGTCAAAGCCACGCGTCTATGAGCAGCAAGCGGTGGTGTGTACCATCAAGCTCTACACCAAGTATCAGGTGTCGCAGTTCATTCCCACCCTGCAACCGTCGTTCGACGGCTTCCTCATCGAGGAGATACCCATGCAGCCCAGCCTGAACAATGTGGAGACGTTCAACGGGCAACAGTATATGGTGGCTGTGCTCAAGAAGTGCATCCTCTATCCGCAACAGTCGGGAAAACTCACCATCACCTCCGGCAATTACGATGTCAATGTGGTGCAATATGAAAACTACCGCACCATCTTCGGTACGCTCTCGCAGCCGGTGGAAAAGAAGCTGGTGGTCAAGTCAAACACTGCCACGGTCAATATTTTGCCATTGCCCGAACCTAAACCGGCCGACTTCACCGGAGCGGTGGGGCACTTCACGGTGGCCACAAGCATCAATCCTACGCCGCTCAAGACCTACCAGGCAGCGACCTATAGCTATGTTATCACAGGCACTGGCAATCTTAAGTACATCAAGGCACCAGTGGTGGCTTTCCCCAAGCAGATGGATGTCTATGACCCCAAAACCAATGTCAAGGTCAATCCGGCCTCGGGCGACATGAGTGGGTCGGTGCAAATCGATTACCCGTTCATTCCACAGTTTGCGGGAGAGTTTACCATCCCGGCCAGCAACTTCACATATTTCGATCCTGAGACCGGGAAGTATGTGTCGGTGCCCGTGCCACAGCAGCCGCTGAAAGTGGCCAAGGGCGAGGGGGCACCCAGCAATCACTACCGACTGCAGAATATGGACATACGCCACTTGCATCAGGGCGACTTGCACCTGAGCAAGACACACACTTTCGTCATCGACGATTGGCGCTACTGGATGGCATTCGTCTTACCGGCATTGCTCATGGCTGCACTCATGGTCTACTATCGCAAGCAGCTGCGGCAGCGGGCCGATGTGCGGCTGATGCGTAACAAGCGCGCAAGCAAGGTGGCGCAGCGAAGACTCAAACAGGCGCGAGCCTCGATGAATAAGGGCGACCAAACGGCTTTCTATGCCGACCTGCTCACGGCCATGTGGGGCTACATGAGCGACAAACTCTCGATACCCGTCTCAGAGCTTGACAAGGAGAATATCCAGAGCGAGCTGACTGCCTACGGTGTCGACCCAGAACTCACGCAACAGGCCATGGCGTTGCTTGACAAGTGCGAGTTTGCTCAGTATGCGCCCGAATTGGCACACGGCGACATGGCGCCTGTGCTCGACGAGGCGGCTACACTGATTGGAAAACTTGAGAATGTGAAACGCGCTAAAACCCAACCATCATGACACGTATACTCACTTTGATGACGCTGGCGATTATCGCGGTGGCAAGCATCGCGGCCGCACCCACGGCAATGGACAAGGCGGCTCAGGACTATAACCAGGAGCTTTACAATAAGGCACTCGCGGCCTATCTGGCGCAAGCAAAAACGGGCGAAGTGTCGGCCGGGCTCTATTATAATATAGGTAACACCTACTATCGTCTCAAGGACAACGCACACGCCATCCTCTACTATGAGCGTGCTCTGCTGCTAGAGCCCGGCAACAGCGACGCGCGCTACAACCTCGACTTTGTGCGAACCAGGGCTGGCATCGACCAGGAGCAGGGCAGCAATATTTTGGTCGTATGGATTGAGTCGGCTGTCGGCCGACTGTCGAGCAACGCGTGGGCCTACATCGCACTGGCCGCATTCTTGCTCATGCTTGCGGCAATAGCCGCCTATATCTGGCTCGACACTGTGGCATGGCGCAAGGTGGGATTCTTTGGAGCCATCGTAGCGCTACTGGTCACCATGGTGTCGATGGTGTGTGCCTGGCATATGCGAGCCAGGGCACAGGGACACAATCAGGCCATCGTCATCACCGGGCCCACTGCCCTCAGCACGTCGCCCCGAACTCCCAAGGACAAGACCGAAGTGGCCTTTGAGCTCACACCGGGGTTCAAAGTCACCATCATCGACCGAGTCACTACGGCCGGAGCGGTATGGTGCCATGTCGAGACTGCCAACCGGCGTCAAGCCTGGATCAATGCGCGCGACATCGAAGTCATTTAGAGAAACTTGTCAATGTACTCCGAGACGCAGTCTCGGACACAAGATTAAAGAAAAAGATAATGCTAGACTATCTCAACACCGTCGACCAGCAGGCTCTCATTGCCATCAACAGTTGGCATGCGCCATACTTCGACCAACTGATGTGGTGCATCACCAGTAAGCTCTCATGGGCGCTCATTCTGGTGGCTGTGCTTGTGGCGTTGCGGCACGACCGCCGCCAGGCCCTACTGGTCATTGCTACACTGGTGCTGACCATACTCATCTCCGATCAAATCTCGTCGGGACTTATCAAGCACACCGTCGAGCGACTGCGGCCATCACACAACCCCGACCTGGCATCATCACTCCATCTGGTCAATGGCTACACGGGAGGACTGTACGGCTTCACCTCGAGCCATGCGGCCAACTCGTTCAGTGTGGCTATGGTGCTCAGCCTGATGTTTGCATCTCGCCGAGTCACGGTCGCGCTCATGTCGTGGGCCATGCTGCAGTGCTACAGCCGTATGTATCTGGGGGTGCATTACCCGGGCGACATCATCGGCGGCACGCTGGTGGGGCTGTTGGTCGGATGGCTCGTGTACCGGCTGTGGCTATGGACCGAGCACCGCTGGATGCATCATTATCAACCCATTTTCACACGGCACGACGCCACAATGGTTGCCTCCAGTGTCTACGTCACACTGGCTTTTCTGGCTGTCCTTGCCGTCTTCATCTAGTTTCGAATTTTGGGTCGTGAGTAGCTGTTAGCGAGAATTATGAATTAGAATTAGAATATGCGAATCATCACTTTTAACCAACTGCGAGAAATTAAAAATCTTTTGCCTGAAGGCTCCACTCATCAGATTGCCGATAGGCTGAACCTGGATGTACAGACTGTGAGGAACTATTTCGGCGGTACAGACTATGATGACGGCGTGAGCATGGGCATACACATCCAGCCCGGACCCGATGGGGGATATGTCACCCTCGAGGACACCAAGATTCTCGACATGGCCATTGCCATACTCGAGCAGACCGGGCTGCGGCAGCCGCAGCAGGGTATATGAGACGATGGCTCAATACTGGCCTGACATCATGGATGGTCATGGCCACTTTTGCCACGGTCGTGTTGCTGTTGGTCTCGGCCGACTCCTATACGCACGACTACTATGACCACTACGACAGTGCCACATTCTTTGCCAGCGGCAAGGCCTGGATGAGTGGACTGATACCCTATGTTGACTTTTCCGACAGCAAGGGCCCACTGCTTTGGCTCATCTATGGGGCGGGGTACCTGTTGTCGCCCCGCACCACATTGGGCGTGTTCTGGATAACCTGTCTGGTCTATGCGTTCATCTTCTGGTGGCTATACAAGACGGCGTCTATCTATCTCGATGACAAGCGTCAGGCTATGTTTGCCGCCATGGCTACTGCCATCTCGGTATTCTTTCCCGTGGTGCGCTATGAGACGCGGGCCGAGGACTTTGCCTTGTTTTTTCTGGTATGGGCACTTTATCATGTGTGCCGACTGCTGCACCACGACGGGGGCGATGCGCCCCGACAGCTTTTTCGCGCGTCGGTGGTGCTGGCTGTGGGCATGGCGGCAACATTGCTCATCAAGTACAATGTGTCGGCCATGTTGGGTGTTATGGCGCTGTTTGTGCTTTACGATGCCTGGCGCCGGCACCTCGGCGTGTGGCGGCACGTGGGCGTGATGGCACTGACTTCGGTGCTGGTCTTGGCACCGTTTGCCATCTACATGCTGGCTGTGGGATGTCTTGACGACTTTGTGCGCGAGTATTTCGTGGTCAACATGGAGGTCGTGGCGCGTCAGCACGCGCGCATGGGGCATCCTGTCAACATGCTCATCGCACACCGCTACACGGTGGGTGTCTACCTCCTGCTCAATGGCCTCTCGGCACTGGCCATAGGCTTGTGGGTACGGCGTTACCGGGCGTTTGTGGTGGTGGCGTTTCTGGCCACGGTGTTGCTCACCGTCACCAATGCTTTTTGGCTTTACTACTATGCCGTGTGTGGCATCTTTGTGTGCTTTGGCGTGGTGGCGCTCATGCGGCGCTTGGCATGCCGACCCATGCGGCTGTGGGCATTGCTTGCCGGAGCCACCGCCGTAGTGGCGGTGGTGTTGGCCATGCACCTGTGCCACGATGAGAGCTGGTTCTTCCGCGACAATGCCGAGCGCAAGGCACTCTACGGCTACGCCTACATCATGTCGCAGCGAACCAGGCCACGCATCATTTACTACAATACTTGTACTTCGGGATTCGGCATACCCGTAGGCAGTCTGCCCGGATGCAAATATTGGACCTCGCAGAGTGGGGCCACGCAGCAGATGGTCGACGACCAGCTGCAGGCCATTATGCGGCGCGAAGCCGACTTCGTGTTCTCGCTCAAGGACTATGACAAGCCTGCCATGTTCGACTCGTTGGGCTATCATCGCTACACCAATCACAGCAATCTGACTATGCTGCTCTATAGCCGCGACAGCCTGGCCGCGCCGCCACCCGGGTGGCATGTCACCGACCTAGATGTCTTGCTCAAGCGACCGGTCAAGGTGCTGGCCGATTGACACAAAAATAGCGCGAGTGGCCTGATGAGCCACTCGCGCTTTAGTAACCGTTAAAAAATAAGTGGGTATGATTTAGCTCAGATTTTTAGTTCATTTTTGTTTTGTGAAGAAGGAGTTATGCGGGCATAACGACTGATGAGCAAAGCAAAAAGGGACAAAAAGATGAGCTGGAGGTTTCATTGTAACAAATCGTCCCAAGTTATTTTTTTACGGTTACATAGTTGATGCAGCGGTTTATCGCTTACTTGACAATCACCTTCTTGCCCTGGTGGATGTAGATGCCCTGGGTGGGCTGGCTCACACGCTGGCCGGTGATGGTATACCAGGCGTTGTCGCCGGTGGTGTTGTCGCTCTTGACATCGGTGATGGCCGAAATCTTGTCGGGAGTCTCAAGCACATATACGACGCTGTTGCAGTCGGTGGGCATGGGGTCGAGCCACTCCTGGGTACACTCTGCATCCATAAAGTAGGTGTAGGTGTAACCATCAAGCATATACTCGGGTTTGAGAACGGGCATCGTCTCGGTGTCCTTGGGCTTGGCCTCAACGATGTCGTCGCCACGCTGCTCCATGTTCTGGTATTGCATGATGATCTTGTAGGTCACATGCCAGATGTCGACCGAGGTGCTTCCATTGCTCACCGGGGTGGCGATAAAGGCCGACCAAAACAAGCGGTTGGCGTAGTATGAGTCGCTGGGAACGACGCGGCCCTGTGCATCAAGGGTCATGCTGTTGTAGCTCAGAGTGCGGGTGCAGGCCACGGCACCGACATCCTCGATGGTGAGGATGTGATTGTTGTCGGGACGAACAAACGAGACGAAACCCGAGCCGAGAACTCTGCCGGAGGCTGTGTTGTAGTGCACTTGCCAACCCAGAGCGGGCTTGGCGCCCAGGCGAACATTCGCTCCGCTAGCTGTGCTGCTGCCCGGAATCATGTAGTCGTTGGCGGTGAGGTTGTTCACGTCGTTATAGCGCATGGCCAGGCTGTAAGCGTCACCCTCGAAGGCCCACTGGGCATCGGTGCGAGCCTTGAGTGTCATCGAGCCTGTACTCAGGTCGTTCTGATTGTAGATGTTCTGCTTGTACTGGCTGTAGTACACATAGCGGTCATCGCTGGGGCGTGAGGCCGACGAGGTGAAGCCCTTGAAGTAATGCCACACCACGTTGTCATCGGTCGACACCTGGAAGGGCGGGTCGAACGTGTAGTCGACATAGACGGTGGCGTCCTCGGAGGGAGCGGTGGTGATTTCTTGAGTCAGCTCGGCATCGCTGTAGAACTTGTAGTCGCAGAAACCGCGCCACAGTGCCTGGGGCATCTGGTCAAGCAGCTCGCTGCCGGCGTTAACACTGGCCGTAGCAGTGATGGTGCGGCCGTCGACGTGCGTCGTCAGGCTGTAAGTCACGTTGGCTTGAGCCATGGCGGCAATGGCGATGCCGCTGGCGGCCAGGAGGGATAATACTTTTTTCATTTTTTAGGTAATTTGATTAGTAAAAAAATTAGTTATCACTTAGTATTGAAAGAGACTGCAAAATTAATGCTTAAAAACGACATAGGAGCCAAATATTTCATTAAAAGTGTTAAAAATTACAGTAAACTGCCTAGGATTATGGGTTTCAGTAGGTGAAAAATGCCAACAGAACTTAAAATGCATGGAAGACACCTAGGTCGCCCATGCATTTTAAGTTTAATAATGATGTATAAAAATCAAGTTTTACTGTCGGCTGTCAGCTGTCAGCTGTTCGCTATTCGCTGTCAGCTGTTCGCTATTTGCTGTCACCGCACAATCACCTTGACAGACTGGCGGCCTACTGTGACAATGTAGACTCCTTGGCCCAGCTGGCGCATCTGGCGACCGCCACCCACAAATGTGTCGACTTGGCGGCCATCGATGCTGTACACATTGACGCGCTGGCCATCAAAGCCCTCGACACACAGGCCATTGCCCGAGCTGACAACACGGTCGGAACGGCCGGCGTCGGTGATGCCCGACACTGGCGCGTTGTTCACCTGGATGTTGTCCAGCCACAGGCGCTCATAGACCGAGCTCATGTTGCCACGGAAACACAACTTGGTGTAGTTGGCTGTGCCGGTGCCCGTCAGCGGAAGCTCAAACTGGGTCCATCCTTGCTCGCCCTCGGTGATATTGATTGTGCTCAGTGACTCATAGTCCAGGTCGTCGTTGCTCTGCATCACCTCCAGGGTGGGCAGGGTGGGGGAGGTAGACGGATAGCCGGTATACAACCAGAACGACAGGGTGTATTGCTGGTTGGGGGCCAGCTTCATCTTCGGCGTGATCAGGTCAGCCCAGTGCAGGCTTGCGCTATAGTTGCCATTGTAGCACAAGGCGTAGCCGTTGTCGCCGTCTTGCGCGGTCATCTCCTCGTCATTGGCAAGCACATACCATGTTGTGCCATAGGTGGCGCCGTCGGTGCCCACGACCCAGCCGCTGTACGACACGCCACCGTCGGCAAACGACTCGGTAAACGGCACTTCCTTGAGCTGACCCAGCACAACATCCAATATCTTGGCTGCGCCCACACCGGCGCTGGTGCGCGGAACCACAGCGTAGTAGTGTTGTTCCATCTCAGCGCTGGGCTGGCGATCCACGGTGTAGCTGGTCTCCTGTGTGGTGGCTATCAGCTCCACTTGGCTCTCAGGAGTGCTGGCATTGGGGAAATACTCCATGATGGCATACTCCAGCGAGCCGTCGACCACACCACCATTGACACCCACCTCCGAGGGGGCGTCCCAAGTAAGGATGGCCTTCTGATTGTCCTCGTTGCCGCGTGCACGGTAGTTCTCGACGGCTGCGGGCGTGTCGATGCCGGCATACAGCTCGGTCACTGTGGGCTTGCCACTGCCGTGGGTGTTGACGGCGACGATGGTATAGCTGTTCTTGCCATTCAAGGGCTGCTCATCGGTCCACGTCAGCTCCTGGCCAGGTTGCACGCCGGTGAAGGTCTTGACCGGAATGGGAGTGCCGCTGCGGTAGATGTTCACCTTCAACTCGCCTTCAAGCGGACGCTGGGCATAGTCGACACGAGCGGCATTGAACGTGAAGTAGGCCTTCAGTGCACCTGACTTGTCGTTCTCGGCAACCAGATTCTCGATGGTGTAGGGAGCAAAGGCCGAACCAATCAACTTGATGCTGATGTCGTCGATGCTGGGCGACAGGGTGTTGTACTGCGTGTCACCGATCATCAGGATGGACGGATAGTACTTGCCGGTCTCGCTGGTGATAATCTCGTGCTCGATGAGCACTTTCTCACCGTAGTTGGTAAACGGCAACTGTTCGGCATACAGGGTCTGGGCTGTCGAGTCGGGTGCCATGCCGATGCCACAGTAGCCGGGGCCGGTCTGGTAATAGGAGCTGTAGGTCCAGTTGAACGAGTAGCTGTACACCATATCCTTTTCGAGCTTGATGGCGGGCATATACAGCCAAATCTTCTCAACAGGATGCTGCACAAAGTAGCCGTAGCCACCCAGCGACAGGCACTGGTTGTAGCTGCTCCAAATCCAACGATACTCGTTGGTGCTGTAGAAGGCCGAGTCGTTGACTGTAGTGAAGAACTGGGCATCCTCGGCCGTGTCGAACGTGTTGCTGTAGGGAGCCGTGTACACGCCGATGAAGGCCGAGGCCGTCACGCGCTTGCCCTCGCCGCCGTCCTGATTGCTCACCGACACGGTGTAGCTGTGCATACCCACACCCTCAACGCCGGTGTCGGTCCACCGGGCAGCGGTGCCGGCGGTGACATCGAGGTGAGCCACGGCGGGTTCCACGTCGTCACGGTAGATGTTGGCAGTCAGTGGGCCACTCAAGGGCTCGCCGTTGAGTTGTGTGCTGGGGGCGATAAAGCTCACGTCGGCCTGCATCTCGCCGTTGGGTTCGGGGATGACGGTCAGGTTAGTGACCTCGGCAGGTGCGTTGTCCTTGCCCAGGACGTTAACGGCCAGCGAGTTGACGGTGATGCCCGACCCATTGTCCTCGCGCGTGGTGAAGCCCCGTACGGCCAGGTAGTACGTACCGGCTTCCTCTACTTGGAAGTCTGCTTCCCAGTCGGTGAGATTGCCGCCGGTGTTGAAAGCCTCATTGCTGGCCAGCACCTTGAAGGTCGACACATCGTTGGGATTGGTGCCGATGAGCAGGCTGGCGCGCTCGTTGTAGTTCGAGTAGGTGTTGGTCATGTTCACAATCAAGGCATAGGTGATGCCTGTCTCTAAGCTCACGCCCGGCGACACCAGGTAGTCGTCGGCACCGGTGCAGTCCTCACCCATGTTGTAGGGGCTGGTGTAGAGCGACCAGCGGCCGTTCATATACTGCCAGGTGTAGACCGTACCCCACTGGCTGGCGTCGTTGTTGGCGTTGATGACGGTCCACAGGCTCTGTGTCGACTGGTTGGTGAAGTCATCGTAGTAGGGGGGCTGGTAGGCTGTGCCACAGAGCACGTCGTTGGAGTTGGCGGGCTGGCCTTGCTTGTCGGAGCCATTGAACGGCGTGACCGTGTAGTAGTAGCGGGCCATCTGGCTGGGCAGTGTCTCGCTGAACTCGCAGGCCTGGATGCCCTCGGCCACCAACACACCATCCGGCATGCGCACCACATTGTAGGTGAGCGCGTCACGGTCGATGTAGCCGTTGTTCTCGCCACCGGCGGGAGCCGTCCAAGTCAGGTGGCTCACACCGTTGGTGACAGTCAGTTGCACGTCGGTTACGGCCAGCGGGATGTCACGGCCGGCAAAAGCATACAGTGTGCCAGCTGGCGAGAACCCTGCCTCATTACTGAAGATGACATAGGCATAGTGGTTGTCGTTGCTCAGGGACACATCGTAGGCTTGCTGGCTGCCGGGTGAAACACTCTGGGCCTCGGCGAGACACTCGCCGTCGAGCCACACGCTCATCGTCACATTGCCTGTGAGCGATGTGCCATCATAGCTGGTCGACGGTACGGTGAACAGCAGTTGTCCGCTGGTCGTGCCCGTGCCGCTGAAGCTGAATCGCAAGTCGCTGGTAGCGGCAGGAGCATGAGCCGGAGCCACATTGTTGTCAAAGAACACCGTCGGTGTCTGCTCGTTCTTGCTCAAGGCCTTGATGAGCGTGGTCGCGCCGGTGGACGGGTCAAGGGCATATACACCCGAACCATTGTCGGTCACTGCCATCCACACCATGCTATTGGTGCGATTCTCATAGCCCATGCCCTGCACATAGAGCGACGGCACGATGCCGACCGGCCCAATGACTGTGGCGGCACCGGTGGTCACGTCCAGCTCATAAAGCTTGGCATCGCTGCCCACGGTGAGCAGGCGACCATCGGGCATGAAGGCCAGGGTTAGTGGCTGGAAACTATTGCTCCATGCTTGCAGGGCGACAAACCGCTTCTCGGTGGCGTCCCATTGTGCCAAGTTCAAGCCTGTCAAGTCGGCGTTGTACTGGATGGTGTAGAACTTGTCGTTGGTGGGGTTGTAGGCCATCACCGACGGGATGAGTGAGTAGTTTTCTGACTCGTTATAGGTTACCGACCACAGTTGGTGGAA
This sequence comes from Muribaculaceae bacterium, assembly GCA_017477555.1. GTDB lineage: Bacteria > Bacteroidota > Bacteroidia > Bacteroidales > Muribaculaceae > Sodaliphilus. The sequence goes on from JAFUVK010000120.1 coordinate 29,898, forward strand.
GTCTTCGCCCCCAAGACCGATGTACTCGGCACCATTGAGCGCACCGAACAGTTCCATGGGGCGAACACCCAGCAGCTGGTCGCGTCCCATGGCACTGGCCATGAAATTGTAGCTCAGACTAGTGGCGATAGGCTGGAAGTCCGTATCGCTGCCCAGTGTGTAGCGATATATGCCATAGGGCACACTGCCTATACCATAGCTCTCCCAGTCGTCCGAGTTGGTCAGATTGACATACATCGTCCGGCCGTCATACTGGCTGGCACTGGGTGCATGCTGGATGGTTTTCTTCACATGGCTGGCAAGCATCTGCGGCAGCCGTTCACTCTTGACGACCTGCTTCACTGGGCGTGGAGCCGATGTGTAGGTCTGGGCCGACATTGTTGTCAGTGTCAACAACCCGGCCATCAAGGCAAGAAGTCTTCGTTTTCTCATTGCGAATACTGTTTAGGTTAATAATTCTGTGGCTCAAGGCTGATGTCCTGACAGTAGGGCCACGCAGCCTTGGGCATGAGCTCTCGGTTTGATAGTGCAAAAGTACTATCACCCGTCAGCTCACGCGCAAGAAAACGATGTTCGATGTGTACGGATTTCAGAATTCAGTACAAAACACCCCTCTCAACCAGTGTCTTACCCCGTCGAATCAGGTTCGCTGCCGAGTGCCTCTCATCTGGCAGGGGAGAGGGTAGATGTGGGGATGTGCCGGCAAATGCGCCACCGTTGTCTAACGTATAAAACCTAGTTCCCCGAATCGCTGTCGTCCCGGGCAAGGCGTTGATATTGCGATGGGGTCAAGCCGGTCACACGCTTGAATGAGGTGACAAAAGTAGAGCGTGACTTGAACCCCACACCGGCCGAGATGGCCTCGATGGTGTACTGTCCATAATGCTCAATGTCGCTAATGCGCTTGCAGGCCTCCTTGATGCGATACTCATTGAGGAAGTTGTTGAAGTTTTGGTTGCTGTGCTCGTGGATGACCTGGGAAACATATTTATATTTTGAATCGGCCAAGGCCGCCAGACGCTCAAGCGAGAACTCGGGCGAGAAAATCTCGGCATTGTTCTCCATCACATCCAAGATGCGCGATAGCAATTCTGTCTTGTCATTGTCGCTGAGCGTGCTGCCGCGGTATTTTACAGTCTCGCTGGCCTCGGCCTCTTGTGGGCTGGGCTGGGGTGGGGCACTGGCTTGCAATGCCCGACGCATGCGGCGCTCTTCTTCCTCGGCGCGGAGCATCTCCACGTTCTTCTGATAGAGCGAGCGGTTCGAACGCTTCAGGGCCGCGTTCTTGCGGTACAGAAAATAGACAAATACCGACACCAACGCCACGATGCCCAGTAGGGCAAGTGTGATGATACTCATCACCTCGCGGTGATGTTTGACCTCGGCCATCTCATGCTCCAGCTGTTTAATCTCGCTGCGTGCCTCGGCCTCGCTTACGCTGGCCAGCTGGTGATAGTTGTTGAGCGTGTCGCGCAGGGCCAGGTAGCGCTCGCGGTAGTGCGCGCGTGCCGTGGCGTCGCCTAAGCGTTGGTAATAGTCGGTCAGCAGGCCCCACACCTCCAGCTGGCAGTCTTTCATCTGCAGCGACAAGGCTATCTCTTCGGGGCGTTCGAGTGTGGCGATGGCCTGCTGGTAGTGGTCCTGCTGCGCATAAGCCTTGGCTTTCTGCACGCAGGTGAAATAGATGAGCCGCGAGTATTGCGTGGTGTCTATCAGGGTCAACTGCTGGTCGTAGGTAGCTAGTGCCTGCCTGTAACGACCGGCTTCAATGTGGCTGTAGGCTGTGTGCAACAGCCGGTTGTAGCGGCGCAGCACGCCGCTCTCAGGGCTAGTGGGCAACTGTGCGTACTTCTGCCACTCGGCTTCCACTGTGCGTAGGCCTCCCTGCGACAGCGACATGGTCAACACATCTGTGCAAGCCATGTCGGCATGCAGGAGGTCGCCAGTGCGCATGGCCGTGGCCAAAGCGTCGCGGTAGTGTCGCAAGGCTTTGGCACCCAGCTCGTTGTTGCCGGTTTCCTCCGAGATGGTCTGGTACATACACCCCAGACCGATGGCGATGTTGGCATTGTCGATACCCGCCTCGGCGGCAATGTCGCGTGCATGTGACAGGCACTCGAAGCACTTGGGGTAGTCGTAGTAGTCGTAGTAGTAGATGCGCCACAGTTGCATGTTGGCATCGATGCACTGCGCCTTCTGCTCTTGTGTCATCGACCGTTCATAGCGGCCCGCGACGATGGTGTAGCACATCAGAGCCGTGTCCTTGGGCTGACCGGGACGCATGTCTTTCTGGCCCATTGCGGCCAGCTCATTGCTCGACAGTTGCAGCCACTGGCTGTGACCGTGCGACTGCGCATCGGCCATGACCCACACAGCCACTAGCAGCACCAGCAGCCACCATCGCGCGATATGATTCTTCTTGAGCATCTACACCATTTGTTCAAAGGATGCCGCAAAGATACAACTTTTTGGCGAACAAATAAAGAAAATTTGCGCAAGCCGAATGCAATGAAGCTCGCTCCGATTGCTGAGGCGCAGCCAAATTTATCTAAAATTTGCGCAAGCCGAATGCAATGAAGCTCGCTCCGATTGCTGAGGCGCAGCCAAATTAATCTAAAATTTGCGCAAGCCGAACGCAATGGAGCTCGCTTCAATTGCTGTTCAGGGGAGCGGAGAAGTGGCACATCAGCTTGGCGATGACTTCTCTCCCCATAGGGGAGAGGTTAGGTGACGGGTTGTAGGGTTGCGGCATACCGATTCGCGTCGCCGGTGTAGCTGCCTAGTAGGGACGGCACCCCTGTGCCGTCCGCCTCGACAAAAGGTATTTTTTAAATCAGGTGTTTTTCTCCACTGTCCAACATCAGGCAGTTACGCAATTTTTCCGCTTCACACCATGCTAACACCTCACGGTCGCGGCCCCACATGTGCATGGGGATGAAGGTATCGACGGTGATGGCTCGCAAAAACTCGCGCGGCCCATAAGCCCAGTCGCCACCGATGTTGGGCACAACAGGCATCATTGCAAGGTGGATGTGGGGCGAGTGGGCGGCAATGCGCCGCAAAATGGCGTGGAAGTCGCCCTGGGCCTTGCGCACGGCTTGCGCATCCTGCTCCTCGCTGAAGTGCCAGCAGGTGTAGTCGCCGGCATGATAGACGCGCTGCCCGTCGACATCGACCAGAAAACCCACACCCACGTCGGTCGAGTCATAGGCATGGATGGCGAGGCGGTCATCGCTCCAGTCCTCGTCGTGATGTAGCCAGGCGATGCGATAGGCATTGAGGTCAATGGCACGCTTGAGCTTGCGTCGGCACTCGCTAGCCAGCACATATTGCACCTCGGGGCAGCGGTCGCGCCAGCCGAAGATGTCCATGCACAGGTGGTCGCGATGGCTGTGCGACACCAGCACATACAGCCGTCGCGCTCGCGCCAGGATGTCGTCCAGCACCCCAGCCGGGTCGATGTAGTAGTCGAAGATGAGCGTCACATCGCCCACCTCGATGGCCATTCCGCTATGTCCGATACAAGTGACAGTCATTAGAGTTGAGAGTTTATAGTTTCTTGGTAGTTATGTAGTTAAGGAGTTAAAGGGAGTTAAGACGATACATTTAGTAGTAGTTAAGTAGTTAAGGAGTTAAATGGAGTTAAGACGATACTTTTAGTAGTTAACTCCTGACAAGAAGCAACAAGACATCCGTCTTAACTACTTTAACTACTTAACTCCTTTAACTACTGAATAGAAACTACTTTAACTAC
>JAFUVK010000121.1 GCA_017477555.1 Muribaculaceae bacterium
CATGTCTGTCAGTGGTTTTTGACTGGTTTTTTTTTGCAGCACTAAATTAGGTGAAATCCCTGACATGGCAAAATCCTGGGCAACTTTTTGTTGTCCAGGATGTTATAAAGTTATTTCAAAAATGTGCTGCGGATTTAAGGAATTTTGTAAATTCAATACAAAAAAGTGATTTTGACAACAGCACAGAGATATGGTATTAATCGGCAGATGACGCAGGTCATGGTGATGGCTTGCGTCACACTTGTCGCGCTGGTTTGTGCGTTAGTGGGATGTGACAGAGTCGCAGTATCGTCAAGGCAAGACCAACTCGACACGTTGATGTACCGGTGTGCTACAACCATCAACCGTTTCGACTACACCACGCTCTACGACCTGTCAAGGCTCTATTTGGCCGAAGCCGACCATGCTGGCGACAAACGACATGAGGCTTACGCTCATTTCTATCTAGGTGCTGCCTGTCTGTACAGCAACCGTCCGGATTCGGCCATCGCCGAGTTGCAGGCAGCCCGTGAGATGGGCCAGGAACTTTCTAACGACACTATCGTGACTCTGGCGCTGAACTCCATCGGCATTCACGAGGCGACAGCCAATAACAACCTCTATTTGGCTCAATGGTACTTTACCGAGAGTCTCAAGCATGCCAAGCAATGCGAATACACCAAGATTGAGGGCAGTATTTACGGTAACCTGTGTAGCATTGCTCAGATTCAGAACGATACCACCATGATTGGCTATGCCCGTGAGTGTTATGAGTTCGGTGTGCGCCAAAAGGATCCGCATCTCGAGTTTATCGGCGCTCTGCACATTTGTGACCTTAGCAGGCTGATGGGAGATATGGACACAGCGTTGTTCTACTGTCACAAGGCTATTGAAGTGAGCGACAAGAACGGACTGAATGATAACGCCATCACCTACGTCTCGCTGTCAGGTATCATGTATGATCGGGGACGGCTGGCCGAAGCCGATACCTATGCCCAGAAGGCCATCGAATTGGCCGAAGCCAACAGCAACAAGATGGTGTTGGTCAATGCCTACGACCAGAAGGCCAACATCTGCCACAAGCAGGGACGTTATCAAGAGTCCATTGAGTGGCTGGAGAAGGAACTGGCTGGTGGTGAGCAGCTCGAGATGGTCAAGGAACAGATTTATGACCTGATGGCCCAGAACTATGAGGCGATGGGCAAAACTAATAAAGCATTGGAGTGTCTCACGCGCGCCAAAGAATTTTCGGACTCGACCAATGCCAGCGACCGTGAGCACATGAAACGCGAGCGCGACATGTCGTTCAGCATCATCGAGCAGCAGCGTGAACTGGAATTCAGCCAGCAACAGTTGCGTAACCGTGGCATCATCATTGGAGGTTTGGTGTTGCTGGTGCTTCTGTTGGCTTGTCTGATGTGGGTGACCATACGCAATATGCGCCGCCGCAACGGGCTGTATCACAATATCGTGCGTCAGCACATGGAGTCAATTGAACGAGAGAAGGCGCTCAACGCACGCATTGACGAACTTGAGGCGACCGTGCCTCCTGAACCTGATGAGCCGCAATCACAAGCAGGGAAAATAGTTGAAGTAGAGACCGTTGATGAATCTGCAGATGTTGTTTTGCCCAAATCTTTGCCGACAGCCAAGAGTGAGCATATCTATCGTGAATTGTGTCGCCTGATGGAGCAAGAGCGCATCTACACCGACCCGCAACTCAACCGCGAGAGCCTGGCGCAGCGAGTGGGCACCAACAAGAGTTACCTCACCACTATCATCAGCGAGTGCTCGGGTGGCAAGAACTTGTCTCAGTTTATCAACCATTATCGCATCCAGGAGGCAGTACGCATCCTCTCGGATCGCGAGCACATCAACTATCCACTCAAGCAACTGTGTACTGACCTCGGATTTGGGTCGGTGTCGACGTTCTACAAACTCTTCCAGGAGGGTGTGGGCATGTCGCCGTCCGCCTATCGCAAGTCATTCATCCACATGATCAGCACCCCGCCAGCCTCCGAGTAAGAATGTTCATCAAGGCTTTCTGAAATCAGCAAAACGATTCCGAAAAACGTCTAAAAAGTTCCGAAAAAAGCAATTTGCCTTTTTCGGAACTCTTTTATTTGCGGGTAGTTTAAAGGTGATAGTAATTTTACATCGTCAAATTCGCTTAACATAAACAGCAGAACATTTTTTCTTTTCACCATAATTATTTTATATAAAAACAGGATTATTATGAACAGATTTTTAACTTTTTCGCTTGCTGTGTTGAGTGCAGCAACAATGTGTGCGCAGTCTGTAGAAGACTACGGTGTTGACTTGAACAAGGAAGGTACCGCACCTCATGTCATCGCCGCAGATCATTCTTCAAAACGAGTAAGGGTGGGTGATGTAGTCCTTTGTGACAGTGTCGTTTATACTGTATCAGAGAACGAATACAAGTCCCAGAAACTGGTTTATAACTACAACGAACTGGGTGATGTGGCAAGTACACAGACTTATGCGTGGAATGCAGACAACAATGATTGGCAACTGGCACAATCTGTTGAATATCTGTATGATGGCCAGGGCAATGTGATAGAGCGCCTCGAGTATTTCTTCGAAGCAGGAAACCTCAGCCTCATTCACAAGTATGCTTACGCCTTTGATGATAACGGCAATGTTCTCAGCCTCACCGTTTCACAGGGCACAGGCGATGATCAGTGGGAAGTCAAGGAGGTGCAAGCCAACAATTATGACGAGAATGGTCGTGTGACTTCGTATGTCGTCACCCAGTACACCGATGGTGCAGAAACCAGCGCTTCCATGGAAGAGTACACCTACAATGAGAAGGGGTTGCTCGTCGAGACCATCCTTTCAAACAAGCAAGGCACCGCGTGGAACAAATCATCACGCACCACGATCACTTACAACGAGCAGGATCTCATGGAAACAAAAATCACTGCTAACTGGATGGTGGTGATGTGGTTTGATCTTACGCGCTTTGACTATGTCTATGATGATAATGGCAATATCTTATCTTATTCCTACTATGTCAAGGGCAATCCCTGGACGTTCGTTTATAAGTTTTCGTACACCTATGATGAGAATGGTAATCGCACGCAATATGTGGGAACCCGTCAAGAAGGCGATGCAGCGGTAGATTATACCAAGTGCGACTATGAGTTCGACGAATTTGGCAATAACACCCAGACTACGGTTTACAACTTGGGTGAGGACGGAAACTTTGAGCCTTATACTTGCACGATAAGTGCTTATGGCGAATGGGGTATCACTACGAAAACTTCGTACAATTGGAATAACGGCATATGGGTAAAGCAGTCAACATACACCTATTACTATGGTGATGGTGGTGTTACATCTATTGACTGCATCAACACAGATGCACAGACAGTTAGCGTCAAGTACTACAACATCATGGGCCAGGAGGTGAATGAGGCTCATGGCATCACCATCGTCGTAACCACTTACACCGACGGCACTTGCAGCGCCGTGAAGGTCATCAAGTAAAATTCACTGATTTTTTAATCGCGTAGGTCGGGAAATGAACGTTTTCTGACCTACTTTCATTTTGTCTCCTTTCCTTTCACACCACCGTACGTGCCGTTCGCTATAAGCGTGGTTGGACAACCTCGTAGTATTAATGGCGTGATAGAGGGGGATCGCCGCCATCGAGAAACGCTACGAGCGCGAGATCTCGATGGCCGAGGGCAACAAGTTCAAGACCAAGCGGCTTGAGCAGCAGAAGCAGAATGAGGTGGCCAAGGTCAAGGACGAGGCCAACAGGAAACTGTTCGCCATGCAGGTCATCCAGGCCGTGGCGCAGACGGCGACCGCCGCCTTGAACGCCTACTCCAGTGCCGCCGCCATCCCTGTCGTGGGCTACATCATCGCCTCTATAGCCGCTGCCATGGCAGTGGCTGCAGGTGCCATGCAGGTGGCCGCGATCAAGAAGCAGCAGGCAAGCCAGGCCCAGGGCTACGCCGAGGGCGGCTTCACCCGCAAGGGCCGTGCCGATGAGGTGGCTGGCGTGGTCCATGCGGGGGAATGGGTGGCGAGCCAGCGGCTGGTCGCTTCACCCGTTGCCCGTCCTCTGATCGAGGCCCTGGACTACGCGCAGCGCACCAACACGATCGGCTCGCTTCGC
>JAFUVK010000122.1 GCA_017477555.1 Muribaculaceae bacterium
ATTGTATTCGGCTTTCACCCTTGGTCCCCTTTGGGAAAGGGGAGGGGAAGCAGCCAGGCTGTGATTATGCATTATGCATTATGCATTATGCATTGTGGATTATGCATTGTGGATTATGCGTTGAGAATAGCATTAATCTTTAACTAAAACCTTGTGGCCGGCCACGATGTAGATGCCGGGCTGCAGGCCGTCGATCACCGTCTGCCCCGCCTCGATGTCGCGCTGTAGCACGACGCGTCCGGCCAGGTCATAGACCGTCAGGGTGGTGGCCTGAGCTGCGTTAGCTGTGATGCACCTCGTGCCACCTGCCACTGTGATGCTTTCGGCGGCACCCGGCTGGTCCAGACCGGTGACAATGTTGATGTCGCTGCTGGCCGTCCAGTTGAGGTAGAACTGGCTGTCGCTCACACCATTGTTGTAGGTGTATACCTCTCGTCCACTGGCCAACTCACTGTTGGGCTCGCTCGTGTCCTCGAGCACCACAATCGTGCCAATCACATTGTCGGCAATCACACCCAGGTCGCTGGCGCGCGATTTGTTGCGCCCACCAACCACGGTTTCGTACCACGTGATCTTCTCCAGATTCACACCATCGGCGGCCAGGGTCTTTTTATTCTCGCCACGGCCGTAGGTGCGGGTGTCGGCATCGCTCTGCTCGTCCTCGGTGCAGTAGCGGGTGTTCAAGAACTCCCCTCCGCCACTGTTTTCGGTGCTCTGGTCGAGCTGGAAGTAGTACATGCGTCGCAGTTCCTCGTGCTGGTTGCCCTCCGTACCCACCTTGACGTAGAAGGTCACCGAGTTGGCGGTGATGGTGCGGCCGTTGTCCTGGTCCTGAATGTTGGTCAGCACATTGGCGTCGCAGCCCGTGAGGTCGATGCCGTTGATGTGGTTGCTCTCAAACTGCAGGTCTTTCAGCTTTGTGTGCGGTCCGGCCAGGTTGAGCTGGAACAAGTTGTTGCGGTTGGCATGAATGGTGTCGATGTCGGCTGCGCCAGCCAGGGTCAGCTCACGCACCTTGTTGTCATCGCAGTCAAAATATTTCAGTGCCGTGTTGCCGGCCAGTGCCAGGTCGATGACGCGGCAGTTGTGCAGGTCGAGGTGCGTCATGCCGGTGCTGGCCGCCACGCTAAGTTCTTGTATGCCCACATTGTTGTAGCAGTTGAGCCAGTGCATGTTCTGTAATGTGCTCACATCGAGTCGGGTAAGCTGGTTGTTGTGTACACTCAGCGTGTCCAAGTCCGAACACTGGCTCACCTTGAGTTCGCCCGGCAGATTGCAGCTCGATGCCAGCAGCGACTGCAGGTTGGTGTTGGACAGCACGTTGAAGTTGTTGGAGCCCAGCAAGCCGTCATTCTGCACATGCAGGTACTTCAGAGCAGTGCAAACATCTAGCCCACTAATGCCCGGCAGTGACGGGTCGTTGTCGGCATAGATTTTCTCGAGTAGCGGGTTGTCGGCCACCTTGAGGGTATTGAGGTCGGGCAGGTCATTGGCATCAACATAGGTCAGTCGGTCGTTATTCTCCGTGTCGACATACTGCAACTTGGTGTTACCCGACACTTTCAGCTCCGAGAGGTGGTTGCCACTCACGTCCAGATGTTCGAGATTCACTCCATTGGCTGTCCTGATAGCGTAGTAACCGCTGCCAGCCACGTCATACCACTTGACAGGGTTAGGATAGAAGTTGTTGCCGCCTTCCACTCCATCGGCATCTTTGTAGTAGACTGTGCCATCAAGTGTCCCATCTTTATTGGTTGTGTAGACGGTACGCGAATAGGTTGCCACGGTGCCCGAGATGCTGATATTGCCTCGTTCGGTCAAGCCGTCGGGGTTGGAAGATGTGCCGCCATCGCGCATGAGGAAGCAGTCGCCATACATCCCCTTGGCGGTGATGGTGTGCAAGTATGGCGAAGTGCGCACGCCCAGCGACTGCATGTTGTTGTTGTCGGCATGGAACTCCTCCAGCTTGCCACACGTCTGCAGCCAGACGAAGTGGTGCCGTGTGCTGCCGTTGGCTGGCGACTTAGTCATGCTTGTCGTTGTGGTTGAGTACCATCCTCCGGTACCATACTCCCAGCCGGGGTTCATATACCACCATCCGGCGGCAGTGTTGTGGATGTTGGTGTCGCTGATGTCGAGGTACTTGAGTTGAGTGTTGTAGTTCAGGTCCAGATGGAACAAGCCGGTGGTGTCGCGCAGGTCGATGTCGCGCAAGTCAAAGGCACGATGAGTGATGGCTTCGTTGGCGTCGAGCGTGGCTTGGTCTGCTGCCGGGCAGCTGATGCCGATGGGAGTGCTCTTGTTGTGGTACTTGCGCAGCAGGTTGGCCTTCTTGAGTCGCATGGCCTGCTTCCCATCCTCGGTAGTTTCCAAGGGGTAGATGACATTGTTGTGGCTCACATCTAGGTATTCGAGCAGGGTGTTCCTGTACAGGTGTACCGAGTCGGCAAGTTCATTATAACTCAAATCAAGGTGCTTGAGGCCAGTCAGGTGCTCAAGACTTGCCCTTCCGGCCACATAGCTGGCCAGGCGTTCGCCATTGTCGTAATTTGAATTGGTGAAGGTGGTGAACTTGTTGTGGCTGCCATTGAGGGTCTCAACTGCGGTGAGTCCTTGCAGTGCGGCATTGGCTCCAATCTGAGTGAATGAGCTGTTGCTTAGGTCGATGGTCTTGAGGGCGGTGTTGCCCAGCAGATAGAGGCCGCTGCCGTCGCTCATCGTTGTGCCGGCTGTGGTGACCGTCAGGTTGTCGTTGCCGTGCAGCTCCAGCGTGGTCATCTGCGGGTTGTTGCCCACCATCAGTGCCGACAGTGCGGTGCCCTCGGCCTTGAACGAGGTGATGCCGTTGCTGCCCAGATCCAGTCCCTTGAGCGAGCCGGTGTTCTCGGCGGTCAGCTCCATCGCGGCAGGGAAGTTGTTGGCCTCGGCATACAGGAACTCCACCGGCGAACCGCTAGGAATAGCAATGCCCGTCAGCTGATTGTTGTTCATATATAAAGAGGTGCAACTGGCGGGCAAATCCAGCGATGGTACGCTCGTGAATGCGTTGTGACTCAAATCCAGTGCAGCCAATGCTGTGCAACTGTTCAGACCTGTAAAGGTCGGAATATTGGAGCTATACAGTCCATCGTTGTTCATTGTCAATGTTGTCATGGCTGTGTTTCCTGTCATGTCAATCTCTTGCAAAGAAGTGCAATTATTGACCTTCAACGCAGTAATGCCGGCATTGTTCCCTATTTTTAGGGTCTTTAATGCAGTGTAACCATACACATCGGGAGTTACGCATTTGTCATTACTGATGTCCAGGTATTCCAGTGAACTTCTGGATGCCGTTAGGCAGCCGCTTTCGTTCTCTGTGCCGATAAATTTTTTCGTTTGCAAGTCCACACCATTAAACTCTACATGCTTCAGATTGGCCAAAGTAGAGAGCCCCTGCAATTTGTCGGCTCCCTGCAAGTTAGAAATGCCATTGATAATCAGTGTCTCTAGGTTGTTTTTCCCCGTCAAGTATAGTTCAGTGATTTGCGTGCAGTTGGTCAAATCCAAATATTTCAGTTGGGTGACTTCAGCAAAGTTTGTTTGATTAAAGCCACCTGGCTTAAGATTGGCATTCGCTGCCTTAAGTGTTTCAAGATTAGGTAAATAGGTTGACCAAGAGAAGCCTTTCGAGACAGGATTCTCACTAATGTCAAGATAAGTGAGCGCTGTATGTGTGCCTTGAGGAGCAAAGGTCTGATTGTCGTTAATGTTGCAACGACTCATCTCCAGATGTGTTAGGCCGCGCTGATGTGACAAGTCAACACTGGTGATGCCGTTATTTCCGCTGATATTTAAAAACTCGAGGGCAGGGTTGCCGGCCAAGTCGACGGTCGACAGGCTGTTGTCGCCGGCAAGCAGTGTCTGCAGGTTGGTGAACAGCTCAATGCCTTTTATACTCGAGATACCCTGGTTGCTAACGTCCAGATAAGTAATAGACGACGGTGTGAACACGTCACTGCTCATGCCTGTGCTGGCCTTGATGGCGTTGCGGAAGTTCTCGTCGGGAAAGGCCGATTCGGTCAGGCCCATGAACTGCGCAACAGTCTTGCTCGTGTTGTAGTAGCCGCCGGCTACGTAGGCAAGTTGACCACTGGTGTTGGTCGTGTTGTCATGAAACTCGATGGTGTTGGGAGTATCATTCCAGTGCGAAAACGAGGTCTTGAGGATGCGCAGACCCATGCCGTCTGTGCCTATCTCTTCCATCGTCTTCTGCTCATATCCTCCACCACTGTTACGGGCAATCGCATAGGTTGTGCCCCAGCTGGGAGGAACGGCAAAATATACATCACTGGCCGAGAATGTGTAAGTTGGCATTGTGCCGAACATGGTGGTATTGCCGTCATACATTAGCGAAATCACTCCGTCAATGCCGGACAGATTCAGGTAATCGGCCGTTTGAGGCCCATTCTCACCCATGTTGAGGATGATGTTCACCTGATTGACTCCTTCGATGGTCATTGTCCAATAGGCACCATCCTTCTCTGTGAACTGTGTGCCGGGCCAGTTGCCGGTGTACTCGGTGGCACCGTCGCCACTGCCGGTGTAGGCATACAGGTAGGGAGCTTCACCGCCCTTCTGCACCTTGATGGTGAGGTCGGCATGTGCCGTAGCGGTGCATAGCAGGAGCAGTGCCACCAGCACGGCCCCATGCAGGCTTGTTAGTTTGGTTCTTGTCATAGCTGTAATTATTTATGGTTTGTTGTTAATCTGAAAAACGTGCTAAATTACAAAAAACTCTAATATTTTGTGTAACACAACTATTAAATTTCAATAAAATGCCACAAAACTACTATAAACAGTAAGCAACACCTTTTGCGCAATACACAATTGAGAATTAAGAATTGAGAATTAAGAATTAAGAATTACTGCCACCCACAGTTCCCCTGAAGGTGTCTCATAATTGTGAAAAGGTAGGAACGGCACATTGTGGGGGCAATGGGAGGCAAGTAGGGACGGCACCCCTGTGCCGTCCGCCTCGACAAAAGGAAATGTTGCTTGCAGCCTTGCTTGCGGACGGCATGGGAAATCTCGTGCCAGCGAGCGCAATGATGCTTGCATCGATTGCCGAGTGCAGCCGAGATTATTCAATGCCGTCCCTACCTTGCCATTGTTTATTTCTTAGGCGGGGCTAGGTGGGGGACTGAGCGGTTACTTTCTTGATTCTTGGTGTTTGGTATCTCGAAGAAAAATCGTATCTTTGCACAGTCGATGAATACGGATTTGTATATCAACAAAGCCAATGACTATGCGCATGACATAGGCGCGCCGGTCTATCATCCACACGTCTCGGTGATTCACTATGACGAAGTGGGTGAGATACGGCATACGCTGAATCGTATCAACTGTTATGGGATCTTCTTGCAGAAGGAATTTCCCGAAAGGTTGACTTATGGTGTCGGGACCTATCACGAGGGCGACGGTTCGCTCATGGCCTATTCTCCAGGTCAGATAGGTGGCAAGAGCGATGATGGCACACTTCGCCAGTATCACGGTTGGGTGCTGTTGTTCGACAATGAGTTCATACAGGGGTCGCCGATTGAACAAAAACTCGGTGATTATTATTTCTTCTCCTATCATTCGAACGAGGCACTCATTCTAACTCCCGGCGAAAAGGATATCCTGGCTTTGCTGATGGCCAACCTGCGTAATGAGCTGGTGATGCATGGTCAGGCATCGGGACATGATGACATAATCAGAGACTACATTTTGTTGATCCTTGATTACTGCAACCGCTTTTATCTCCGTCAGTTCAAGGAAATGTCATCGAAAGGCAGCGACATCCTTAGCCGATTTCAGCAACTACTGACCGACTATTATGCCAACGACCGACAGAGGTCGCTGGGACTACCCAGTGTAAAGTACTGTGCCAGCGAGCTATGTCTTTCGCCTGGCTACTTTGGCGACATCATCAGGAATACGCTAGGCGATAGCCCGAAAGATTATATACGGGATTTTGTGATTATGCGTGCCAAGAACTTGATACTGAGCGGCATGCCCATTGCTCAAATTGCTGAAGATTTGGGATTTGAATATCCCCAGCATTTTACGCGTATGTTCAAGAACACAACAGGTCAAACGCCACGTCAATTTCTTTACCAACAGCGAAAAAAGTAATTTCCCTCTTTTCGGGTAGTTTTGTCCGCATTCTGTCTATTCGGCTTCAAGACTGATAGTCGTAACTTTGCAGCGCCTTTAACCGGAAATGTGTCTTCTATGGTACGAACTGTGCTCAGGCTAGGCTGGTGAAAGCAATGTAGGCGTTCATTGTCGCTGAACGGCCTTTCAAGTCTCAGCAGCATAAATGCCGACAGGTTTTCTTCCACAGGCTTCACACAGCAAGTCACTGTGGCAAGGGCCGGGGGCAGAACGGATTTGTCCTTCACAACCGAAAGAAAAATGATACAATGAAGAAAGTGTTTTTATTGGCAGTCGTTGTCAGTGCTATGCTGACGGCCTGCGCCGGAAACCAACCAACTAAAACGGAAACAAATATGCAGAAGCTAGAATTAACGCAAGACTGGGACAAGGTCTTCGCATTGAGCGAGAAGGTGACGCACAAGAAAGTGACGTTTCAGACACAGTATGGCCAGACGCTGGCAGCCGACCTCTATGTGCCGAAGAATGCACAAGGCAAGTTGGCGGCAATCGCCGTCAGTGGACCTTTTGGTGCCACAAAGGAGCGGTCGAGCGGTCTTTATGCCATGAAGATGGCAGAGCACGGTTTCTTGGCACTGGCTTTCGATCCTTCTTACACCGGAGAAAGCAGCGGTGAGCCGCGTCGCACAGCCTCGCCCGACATCAATACCGAAGACTTCATGGCGGCGGTCGACTACCTGTCGAAGCTCGAGAATGTGGATGCCGAGAAGATTGGTGTCATCGGCATCTGCGGCTGGGGAGGCATCGCACTGAATGCGGCGGCTGCCGATGTGCGCATCAAGGCTACGGTGGCCTCGACAATGTACGATATGACGCGCGTCAGTGGCAACGGCTATTTCGATAGTGAGGACAAGGAGGAGTCGCGCTATGCCGCGCGTGAGGCTATGGCCAAGCAGCGTCTTGCCGATGCGATGGCAATGGCCGGTGGTGTGGTGAATCCGCTGCCCGCCGATGCACCTCAGTTTGTCAAAGACTACTACGACTACTACATCACCCCCCGTGGTTACCACAAGCGTAGCGGCAACTCAAACGATGGCTGGCGCGTCATCGGCACGCAGGCCTATGCCAACAGCCGTTTCCTCTACTACATCAATGAGATTCGGTCTGCTGTGCTGGTGATGCACGGCGAGAAAGCACACTCGCGGTATTTTGGCGAAGCGGCTTACCATTATATGGTCGACGGAAAGGCCGAGGGCTATAACGTCGTGGGCAAGCCCAATCCCAACCCCGAAAACAAAGAACTTCTGATTATTCCCGGTGCCTCGCACTGCGACTTATACGATGGAGGTTATACCGAACTGGAAGGCAAGGGCGAAGCCAAAAATCTGATACCCTGGCAGCGGCTGGCAGACTTTTTTGCCAAGAACCTAAAATAATAGGGGCTATTCAGTCCCCTCCCTAGGCGGGGCCTGAGAAATAAATAGAGGCAGGGACGGCACAATGTGGGGGCAATGGGATGCAGGTAGGGATGTCACCCCTGTGCCGTCCGCCTCAGGGTTGAGAAGATACCTTTGGTCGGTGCGGACGGCATGGGAATGCCGTCCCTACATTGTCGGGCAATGGGAGGCAAGTAGTGACGGCACTTTGTGGGGGCTGCGGGAGGCAGGTAGGGATGTCACATTGTGGGGGCAACGGGAGGCAGGTAGGGACGGGACCCCTGTGCCGTCCGCCTAGGCCATTGGTGTCAAAATAAGGAGCAGCTAGAAGGGATAGCCCACCGAGAAGTGGAACTCGCTGTCGCGCTTGAATCGTGGATGGGTCAGCGGCCAGTGCTCTTGCCCCTGTGCCGGGTTGTGCGCTTTCATACCCATGTCCAGTCGGATGAGGAAGTAGTTGAAGTCGAGGCGTATGCCCAGGCCGTAGGCCAGTGCAATTTGCTCGTAGAACTTGTTGAACTTGAACACTCCGCCGGGCTGATCCTCATAGTCGCGGATGGTCCAGATGTTGCCGGCGTCGATAAACAGGCCCAGCTCAATGACCCAGAACAGCTTGGCGCGATACTCCACGTTCATGTCCAGGCGAATGTCGCCGCACTGATAGATGAAGCTGCTTTGCGACTTTGAAGCGTTGAAGCTGCCCGGACCCAGTGTGCGCACGCCCCAGCCGCGCACACCGTTGGCACCGCCGGCATAGAATCGCTTCTCAAAGGGCAGAACGGTGCTGTTGCCATAGGGTATGGCTATGCCCGCACCCACATGCATCGCCAGCGAATTGCGCGGGTTGAAGAAGTGGGTAAAGGAAAAGTCGCCTTCGGCCTTGACATACTGCGAGTAGCGGATGCCGAGCACCTTGTAGGAGTCGTCGGCCTCGTGCTTCTGCCCGGTGATTTTCGACAGGCTATAGAGTAAATTGCCGGCCGTCTCGGCGGCGGCACGCAGGGTGTAGACGTTGGGCTGGAAGCGCTGGGCGAGTGGGCCGGGCTGCACCTTGTTGGTGAGGTAGAAGTTGTAGCCCATGCGCATGATAAAGTGGTTCTCGTAGCTGTACCGCAACAGTGGGTTGGTGATGCTGTCCAGGAAGTTGCTCCGGCTCTTGGGCAGCGACACAAAGTTCAGATCCACCAGGTTGAAGGTGTGGCGCCGGCGCGACTGCTGCTCGCTCCATATATATCGCCAGGCCGCGCCGGCGATGATGCGTGTGTACTCGGGCCGTGTCTGGTAGTTGAAACTGGTGGCCAGCTCGGTCGATGCTTGGATTTTGCGCTTGAAGTCGCGAGACAAAAAGGGAAACTTGAACTTGGGGTAGGTGATGCCCACTTCGGCGGCATACTCCGAGTAGTTGTTGTTGATCAGGCCGTTAAGGTCGCCCGAGAGGCTCTCGTAGCTCATGCGGAACTTGGCACCGAGCGACTCGGCGCCGCGCATGAGGTTGCGGTGACGGTAGTCGAGCCCGATGCCGAAGCCCAGGTCGCCCTCACTGTTGGTGCCCTCGAGCGACAGGCTGATGGCCTGCGACTTGTCGCGCTGCAGCAGCACGTAGGCGTCGAGCCAAACCTTGCCGTCGATTTCGCCCACCGGGCGCAGGTCGATGTTGATGAACTTGACGATGCCCAGTCGGCCCAGGGCTTTGTAGGTGCGGTCGACATCAGCTGCATTGTATTTCTGTCCGGGCGTGATGAAGTTGCACTCGTCGATGACGCGACTGCGCAGATAATGGTCGGTGTCGCGCATGATGCGCAGGTCGCCATAGAGCACAGTGTCGGGCGCGTAATAGTGGTCGTGCATCAGCACGGGGTCGTAGTTGGTGACGTAGGTCACTTGGCGCACGTAGAATGGGCGGTGCTCGGTGTAGTAGGGCATTCGCTCGCTGGTATAGGGCGGGCGTGTGTTGAGTGTGAGATCGACCTCGCGCGAGCCAGCCGCGGTGTCGGCATCGAAGGTTACATACTCCTTGCCGAAGGCGTAGTAGCCGTGCTGCCGCAGGGTCTGGGCGATGGCTTGCCGCCAGGCGTCGAGCTTGTTGTGGTCGAGCAGCGACCCCACGTGTATCGGGGCATGGGCCGTGTCGGCCAGTATGATTCGTGCCAGAGAATCGTCGGCAATGTTATAGGCAATGGTGCGGATGCGGTAGGGCTCGCCCAAGGTGATGTCGTAGTCGACGCGGGCTTTGCGCTTTGCGCTGTCGGCATCCACGCGGTAGGTCACCGTGTTGTTCATGTAGCCACGGTTGCGCAGGGCCATGCTCAACTGGCGCGAGCTGGCGGCGGTGAGTGTGCTGTCGTAGATGACCGGTGGAGTACCGACGCGTCTGATCCAACGGTTGAACCAGTTGGTGGAGTCGCGTCCGCTCAGATTGTAGATGGCCAGCTGCAGCTTCATGCCGCCCAGCACCTTGTGGTTCTCGGTCTGGTGCAGATAGTTGGTCAGGTCGGACGCAATCACGTCCTTGTGCTGCTGCGCGTCGCTGATGTGGATGCGAGTGCGGTCGAGCAGCAGCTGCCCCTGTGGTACATGCTTGGTCGAGGCACACGACCAGAGCAATGCACAATGCACAATGCACAATGCATAGTACCCTAGTCGTAGCCTCGACCATGCGGTTGTGTTCTTGTCAGCCGACAAAACCAACTATAAACTATATACTTAAACGATCAACTATCTCTTGACCTGGAAGTTGGCACTGTTCTGGTCAATGATGGTAAGGAAGTCGGGATAGCGGCGCACAAGCTTGAGGTTGACATAGGGTGTCTCGTTGTCCATCAGCTCGTAGGCGCTGCCGTAGCCGTTGGCCAGTGCGCTGCGCAGGTAGTTAAGTGCCTGGGTCTTGTCGCCGGCCTCGTAGTCGCCTATGCAGCTCAGCAGAGCCGCGGCGATGATGTAGCTCTTGCCGCCTATAATCCGGTTGTCTTGGATAATCTTGTTGGCCCACTGGCGAGCCTCGTCGGGGCGCCCCAGCTCGTGCAGGGCAAATCCGCGACGGCTGTTGATGTCGTCGCCGCATGCCAGCACTTGTTCAAAGGTGCGGGACGCTGCCGAGGGGTTGTTCTGGCGGTATTTCTGTATCCAGCCCTTGAGCAGCAGCGCGTCGGCATGGGTCGGGTTGACCGTCAGCAGGCTCGACAGGCAGTCCAGAGCCTTCTGGTCGGCGCGCAGGTTGGTCAGCAGGCGTGCCTGCTCGAGCAGGACATCCTCGTTCTTGGGCTCAATTTTCAAGGCTTGGTCGAGTGTAGCCTGTGCGGCATCGGTTTGCTTGAGACTCTGCTGGCAGCGAGCCTTGAGGATGTAGTAGGCCGGGTCCTGCGTGTCGAGCATGGCAATGGCGCGGTCTATGGCTTTCAGCGCTTCGTCGGCCTTGCCGAGTTCAAACAGGCACTGCGCCTGGTTGTAGTAGATGCTGTGGTAGTCATACAGGCCGTTGTCGATGATGTAGTTCAAGCTCCACAGTGCCTGCCCGTAGTGATACTGGCGCATGGCGATGGTGGCGCGCACATAGTGGAACATGCCCACGCGTGGTGCCTGGTCGCTGCTCGTGGCCAGCACGTTCATCACCTCGTTGTAGTGGTTGTCGCTCATGGCGATGAGTTGTCGCATGGCTTTGCCATTGTCATTGCCCACACTCATGGCCAGCACCACGTCTTGTGCGGCTTGCTCATGCTGGTTGGAGCGCGACAGGATGTCGGCCCGGTTAAGATAGACCTGCGGATTGGCGGTGAACAGGTTCACTGCATTGTCGCAGTACTCATAGGCTTTGCCGTAGTTGTTGCGTGCCACTTCAACCCGTGCCAGCCAGTAGTGGGCATCGTAGTTCATGGGTGTGTCGCGCAAGATGGTCTTGAAGTTCTTCTCGGCGGCATCCATGTCGCCCAGGTTGAAGCAAGCCTTGCCCATGAGGTCGATCAGTGCCATCGACTTGGGGTTGATTTCGGCGGCCTCTTGCAGTGCGTCGACCTCGTCTTCGTATTTGCCCATGTCGGCCAGTGCGCGAGCCTTGAGCATATAGGTGTCAAACCGCATCTCTTTGTCCTTGTTGGGCAGCAGGTTCAGCACGATATTGGCATCGTCGATGGCTTTCTGGTAGTCGCCGTTGAGGTAGAGTTGGTTGGCGCGCGCAAACCGTGTGTCGGCGTCGTTGGGATTCTCGGCCACGGCCTTGTCATAGACATCCATCACCGCGGTCTGGATGCGTTGGCGCACACGTTCGTCATCGGCAGTGGTCTGCGCCGACACCAGGATGACACTCAGGGCCAGCATGGCAGCCCACATAAATCTTTTCATTGTCATATTTTGTTCGCTTTGTTATTATTCTATTAGAGTGAAAAAGTGTGTTGGCGTTTAATCGAATGGCTGGGTAGTGTGGTCGGCTCGCAGCTCATCGAGGGCATGAATGGTGGCGCAGGCCATCACAGCGGCAGTCTCGGTGCGCAGGCGACTCTCGCCCAGTGTCACGGGGATGAATCCGGCAGCCAGTGCAGCCTCAACCTCCTGGGGGCTGAAGTCGCCCTCGGGACCGATGAGCACCTGCACGTCGGAGCCGGGACGGTACTCGCGCGCCAGCGAGCGGCGGCGCTCACGCGGCAGCAGGGCATCGCAGTAGGCGATGAACCGTTGCCCATCGAAGGGGGTCTGTATCACATGCATCACCGGTGTCATCTCGTCGCACTGCGGCAAGGTGGCACTGAGCGACTGCTTCATGGCAGCAACCATCACGCGCACCAGGCGGTCGGTCTTGACCACGGTGCGCTCGCTGTTGTGCCCGTGCAGCGGGATGAGGCGATCCATGCCCATCTCGGTGCATTTTTCCACGGCCCACTCCAGTCGGTCGATGTGCTTGGTGGGTGCCACTGCCAGCACAATCTGGTGCCCCCAGTGAGGGGGGTTGGCCACAGCCTCAACCACCTCGACGCCGCACCGCTTGGGATGCGCCAGAACGATGCGCATGGTGTAGCACATGCCCTGACCGTCGACCACCTCAATGAGGTCGCCTTCGGTCAGGCGCAGTACTTTGACGGCATGTCTCGACTCCTCTTCACTCAGCGTGAGGGTCGTGGCTATGTCGGGCTGATAGAACCTATTCATTATTATATAAGTTTCTGAAGTAGTTAAGTAGTTAAGGAGTCAAAGGGAGTTAAGACGTTACCTTTTTAACTACTAGACACAGCAGGCAACAAGAGATTCGTCTTAACTACATAACGACTCACTCCTTTGATTACCGAAAAGTAGCTACTTCCGAAAATTAAATTATTATGATTAATGCTATTTCTGCTCGGGCACATGCTTATACTGGAACAAGAACATGAACGCCACAGCCACCACCAGGGCGAAACCAGCGAAGATGAACCACGCACTCTGCCAGTCGCCCATCAGGTAACCGGCATCGTTCCACTGGCAGAAGTGGTCGATGACCTTGCCGGCGGCCAGTGTGCCGATGGTGGCACCCAGACCGTTGGTCATGAGCATAAACAAGCCCTGGGCCGAAGCCTTCACATTGGGGGCGCACTCCTTGTCGACAAACAGGCCGCCCGACACGTTAAAGAAGTCGAAGGCCACGCCGTAGACGATGCACGAGAGTACAAAGAGCAGTACACCGGGCATGGCCGGGTTGCCCAACCCGAAGAAGCCAAATCGCAGCACCCAGGCAAACATGGCGATGAGCATCACCACCTTGATGCCATACTTGCGCAGGAAGAACGGTATGAGCAGGATGCACAGCGCCTCGGCAATCTGTGAGAGTGAGATGAGCATCGTGGCGTTGTTGGCACCAAACGAGTTGGCCATAGCGGCATCGGCACTGCCCTTGAAGCTGGTGAGGAACGGTGTGGCATAGCCATTGGTCACCTGCAGCGACATGCCCAGCAAGGCCGAGAAGATGAAGAACAAGGCCATCTTCTTGGTCTTGAACAGCTTGAAGGCCTCCAGCCCGAACGACTCAGCCAGCGACTGGGCAGGCTTGGGCTGAATCTTGCACTGCGGCAGGGTGAAGCAGTAGCAGCACAGCACTACGCTCAGCACGCCCGACACCAGAAATTGATACTGCGTGTACTGGAACTTGTTGGCGTTCTCGGCCAGGGTGAAGAAGAAACCGCCATCGAGCGTGGCGCAGTTGACAAACCACATGGTGGCGATGAAGCCCACCGTGCCAAACACGCGGATGGGCGGGAAGTCCTTGACCGTGTCCATGCCGGCGTCCTTGAGGATGGTGAAGGCTGTGGTGTTGCTCAGCGCCAGCGTGGGCATGTAGAATGCCACACTCAGCGTATAGAGCGTGATGAAGGCGGCCTTGTTGGGCTCGGCTGCGTTGCATCCCATCATAAACAGGCCTATCATGGCCGCACCGGCCAGCAGGTGGCAGATGCCCAGCAGTCGCTGGGGTTGGATCCACTTGTCGGCCACAATGCCCATGATGGTGGGCATAAAGATGGACACGATGCCCTGGATAGCATAGAACCATGAGATTTCGCCGCCCATGCCGGCCTTGCCCAGGTAGTTGCCCATGCAGGTGAGATAAGCTCCCCACACGGCAAACTCCAGGAAGTTCATCACAATGAGTCTTAACTTGATATTTTTCATAATTGTGTATGGTTGGGGTTGATATTTCTGAATTTTGGGCGCAAAGTTAGTAAATTTGTCAGGATTGTTGCGTCTTCTGCTCAATGATTTTTTTGATTTCGGCGGCACGCTCATAGTCCTCGTCGGCGATGCACTGTTGCAGGCGAGCTTCCAGGCGCTCGACAGGCAGCTCGTCGAGCGGCAGCGTGTCGAGCCGGGTGATGGGGACACCGTCCTCGTCGGGGACATACCCGGCGCGGTCCAGAATGTCGCGCGTGGTGTAGATGGGGCAGTTGACCCTCACGGCCAGGGCCACGGCATCGCTGGTGCGTGAGTCTAACAGCCAAGTGTCGCCATCTTTGCCGGTGAGCTGGATGTGTGAGGCGAATACGCCGTTCTCAAAACTATAAATCTCCACAAAGTCGGGAAAGATGCCAAACCGATGCATGATGCTCACCATCAGGTCGTGGGTCAATGGGCGGGGAGGCACAATCGACATGACTTTGGCCTGAATCGATTGGGCCTCGCTCATGCCGATGACGATGGGCAGGCGGGTCGGGCCGTCCTTCTGTTCGAGCAACAAGGCGTAAGCGTTGTCCTTGAGTGGGTTGTAGCTGATGCCCAGCACATTGAGTTCTATTCTTTCCATAATTCCTTTTTAACTTGTCCGAGACTTGTCTCGGAGTACGCCGACGAGTTCTTGATTCTCGCTTTCAGGCCGTGATCACTCCACTGCCGTAGCACAGGTGGCCCTGTGCGTCGTAGATCACGGCAAACTGGCCCGGTGCGATGCCCTGCACGTCGTGGTCGCTGTCGATGCGCCACTCTAGGCCGCCGACGTGGGTCAGCTTTGCGTGAAACAGTGTGGGGGTGTGGCGGTTCTTGAACATGATGTCGTGCGGACCGTCCTGGCCTTGCCACGGATTGCCGCTGATAAAGTGCATCTCATCGAGGTGGATGGTGCGGCCATACTGCTTGTCGGTGCCATAGCCTTGGCTGACGTAGATGACGTTGTCATGCACATTTTTCTTGACCACATACCATGGCCCACCGCTCAGACCCAGGCCCTTGCGCTGCCCGATGGTGTGGAACCAGAATCCGCGATGCTCGCCCAGCTTGCGCCCGGTCTCCAGCTCGATGATGGGTCCTGGACGCTCGCCCAAATGGCGGCGGATGAAGTCGTTGTAGTTGATCTGCCCCAAGAAGCAGATGCCCTGACTGTCGCGGCGGCGCGCATTAGGCAGGTGTGCCTCCAGGGCTATGCGGCGCACTTCGGCCTTGGGCAGATGCCCGATGGGGAACATCAGGTGGCACAACTGGTCGTAGGTGATCTGCGCCAAGAAGTCGGTCTGGTCCTTGACCGGGTCGGCTGCCATGGCCAGGTAGGTGGTGCCATCCACCTGGCATGTGGTGGCATAGTGCCCCGTGGCGGTCATGTCGAACTCGTGGCCCCAGCGCTGCTCGAAGTAGCCGAATTTGATCATGCGGTTGCACATCATGTCGGGGTTAGGGGTCAGCCCGGCCTTGACCGTGCGCAGGGCATACTCCATGACGTTGTCCCAGTACTCCTGGTGCAGCGACACCACCTTGAGCCGAAGCCCATACTGCCGGCAGATGAGCGTGCACATCTCTATGTCCTCGTCGGCGCTGCAGTCGCCCTCGCCATTGTCCATGCCGATGCGAATGTAGAACGGGTGCAACTCGTGCCCCTGCTGCATGAGCTGGTGCACGACCACGGCGCTGTCCACGCCTCCCGATATGAGTACAGCAATTTTCATCTTTCTATTAATTGAAAATTGAAAATTGAGAATTGAAAATTATTTGTCTGCTTCAAATGTTGTCTTAACGATAGAAGTCAGCATCTTGTACAGTTCCTCGCAATCCTCATAGATGCTAGAGAATTGTTTTTCGTCCAAAATGCCATATTCATGTAGTATCTCAAGCCAATAACCTGATTCGCTGGTTTCTTTTAAAGCGATATTCATTTTGTATCCAAAATCGGCTTTACTAGCACCTTCCAATGCTTCACGAATATTGGCACCTATACTTGTGCCGCTCCGCAACAACTGCTTTGCGATAACAAATTCTTTGTTCTCACCCAAGAATCGATACAATTTCATGCACCGAAGAGCAAACGACTTGCTCTTCATTGCAATCGGATTATTATCATATTTTTTCATGTTTATGGGCAATGAAACTATTTGTTGGAAGCAACCTAATTCTCAATTCTCAATTCTCAATTCTCAATTTTCAATTTTCAATGGAATGAGGGATTAAGCTTTTTCGAGTATGTCGTTGTCGTCGTTGGTCTCGATGAGGTGGGCCGAGATGATATAGTCGAGCGAAATCTTGCCCGGGCCTGAGAGCAACAGGAACAGGAAGATGCCGATGAACATCACGGGATAGCCCGGCTGGAAGGTGAACAGTGTGGGAGTGACCGTGTCATACGACTGGAAGACGACCCACTCGGCAATGCACATCACCAGCAGCGGTGGCACCACGGCAATGCGGGTGAGGAACCCCAGGATGATAAACGCCGCACACAGTGCCTCGATGATGAGCAACACCGTCATCGAGGTGTCGGGATCCATGCCCCAGAAACCCGGAAATTCCTGCGGCAGGTGGCCCAGGTCGAGAAACTGCCTGGCGCACACATGCAGAAACATCACGCCCACAAACAGGCGCAGAAACAGTCGCGACAGGTTACTGTAGGTGTAACCCGTGCAGAAGAGCATGACTTTCTTGAATATCTCTTTCATAGTGGTGTTGAATCTAATGGCACCTAATTTGTTAAACCCTCTTTCAGTTCGTCGACCGAGAGATTTTTAGTCAGCAGCACCTGGTTGCTGTCCACAATGTAGCAGCAGGGTAGGGCGCGGAAGTCGTAGGTCTCCAACGCCTGCTCGCTGCACACGTTCACCCACTTCGCGGGCATGGCATCGGCAAAGCCCGGCTGGTACTTGCCCAGATAGACGCTGATGACCCTCACCACTCCCTCGTCGATGAGCGACTCAAGGTTGGCATCGGCGCTGAGTCGGGTGCGACCTATCGACGAATCGACACCGTCGGCATAGAAGAACATCACTGTGGTCGTGGTGTCGCTCATGGCCGAGAGCTTCTGCTTGCTGCCGTCGGGCATCACCAGGTCGATGTCGGCCAGCGGCTTCTGCTCCTGGCACGAGTTGATGCGCGACAGTTGGTCGGCATAGTAAGTACGGACTTCCTTCTTGAGCGAGTTGTTTGAGGCCAGCGCCTTGGCAAACTCTACGTAGACTTCGTCGCTGTAGTAGACCGCCGTGGGAAAGAAGAGCGACAGCTCGGCGGCCTTGCCCACCTTGAGCAGATTGGGCGTGTTGCTGCGCGCCTTGTTCATCAGGTCGGCTATCGACGAGAGCACCACGTTGCGGTGGGCATACTGGAAGAACTCGATATAGTCGCGGAAGGCGCGCAAGAAGTCCTCGTCGCTGGCAATGGGCTTGCTGATGTCGTAGTTGTCCCAGAAGTGTTGGCAGATGTAGTTGCAGCGGCTCTCGAGCGTGCTGCACGTGTCGGGAGCCACGGGATAGGCAAACGGGGTCTTCGGGGCCTCGTCTTGCGACATCACTGTCATCGCTGGCAGTGAAAGGATTAGCGCAACTATGGCGCTCAAAATTCGTTTCATGTTAACAAGATGTGTAGAATTAACCGACTAAATTACTGCTTATTTGCCGAATGAACCGCATCGAGCCGGCAAAATCTTGCGTTCTGCAACATTTTTTAAGGAACGCCCTCGCTAATTCAAGATGTTTTTATAAATTTGGTTGCGCCTCAACAAAAAAGCGAGCTTTTTGCGTTCGGCTTGCGTAAATTTTTAGTAACTTTGCAGCCATTATGACACCAGAAGAAAAACTGAAAATCGAAGAGGGCATCGTCAAGATGCTTAAGACGGTGTTTGACCCGGAAATACCGGTGGACATCTACAGCCTGGGGCTTGTTTACAAAATTGACCTGCAGGACGATGGAGTGGTCAACATCGACATGACCCTGACGGCACCCAACTGTCCGGCGGCCGACTTTATCTTTGAGGACGTGCGACAGAAGGTGGAGAGCGTGGACGGAGTCTCCGCGGCCAATGTCCAGCTCGTCTTTGAACCCGAGTGGGACATACGCATGATGACCGACGAGGCGCGCCTCGAGCTGGGCATGATGTGACCAGAAACGCCGACAGCCGCCTCGTTGCCGCTGCTGCAACCCTATGCCAATGGCCAGAACCAACACATATTTCATCAGCGACTGCCACCTGGGGGCAGGATACATTGCCGACCACCGTGCCCACGAGGCCCGCGTGGTCAGGTTTCTTGACCGTATCAAAGACTCTGCCGCCGAGCTTTATCTGCTGGGCGACATTCTCGACTATTGGTATGAGTACCGCTCGGTGGTGCCACGGGGGCATGTGCGCTTCTTCGGCAAGCTGGCCGAGTTGGCCGATGCCGGAGTGCGCATCCACTGGATGACCGGCAACCACGACGTGTGGCTCTTCGACTATCTGCGCCACGAGGTAGGGCTGGACGTGCTGCGCAGTGCCACCACGGTGAGGGTCGCCGACAAGCAGTTCCTTGTCTCGCATGGCGACGACGTGGGGTATCAGCGCCCCATGTACCGATTTATGAAGTGGTGCTTTACCAGCCGACTGTGCCAGATGCTATATGCCGCTGTGCATCCGCGCTGGACCACCATGGTGGCCACCGGCTGGAGCACCAACAACCGTACTACGAGGCGCGTCGAGGACGAGGAGCGAGAGAAACTCGAGTCGGCCCGTGAGCTCAAGCGATATGTCCAGCAGCATCATCAGCGGCACCCCGAGGTCACCCACTATGTGTTCGGGCACCTTCATCTGGCCCAGCACACCCAGGTGGACGGGGCCGACGTGGTCTTCTTGGGCGACTGGATCAGACAGGACACCTACGCCGTCTACGACGGCCGGCAGTTGACATTACAACACTTCACCGACGACAATCCCACATGAGAAATATCACTATCATTGTAGCTGGCGGATCGGGGACGCGCTTTGCGGCGGCTTTGCCCAAGCAGTTTGTGCTGCTGGCCGGCCGGCCCGTGTTGCTGCACACCCTCGAGGCCTTTGCCGAGCACTCCAGCCTGATTTGCGTGGTCTTGCCCGAGGCACACAGAGCGCTATGGCGACAGTTGTGTGACGAACACCGCTGCGCCGTCGACCATCGCGTGGTCACGGGTGGCGACACCCGATGGCGCAGCGTGAAGAATGCCCTGGACACACTCACCGTCGAGCAGGGCGACGTGATTGCCGTGCACGATGGCGTGCGCCCATTGGTGCCGCGCTCGCTGGTGCAGCGGGCCTTTGACGTGGCGCGAGAGTGCGGCAGTGCTGTGCCCGTGGTGCCGGTGACCGACTCCATCCGGCAGGTGGAGCCGGGCGGAGAGAGCCATATCGTGCGGCGCGACATTCTGCGAGCCGTGCAGACACCGCAAGCCTTCGATGCCGTGGCGCTGAAGGCCGCCTATCAGCAACCCTATCAGTCCCTGTACACCGACGATGCCTCGGTCTATGAAATGGCCGGACACCGGGTCACGCTCATCGACGGCTGTCGCGACAATATCAAGTTGACACACCCGGCCGACCTGCTGCTGGCACAAAGCCTGATGAACCATGAATAGCGACTTGCGGCTGATGGATGTGCAGTATCTGGCCGGTGTGGGACCCAAGCGCGCCGAGCTGTTGCGCCAAGAGCTGGGCATTGCCACCTTCCACGACCTGCTCTATTACTTCCCGTTTCGCTACGTCGACCGCAGCACCATCCACCACATCAGCGAGATTGACGGCGACATGCCCTACATCCAGTTGCGTGGGCGCTTTGTTACGTTCAACGCCCTGGGCGAGGGACGCAGGCGCAGGCTTCAGGCGCTGTTCACCGACGGCACAGGCACCATCGAGGTCGTGTGGTTCAACCGCATCAAGAGCATCCAGGAGAACTACCACACCGGGGTGGACTACTTGATCTTCGGCAAGCCCACACAGTTTCAGAACCACTATAACATTGTACACCCCGAGGTCGACCTCTTCAAGCCAGAGACTGCACCACAGGGACTGCAGGGGGTCTATAGCCTGACCGAGAAGTTGACCAACCGGCAGTTCAGCTCGCGCACGATGCAGCGCCTGGTGGGTAACCTGCTCAAGACACCAGCCGCACAGCATGTGGCCGAGACCCTGCCACGGCACCTGCTGGCACAACGTGGCCTCATGCCATTGCCACAGGCTCTGGCCAGCATGCACCTGCCGGCCACTGTGCGCGACTTGCAGCGGGCGCAGTTCCGCATGAAGTATGAGGAGCTCTTCTTCTTGCAGCTCAACATCCTTAAGTATATAAAAGGTAAAGAAGAGCGTCGCGTGGGCTTCGTGTTTGCCCATGTGGGCGACTACTTCAACAACTTCTATAACCACGTGTTGCCCTTCCCGCTCACCGGAGCGCAGAAGCGTGTCATCCGCGAGATGCGACACGACATGGGCAGTGGCCGGCAAATGAACCGCCTGCTGCAGGGCGATGTGGGCAGTGGCAAGACCATCGTGGCCCTCATGACCGCACTCATCGCACTCGACAACGGCTACCAGGCCTGTATCATGGCTCCGACCGAGATATTGGCCACACAGCATCATGACACCATCAGCGAGATGGCGCGGCGCATCGGGGTCAACGTGGCACTGCTCACAGGCAGCACGCGCAAGCGTGAGCGTGAGCGCATCCATGAGCAGCTCCTCAGCGGCGAACTGCAGATTCTTATCGGAACTCATGCGCTCATCGAGGATGTTGTGAAGTTCCGCAATCTGGGACTCGCGGTTATCGACGAGCAGCACCGATTCGGCGTGGCGCAGCGAGCCAAGCTGTGGCGCAAGAACACTACGCCACCCCATGTGCTGGTCATGACGGCAACGCCCATTCCGCGCACACTGGCCATGACCGTCTATGGCGACCTGGATGTGAGCGTCATCGACGAGCTGCCGCCAGGACGCAAGCCGGTCACCACCATCATGCGCTACGACAGCGACCGCCAGGCCATGTATCACTTTGTGGGGCAGCAACTGCGCCAGGGACGTCAGGCCTATATCGTGTATCCGCTCATCGAGGAGAATGAGAAGCTCGCCCTGCGGGCACTGGAGGAGGGCTACGAACTGGTGCAGGAGACTTTCCCCAGCTATCGGGTGGCCATGGTGCACGGACGCATGAAGCCTGCCGAGAAAGACCACCAGATGGAGCTCTTTGCATCGCATCAGGCTCACATCCTGGTGGCCACCACAGTCATCGAAGTGGGTGTCAATGTGCCCAACGCAAGCGTCATGGTCATCGAGAACGCCGAACGCTTCGGGCTTTCGCAACTGCACCAGCTGCGAGGCAGGGTGGGGCGAGGAGCCGACCAGAGCTACTGCATACTCATGACAAAGTATGAGCTTAGCCACGACACGCGCCACAGGCTGGAGGTGATGACACAGACCAACGACGGCTTCCGCGTGGCCGAAGAGGACATGCGACTGCGAGGCCCCGGCGACATGGACGGCACCCAGCAGAGCGGAGTGGCTTTCAATCTTAAGGTGGCCAATCTGGCTCAGGACGGGCAGATTGTGCAGCTCACCCGCGACGATGCCCAGGACTATCTGCGCCGCGATCCCGACCTCTTGTCGCCAGAGGGGCAGATGCTTGACCGCCACTTGCACACCATCTTCGACAAGCAACAGTCCTGGAGCGAAATCTCATGAAGTGGCGCAAAGTGCCACTTGATGATTTTTTGCAAGAATACAATATTTGAGGAAAAATGTAGTTTATCCTTAATGAACCTAACGAAGAATAGACGATGAAGATGAAATGTCCCATATTGGCCATGGCCATGGTAACCGCGCTAACAGCGATGGCGCTGGACGATATTAAAGACTCCGAGTTCAATCCTATCACCACCGGTGTCACCTCGCTCAGCATCACGCCCGATGCGCGCGGAGCCTCGATGGGCGACCTTGGTGCCGCCAGCGACCCCGATGTCAACTCGCAGTTCTGGAATCCCTCGAAGTATGCCTTTGCCTATAGCAAGGCAGGCGTGTCGCTCAGCTACACACCCTGGTTGCGCAAGATTGTCAACGACATCTACCTGGCCAACCTCACGGGATATATGAAGATAGGTAGTGCCGACAATCAGGCAGTGAGCTTGTCGCTGCGCTACTTCTCGCTCGGCGAAGTGCAGGCCACCGATGGCGGTGGAGCCTCAATCGGCTCGCTCAACCCCTTTGAGATGGCCGTCGACGTTGGCTACTCGCGCAAGCTGTCGGAGAAGTTCTCGATGGGTGTCGCACTGCGCTACATCTACAGCGACCTGGGCTATGGCGGAATCACCGACGACCAGGGACGCAGCAAGGGAGCCTCGGCGTTCTCGGCCGACATTTCGGGCTACTTCACCACATATCCCGTCATTGGGCGAAACGAGTGCCAGTGGTCGCTAGGATTCAACCTGTCGAACATCGGCTCGAAAATCTCCTACAACGGCGGCAACGACCCCGCATTCCTGCCGGCCAACTTAAAGCTGGGTACCGCATTCACATTCCCGCTGGCCGACTATCACAACCTGACCTTCGCCCTCGATGCCAATAAACTCATGGTGCCTGTCAAACCGCGCTCCACCGACGAGAAGTATATGAACGAGGACGGATCGCGCAACGAGGAGCTCTTCCGTCAGGACGAGCAGGCCTGGAAAGACAAGTCGTCGATCTCTGGCATGTTCGACTCGTTTAAGGACAACCCCCTCAAGCGCATCACCTACTCGCTCGGTGCCGAGTATGCCTACAACCAGCAGTTCTTCTTGCGCGGAGGTTACTACTACGAGAGCAAGTTCAACGGCGACCGTCAGTACTTTGGTCTCGGAGCAGGATTCTCGCTCAATGTCATCCGCCTCGATGCTGCCTACATGATTGCCACCGCGCAGAATTCGCCACTCGACCAGACGCTGCGATTCACCCTGTCGTTCGACATGGATGGCATCCGTGGACTCTTCGGAAGGAATTGATTTTAAGACATAAGAACATAAGGACATAAGGTTTCAGGCTTGCGTCCTTATGTCTTTTAATATTTGATAAAATGATGAGAATAGGATTTGGATTTGATGTGCACAAATTAGTGCCCGAGCGTGAGCTGTGGCTGGGCGGTGTCAAGATTGAGCATGAGTTGGGACTGCTGGGACACAGCGATGCCGATGTGGTGATTCATGCCCTGTGCGACGCACTGCTGGGAGCCGCTTGTCTGCGCGACATTGGCTATCACTTTCCCGACACCGACCCGCGCTACAAGGGCATCGACAGCCGCAAGCTGCTGCGCGAGGTCAATCGCTTGATTAAGGAGAAGGGCTATACACTGGGTAACTGTGACATCACCATCTGTGCCGAGCGCCCCAAAATCAACCCTCACATCCCTGCCATGCAGGAGCAACTGGCCGCATGCCTGGAGTGTGAACTGAACCAGGTTTCCATCAAGGCCACTACCACCGAGCGCCTGGGCTTCACCGGCCGCGAGGAGGGCATCAGCGCCTATGCCGTGGCTCTGCTCACCGATTAGGACCAAAAAATGTTTTTTGGTTTTTTTGAGATTTTCTGCTGAATTATTTGAAATTTGGGGATTTATTCATACCTTTGCTGATGCTTATTAACAGAACGCTTTGCATCAGCTTTGTTCTTGGTTAGAGGAAATGGTTGAGTGAAGCTAAAAAATCAACGACTATGGATAAATTATACTACACATTGTTGTTGATGCTGCTGGGCAGCATCACAATGCAGGCGCAAGACAGTGGTTGCAAACCATTGGTGCGTGAGGGGGTGGTGTGGCACTATGCCTACGAAGATTTTGAAATCAGTGACATTGACGGATTATCGCCCGACCCAGACACTTACCACATCATCGACCAGAAGATGCAGTTTCGTGGCGACACCACCATCTGGGGCATTACCTACAAGAAGTGCTACTTCTATGAGACCGAGCAGATGGCTAGTGATGAGCGTCCCGTTGTGCTGGCGCGTGAGGATAACGGCAAAGCAATTTTTGCCCCCACGGTCTTTAACCAGAACGCGTATGCTAGCGGATACTTTTTTCATCCGTTGAACACGCTTGCAGGCCCTTATGCTTCTATCACTGGCGAGTATGTTGTCTATGACTTTGGCGACATACCCGGTTTTTTCGCCGAGTTGCAAGCACAGGATGAATATTATGCGGCTCCCGAGCTGATGTCTGTCTCGACAACAGTGGTGGGCAGCGATAGTGTCAGATGTTATAAGACAAACTGGGGCGATAGCTATGTTGAAAGTGTCGGCATTGATGGACACTATTCGGGCTATCTTGATGACCCCTTTCCCGAACGACCGACGTGCATCTGCCCTGGGGTCAAAGGGCTGATTATGCTCACTGACCTTGAAGGCAATGTGCTGTACGAGGGCACATATTACAACGAATACTCTGGCATTGAGCGGATGGCAGAAGAACAACACAACGGCGACACGCTCTGGTACAACTTGATGGGTCAGCCCTTTGACAGTCGTCCCAGCATTCCGGGAGTGTACATCCATGGTGGGCGCAAGGTGTTGGTCAAGTGATTAATCATCGAGGCACTGGCCTCTGTCTCGGTGTCAGGATGTGGCGTTGTGGAGTGCATTCTGCTTGTGCGTCCGCCCCTGGACATCTGGAGAGGTGAGATTTAATTCTGCACACCCATTTGGCGCAGGTAGTCACACAGAGGCTGCATGCCCATTTCTTGTCGCCACATGTCAACTTTGGTTGGGTCGAGCAACTGATACAGTTTCCCATCCACAATCTGGGTGCCATAGCGTTGTGGACGGCCCTCGAACATGGCGATGCGGTCGTTCATCATGGCCACGTTCTCGCGGGCTAGCTCGCCGCGCTGTGCGGCCTGCTCAAAGAGCGGGTAATAACGCCGCTGCACCTCGACGGGCGCATGCTGGATTACCAGCCAGAACACTGTGTTGCTGTTGCCCACAAGGTCGCTGCCCACATAGCCGCGTGTGTCGAGGATGTGGCAAATCTCGGCTTGGTTGACGCTGTCGGTGCGCTGCATCTCGCGGGTGAGCGAGTCGATGACAGTCGGGTTGCGTGGGGTGGCACGGTAGGCGTTCAGAAACTCATAGCGGATGTCTTGGTCGCGCTGCCCTATGGCTTGCAGCCTGGCGCGCAATGGCTTGTCAAAATTCGCCTCGATGCGGTTGCGGCGGTTGATGATGGTGTCGACGTATGCCTTCCATCGCAAGTCAGAGTGTAGCGGAGCAAGGTCAGAGTCGGCATTGGGGTCGTCGACATACCAGTTGGGCTCATTCGCGAGTCGTGCGTTCAGGCGACTGAATGCCACATCGCGCAGTCCTGCCTGTGCTGCGGCGCAAGCACCATTGTAGAGATGTGAGCCTGAAATGCCATGTGACACGGCAAAAGCGTGGTCAAACTGTCGAGACGCTCCAGCATAATCACCGGCCATGAAACACGAGTCGGCCGCATGGATATAGTCACCATAACTGTAGGGCTGGAACCGCGACTGGCTGGCGGCAATGGTGATGTCGAGTAGTGCCCTCATGGCTTCGCCCACGGGTTGTGTGTTGCGTCGTTGGGTCACATCGTAGTGGTATGTGGAGGTGAACGGCACATGTTTGTTTTCGCTCTGCATGATGTAGGCGATGCCGATGTGCCTGCCATTCTTCACCAGCCGGTCAACAACGATGATGCGGTGCAGATGGTTGTCAAACACGTAGTTCCGCCAGATCTCGTCATGCGGCTGGATGGTGCTGATGCGGGGATTGGCTTCGATCACCCACTCCGATCCGTCGGCCTTGCGCACGAGGTCGGGCAGCCATCCCTTGGTGATGCTGGGCGTGAATGCGATGTAGCGGTCGGCGAGCACAAATTCTATAGAGTCAATCAGTAGGGGCATTTGCCGAATAGCCGACGATATATAATTCTGGCAAACAATGTCATAGTGAGCAAATTGCTCGGTCGTAGAGATGAAGTTCAACTCATACTCACCATCGCTGGCGTTGGTGATGGGGAACGTATTGCCGCCACCAAAGTCTATTGCCATGCCATGCACAGTGCTGCTGGCGACATTGCCATCGAGAAGCCAATGAGCTGTCGTGGCGAATGGGGGCATCACATGCCCTGCACAACTGGTCAGCAACAATGGCAGGCAAGTGCCGACGATAAACTTGACAATTTTCATAGCCGAAATGGGTTCAGTGAGTTTTGCTGTGATGTGAGAACAATTTCTGGGGCAGGTCCATGGCCAGGATGATGCCCAGCACGATGGCAATGGCGACCTTAATGGCCAGCCAGCCGCTGTCTGAAGCCAGATTGAACTGTGCGTCGGTCAGGTAGTAGGTGAACCAGAAGATGCCGGCGCCGGGCACCAGCGGGAAGATGCCGCACAGCAGAAACACCTGGGCAGGCGAACGGAAGGGGATGGCCGCCATGCGCGAGACGATGCACACCAGCGTTGACGAGGCCAGTGTGGCAATGACCGGTGTGGCACTGGCATATCTCACCAGTATCAGGTAGAGCACCCATCCCATAGCGCCAATGACACCGGTGGGCAGGTAATGCTCGCGGTCGGCACCAAAGAGCAGGGCGAACGCGGCAGTGCCGATGCCTGCCGCCAGGGCCTGCCAGAACAGGCTTGCGGTCTGGTGGCTCACTGTCACGCCTTGCAGGTTCACCATGCCCCCATGCAGGGCACCGTCCAGCACAAAGGCCAGCGATACGCCCACAGCGATGCAGAAGAATCCCAGCATGGCATCGGTGAGCCGCGTGAAGCCGGCCAGGTAGTCGCTATTGGCCAGGTCGCGCACACCGTTGACAAAGGGCACACCGGGAATGAGTGGCATGATGGCGCCGATGATGATGTTGGCAAGGCTACAGCCGAAACCCACTCTCCACGACAGAATGCACAGCAGTGTGGCCAGCAGGGCGTTGGCCACACCTCCCACGATTTTGGATAGGTATCGGCCGCTCAGACCCAGCACAAAGGCGTAGAGCAACAACCCCACCACCAGTGCGGCGGCGCAGTCGGGCCAACCGCCACCGAACACCGCACAGAACCCGGCAGCACCCAGGCCAGACCCCAGGGTCTGCTCCCAGGCGGGTTTGGGCGCGGCTTGGCGGATGTGGCGCAGTCGCTCCCGCGCTTGGCTGATGCTCACCTTGCAAGCGGCTATGTCGTAGCTCAATCGGTTGACAGCGACAACTCTCGACAGCTCAATGCCACGGATGGGTATGAATTCGACGTTGGCGTAGGTCGATGCTTGTCCACCGGCTTTCGACACCTTGCTGGTGTGGCCGGTGGAGAAGATGCCGTTTGAGAGCACGAAGAAATTGCCCGAGTCCACGCCGTAGTGCGACGAGATGCGGCTCATGATGTCCTCCACGCGCGAAATCTCGGCACCGTTCTCCAGCAAGATGTGGCCGGCTTCGGTGGCCACTTCCATCACCTCGGCCAAGTCGGCCGGCTGTGTCATTTCCAGCGTTTGAGCTGCTTTTTGCATGATTTTTTCACTTAATTGTTCACCTGTCTTACTCTACCTAATTCAAGTTTCTGAAGTGATAAACACTTCAAAACTTGAGGATTAATGGGTTTGGATTAGGGATTTCGGAAGAAAATTTTCTTGAAGTCAACGGCAAAACGCTTGATGTACTCATCCGTTCTCCTTTATCCGTTTTCCTCAAGTTTTTAAAGTGGTTTGGCCACTTTAAAAACTTGAGTACCTAAGAAATGTGTGCAAATTTAGAAATTATTTTTGATGCTACCAAATCTCACGACTTTTTTCAACTTTTTAACCATTATGCTTGGAGTGGTAACTGTTCAGCGATTAGCGTGTTGATCCTGTCCACGCTTAGAATAGTGCGCGGATGGCATCATAAATTGGCCTGTTGTGTTTTTTTGCGGTCTCGACAATCGAGAGTATCTCGAGGAATGCGTCGGCACCTTCGTC
>JAFUVK010000123.1 GCA_017477555.1 Muribaculaceae bacterium
AATCAAGAACGATGGGAGGTGGCCTGAAAAGACACCTCTGAAAACAAGCCAAACCGCCGTATGCCGAACGGCACGTACGGTGGTGTGGGAGGAAAGGGAGCGAAAGCCAAAACTCTCGCTCCCCGACCTACCCGATTTTTTCATTCGAATACTCGAATGTTCGAGTAATTGAATGCTCGAATAATCGATTATGTTCGCTTAAAATACCTTGCGGCGCCGCAGGTAGTGGTCAATGACGATGTTGCATCGGCATTCCGGTAGCTCATGCAGCAGGTTGCGCGTGGGATGCTCATGGTAGTGGCCGCGCATGCGGCGGAAGTCGCGATGAGCTTTGATGATGGCACGTGCATCGCCCCAGTGCAGCTTGGCCAGCGCCATGCCGAAGGCCAGCGTGTCGTACAACCG
The DNA here is from genome assembly GCA_017477555.1 of Muribaculaceae bacterium. Taxonomy (GTDB): domain Bacteria; phylum Bacteroidota; class Bacteroidia; order Bacteroidales; family Muribaculaceae; genus Sodaliphilus. The sequence goes on from JAFUVK010000123.1 coordinate 406, forward strand.
ACGGACCAGGAGTAGCCTCTTGCCCTCGCTGGCAGGAAGGTTCTTGTGAAGCAACAGCAGGTTGTTGCGGAAGTTGAGATAGGTCTTGCGGGGATTGCCTTGCGGCAGACTGGCACCACCCAAGTGGTAAACGCGCGACTGCGGCACCATGCGGATGTCGCTGCCTAGCAGATGGATGCGCCAGCACAGGTCTATCTCCTCCATATGTGCGAAGAAGTCTTTGTCAAGCCCGCCCGCCTGCACATACAGCGCGGTGCGCACTACCAGACATGCGCCGCTGGCCCACAGTATGCTGGGCGTAATGTGGTCGTACTGGCCGTGGTCATCTTCAATCGACTCAAAGATGCGGCCGCGGCAGTAGGGATAGCCATGACAGTCGAGGTAGCCACCTGCGGCACCGGCATACTCAAACATCTCCTTGCCGTCGTCGCGGTCGTGTAGCAGCTTGGGCTGAGCGGCTCCCACCTCGGGGTGGGCATCCAGGTAGTCGATCATCGGCTCGAGCCAGTGCTCGGGTGTGCGCACGTCGCTGTTGAGCAGCACTGTATACCGATATTGGGCGCATTCGGCTATGGCGCGGTTGTAGCCCTCGGCAAAGCCGTAGTTCTTGTCAAGTCTGATGACCTGCACGGTAGGAAATTCGTTGTGCAACACCTCCAGGCTGTTGTCGGTCGAGCCGTTGTCGGCTACAATGACATCGGCCAGCGCATCGGGCGTGTTCTGCACGACGCTGGGCACATACCGGTGCAGGAGCTTGGCTCCGTTCCAGTTTAGGATGATGACGGCGACTTTCTTCAATTTAGAATTATGAATTAACGATTAAGAATTGTGGCTTCGACTGTCAGGTCATCATTGATGCGACCAAGGCGGACGGGGACAATGTGGTTGGTCAGACTATCGTCGGGGGCAACGTTGACGCGGATGTAATTGTCGGTGAACCCATGCATCGGCCCATCGCCATGCGGTTGCTCAAGCAGCACTGGCCGCACCGTACCCACATAGCGCTCGATGAACGCACGCTGCTTCTGGTCGCTCAGGGCTATCATGCGCGCTGCACGCTCTTGTTTGGTGCGTCCGGGCACCACCACAGGAATGCGCAGGGCCATCGTGCCGGGGCGCTCGCTGTAGGGGAACACGTGCAAGTGCTGCAAATCGAGCGAGGCAATGAACTGGTAGCTGTCTTCATACAGCTCATCGGTCTCGCCACGGCTGCCCACCATTACGTCCACACCGATAAAGCAGTCGGGCATCAGCTGGCGGCACCGGGCCACCTTGTCGGCAAACAGCTGGCGGTCGTAGTGGCGGCGCATCAGGCGCAGCACCTCGTCGCTGCCGCACTGCAGCGGGATGTGGAAGTGAGGCATGAAGGCTCGGCTTTGGGCGCAGAAAGCGATGATGTCGTCGCTCAGCAGGTCGGGCTCAATCGACGAGATGCGATAACGCTCGATGCCCTCGATGCGGTCAAACTGCTCGAGTAGGTCGAGCAGCTTCTCGCCCGTGTTCTTTCCAAAGTCGCCGATGTTCACGCCCGTGATGACTATTTCCTTGCCACCCTCGTCGGCCACTTGGCGAGCCTGCTCCACCAGGCTTTGGATGGTGCCGCTGCGGCTGCGGCCGCGGGCCATCGGAATGGTGCAGTAGCTGCAGTAGTAGTCGCAACCGTCTTGCACCTTGAGCCAGTAGCGTGTGCGGTCGCCGCGTTCGCACGACGGGCTGAAGCGGCGGATGTCGGGTGTGCGGGTCACTGCCACGGCAGGCTGGTGGTCGTTGAGCCATTGCTCAACATAGAGGGCAATGTCCAACTTCTGCTCGCTGCCCAGCACGATGTCCACACCCTCAATCTCGGCTATCTCATGGCTCTTGAGTTGGGCATAGCACCCGGTGACCACCATCAGTGCGTCGGGATATTGCTTGACCAGGCGGCGAATGTGCTGGCGGCACTTGCGGTCGGCCAGCTCGGTCACGCTGCACGTGTTCACCACGCAGATGTCGGGCTGCTCGCCCGGTGCGGCAACAGCGATGCCACGCTCGCCCAGCAGTTTGCCCAGCGTCGCCGTCTCCGAGAAGTTGAGCTTGCAGCCCAGTGTCTCAAAGCGCACCCTATGTAGCGTGTCCTTTCCCAAAATCGTCTGCAAAGTTCGTCATAATTCTCGGCTTGTGCAAGCATTTCACCGTTTTAGACCCAAATTAATAGGCCATCTTGCGCGACAGGAGCATTTTTGGCTCCATGAAATCTCAGCGACTGAAATGATAATTCTCTTTCTAGAACAAAAAAACGGCGTTATATTTTTCTGGGATTGCACTTTTGGCACCCGTTCCAGAAAAATATAACGCTGTTTTTGATGGTACCCCCGCTGGGAATCGAACCCAAATCTCAGGTTTAGGAAACCTCCGTTCTATCCATTGAACTACAGGGGCCACTTTGCATTTGCGGCTGCAAAGGTAATACTTTTTTAATTAAGAATTAAGAATTGAGAATTAAGAATTGAGTTTTTTCATTCTCGGCATCATTTTTCTGTGCCGGCAATAGTTCTCTTAATTCTCAATTCAAAATTCTTAATTTGATTTAGAGCCACTTGCTGAAGTCGGCCTTGCGCATGTCGCCCTCGTGGGCCAGTGCGCTGTGGAAGGCCAACGCCATGTCGGGGTTCAGGTGGATGTGTCCCTTGCCGGCAAGCTTGAGGTACTCGCGCAGCAGCGGGCGATAGACCGGATGAGCGGCGTGCTCAATAATCTCCTCGGCCTGCTGCACGGGATCCTTGAAGCGCAAGTCGGCGATGCCCTGGTCGGTGATGATGATGTCCACCGAGTGGTCGGTGTGGTCGCAGTGCGTCACCATCGGCACGATGGTGCTGATGCAGTCGTCCTTCTTGATCGACGGGCACAGGAAGATGCTGGTGTAGGCGTTGCGCGTGAAGTCGCCCGACCCGCCGATGCCGTTCATCAGCTTCGAGCCGCTAACGTGCGACGAGTTGATGTGCCCATAAAGGTCACACTCGATGGCGGTGTTCATCGACACCACACCGATGCGGCGAATCACCTCGGGGTTGTTCGATATCTCGCTCGGGCGCATCAGCAACTTGTCGTGCAGCTCCGGCTTCTGGAAGAACTCGGTCATCGCGTCGCGCGAGAAGGTCATCGAGCACGTGCTGGCAAAGCGGCAACGGCCACTCTCCAGCAGCTTGAGCACGCTGTCCTGCACCACCTCGGTGTACATCTCAAATGCCGGGATGTCGGTGCTGGCCTCCAGCGAGTTGAGCACGGCGTTGGCGATGTTGCCCACACCGCTCTGGATGGGAAGGAACGACTTGGGCATGCGGCCATGCTTCATCTCGCTCACCAGGAACTCGCACACATACTCGCCAATCTTGGCAGTCACCTCATCCACCGGTGTGAACGGAGTGGTAACACCCAGGGGCATCGAGCTCTTGACCACGCCAACCACCTTCTTGGGGTCGACATGTGCCACCGGCTTGCCGGCACGGTCGCTGGGCTTGTAGATGGGAATCTCGCGGCGCACAGGGGGATCCTGCGGAATGTAGATGTCGTGCATGCCACGGATGCTCTCCGGAATCATGTCGTTGATCTCGATGATGACCTTGTCGGCACACTGCAGCCAGGTGGGCGTGTTGCCCAGACCCGTACCCAGCACCATGTCGCCGTTGTCGTCGATGCTCTGCACCTCCACGATGGCGATGTGCATCTTGCCGTAGTAGCCATAGCGGAACTCCTGGCTCATCTCGCTCAGGTGACGGTCGTTGTAGTGCAGGTCGCCCGAGTTGATGTGCTTGCGCAGTTCGCCAAGCGACTGATACGGAGCGCGGAAGTTGATGGCGTTGGCCCGAACCAGCTCGCCATCGATGTAGTCGCTGGTCGATGCTCCGGTAAACAGATTGATTTTAAACTCACGGCCTGCCTCGTGCTCGCGGCGTGCTTTAGCCGCGATGGCGGGAGGCACTACTTTGGGACAACCTGGGGCGGTGAACCCCGACACACCCACGTTCATGCCGTTTTCTACAAATTCGGCAGCCTCTTCAGGCGTAAGAATCGGATAAATCATGATGATTTGTTATCGTTGTTAAATGATGGTTTTCAAAAAATAACCCACAAAGGTACAACTTTTTGCCGACAGCCCGAAATCACAGCATTAAAATAATGTTATTTAACAAACCCAAGCGGTGAACCGACCCTTCAGCAATCACCCTTCCCCCCTGGGTCCAGCTCCCCCTGGCCAGGGGAGCTGCTTCCTCCCTGGGACCAGCTCCCCTATCCTAGGGGAGCAGCTTCCTCCCAGACTCCCTTCTCCCCAGCCAAGGGGGGCGGGGAACATCGCCAAGACGGCGTTAACAGATGCCCAGGTGATCCCATAGGCCTGGGTAGCTCTTGTCCACGACACCGGCATCGGCGATGGTCAGCCCCGGATGCCGCACGGCAGTCAATGCCAGCGCCATGGCGATGCGATGGTCGCCGTGAGGGTCGATAACTGGATGCTCCGACGGTGGGCAGGTGGCAAAGTGCCAGCTGATGGCATCATCGCCCTCGATGGTGATGACGTAGCCCAGCTTGCGCAACTCCATGCGCAATGCTTCCTGGCGGTTGCTCTCCTTGTGGCGCAAGGTGCGCAACCCCGTCACCCGGAATGGCCTGCCCAGCAAACACAACAGCGTCACCAGCACCGGGGCCAGGTCGGGCGTGTCGGTGAGGTCGGCAAATGTCGAGCAGCAGCAACAATGTGCACTGCTCATGTCGGCTGTGAGCGAGCCGTCGGCGTGCCAATGGGTGACCATGCCCATCTGCTCCATGATGTAGATGATGCGACTGTCGCCCTGCACACTGTCGCGGTGCAGGCCCTGTAGCGTGATGCGCGCCTGTGGCAGTAGGGCTTGCAGTGCCAACCAGAAGGCGGCCGCGCTCCAGTCGCCCTCGTCGCTCAACGGCAAGGTCTGATATGAGCCGGCAGGCACAGCGATGACGTGGTCGTGACACTCCACTGCCACTCCGTGCCGCTCCATCAGCGCCCCCGTCATGTCGATGTAGGGACGTGACACCAGTTCGCCCGTCAGTTCCAGCTCCAGCCCGCCTATCACCGGGCCTATCATCATTAAGGCCGACACAAACTGTGAACTCACATCGCCACGCAGACTCAACCGGCTGCCACGCAGTCGCTGGCCAGCGATGCGCAGCGGCGCAAACCCCTCGTGGTCCATATAGGTGATGTCGGCACCTAGCTGGCGCAGGGCATCGACCAGTGGCGCGATGGGCCGTTCGCGCAGTCGCGTATTGCCGGTCAGCACCACAGTGCGCCCCTCGCGTGTGGCCCAGTAGGCGGTAAGAAAGCGCAGTGCCGTGCCTGCCCCGTCCACATCGACAACCTCGCCGTCGCCGGCACTCAGGCCCCGTCGCATGGCCAAGATGTCGTCTGCCCTCTTGCCATCAAAAGAACCGTCCCTTTGATGGCCTCTGGTGGATAGCGCATTGAGCAGCAGCTGGCGGTTGACCACGCTTTTGCTGACTGGCAGGGTCACTAAGGCTGAAAAATCGGGGCTTATTGTAATATTCACATTCATTTTGCGACATTTTTGCCGCAAAGATACAAATTTTTCGTAACTTTGCAGTTTGTAACACAAAACATGACCAAAATGAAACCAATTTACCATCGCATTCTGCTCAAGCTCAGCGGCGAGTCGCTGGCTGTGGCACAGGGAACAGGTATCAACTTCGACCGCACTGTCGAGTATGCTCACCAAATCAAGGAATTAGCACAGGCGGGTGTGCAGGTAGCCATCGTCATTGGCGGTGGTAACATCTTCCGCGGACTCAAGGGGGCAGCACAAGGCTTTGAGCGAGTCAAGGGCGACCAGATGGGTATGCTGGCCACGGTCATCAACTCCCTGGCGCTGTGCAGCGCGCTCGAGAGCATTGGCCAGCCGGCGGCTGTGTTCACCGCTATCAACATGGTGCCCATCGGCGAGCACTACAGCAAGTGGCGCGCACTGCAAGCCCTGGAACAGGGCAAGGTGGTGATCCTCTCGTGCGGCACAGGCAGCCCCTATTTCACCACCGACACCGGCTCATCGCGGCGCGGCATAGAGCTGGAGTGTGATGTCATGCTCAAGGGGACGAGAGTCGATGGCATCTACACCGCCGACCCCGAGAAGGACCCTACAGCCACCAAGTTCGACCGCATCACCTACGACGAGATTATCAGCCGAGGACTCAAGGTCATGGACATGACCGCCACCATCATGTGCAAGGAAAACGGGTTGCCCATCCATGTGTTCAACATGGACGTCGCCGGTAACCTGGGCAAGGTGCTTGCCGGCGAGAACATCGGCACAGTCGTCACGCCCTAACCCCGAACCCCTAACCCCTAACTAACCCCTACCCTCTAACCTCTAACCTAGAATATTGCAGCTAGCGTTCATCACACCACCCGTATTTGTAGGAAAGCGGCCCGCCGAGCGAAGCGCGGGCTGTACGCATGTGGTGTACCTGGCGCCAAACATCTACGAGCTTACCGTCGTGGCCATGGTCGAGCAGAGCGCACTGCATCAGGTCACCTATCGCGACTTTGTGTCCGACAACATCGGACCGAAAGGATTTGTCAGTTGGCTCAAGACCGACAACAGCGAGGTGTACTTGATGTGGACCGTCAACCTGTCGATCGACAACGACCTGGAGGTGATACGCCACATCCGACTGCACCGTCCGGGAGCCAAGGTCGTGCTCATGGGACCGGGGCCCACCCACTTCACCCAGCGCTGTCTGCCCGACGACGACACTGTGGTGGTGCGGGGCGAACCCGAACTGACTGTTGCCCGCCTGCTTGACGCTTGGCATCGAGGCGAACAGTGGAACCATATCGAGGGAATCAGCTACCGCACGAATGGGCAGGTGGTCGACAACAGCGCACGGCCATTGATGCGCGACCTGGACACGCTGCCGCTGCCGGCACGCCAGCACATTGCACACCGCAGCTACTATAATCCCAAGCTCAAGTGCGAACCCTACACCACCGCCTTCACTTCGCGCAACTGCCCCTATCACTGCATCTACTGCGTGCCCAGCTCACTGACGTTTGCGCGAGAGATTGAGCACCGGCGCCACTACGGCTGCAAGCCGCCCATTGCCATGCGCTCGGTCGAGAGCGTCGATCACGAGATGCGGCAAATCCATCACATGGGATACCGAGCGGTAGGATTTATGGACGACAACTTCATCTGGAACGAGCAGCGCACACTGGCCCTGTGCGAGGTGATGCGGCGCTATGGCCTGGTGTGGGGATGCCAGGCACGTGTCGACGCCATCACCCCAACCATTGCACAGGCACTGGCGGGCAGTGGTTGCCGATATGTCGACCTGGGGGTCGAGTCGTTCGACGACAAAATCCTGGAATATATAAAAAAAGGAATCACCAGCGAGCAAATCTACCGGGCTATCGACCTGCTCAAGCAGCATGGAGTGCCGGTAAAGCTTAACATACTCATCGGATGCAGCCCGCTAGAGACTCCTCAAACGGTGAAGCACACCCTGCGCGAGGCACAGCGGCTCGATGTCGACCAGGTGATGTTCAACATCGTCTCGCCATTTCCGGGAACAGAATACTATCGCATATGCAAGCAGAACGGATGGATTGCCACCGGCGACTATGTCCCCAGCGACGTGCAGCGAACGTCCATCCTCAACCTGCCGAACCTGAGCGCGCGACAGATGGAGCGCGCACTGTTCTACAACAACATCAGTTATTTCTTGAGTCCACGCTTTGTTTGGCACCAACTGCGGCAGTTCACCAGCTGGCGCCAATTTGTGCATGCTTGTCGTGCCCTGCGTGTCAAGCTCTTCGGTTAACCTCACAGCACACACGATGAAGAAACTGTCAATCATCATACTCACCTTCAATCACCTGGCCGACACACGGCGATGCCTCGACGCGCTGATGCCCGTCATGCAGCGTGACCACACCGAGGTCATCGTCATCGACAATGCCTCGACCGACGGTACGCCGGAATTTATCCGCGCCACCTATCCGTTGGTACGGCTCACAGTCAACACCACCAACCGCGGCGTGGCGGCCGCACGCAACCAGGGATTCGCCCAGGCCACCGCCCCCACATTGCTCATCCTCGATAACGACACCATTGCCAACCAGCGGGCCATCGATGGGATGATGGACTATCTGGAGTCGCACCCCAAGGTGGGACTGTGTGCCTGTCGCATGACCGACATCGAGGGGAATGTGCAGCGCAGCTTCCGTCCTTTCCCGGGGCTTAAGGGCAAGGCGCTGAGTGTGCTAGGGTTGAGGTTGGCTACCGAGAAGTTCCGAGTCGACGAGGAGGGAGCCATCGAGCCATACTATGTCATCGGGGCGTGCCAGATGATTCGCCGCCAGGCGCTAGAGCAGGTGGGCAATCTCGACGAGGCTATTTTCTACGGCCCCGAGGACGCCGATTTTTGCCAGCGCCTGCGACAGGCGGGATGGCAAATCAAGTATCTGCCGCAGTTCAGCATCGTCCACACCTACTATCGCCGCACTCGCCGCAACCCTCTCTCGCGGCTGGGGCTGCACCACATACGGGGGTTGCTGCACTTCTACAGCAAGTGGGGCCGCATCTCCTAACCCCCCACCAACTTAATTCGCATGCCCAGCCCCCCAGGCTGAGCTCCCCTCCTAAGCTAGGAGGGGTAGGGGGTGGTATGACCGCAGCCAGGAAGACTAGGGTGGGTCATACCCCTCAGTCGCTTCGCGACAGCTCCCCTATC
>JAFUVK010000124.1 GCA_017477555.1 Muribaculaceae bacterium
ACCATCGAGTTTGACTCGGGCTCGCTCAACGTCGAGTATGCCGCCGACGGCACCACCAACATGGTGTTCCGCGGCAAGCTGCACGACTATGGCGAGGGCTACGAGTCGCTGCCCAAGAACATCAAGGTGACCTTCAAGGGCAACGTTGCCTATGACAACCAGGATCCTAATTCATACCAGACGCTGACCGAAGATGTGACGATGGTACCCGCCGCACTGTCGGGTGGCTATAGCAACGTCGCCGGCATGTATGGCAACTACACGCTCACTTACTACAACGTCGAGTTGGATGCCGAAGGCTATATCGTCGGTGCCGGCGAGCTGCTCAACTTTGAGTTGCTCACTGCCGATGGCGAGGTCATGGATGTCGCTACCCAACTGCCGGGCGACTACACAGTCACTGACCCTATGAATGGTCCCTGGGCTCCGGGCAACTTCATGAGCGGCATGATCTATCCGGGCTACGGCATCCCGGTAGGTACCTATTATAGTGTCTTTGGTGAGGGTGGAGTCGAGACACGCCTCAAGGGCTTTGTCACCGATGGCACTGTGCATATTGATGTCGAGGATGACAACGTGCGCATGCAGGCCAACCTCATCGCCGAAGGCGGACACACAATCACGATGGACTACACCGCCCCCGTGAGCAGCATCATCGAGCGCAGCTACATGAAGGCCAAGGCGGGCACGCCGCGCGGCATCAAGGGCATCATGCAGCCCGTCAAGCGCAACAACATCCGCAACAACAACGTCCTGCGCCTGATCAAGAAGTAAACGAGCTACGAGTTACGAGCTACGAGTTACGAGTTACGAGCTACGAGCTACGAGCTACGAACTACGAGCTACGAGCTACGAGCTATTAGTTACTAGTTACGAGTTGCGAGCATGTAGCTCGGCGCAAATTCCGAATCAGACGATTGTCCAGATAATGAGTGGGGATGAAGCCGCGATGCTTCATCCCCACTGTTTTTGCCACCAGCACTTTGCGCTGGCGCTTTGCACGAAAACAAGATTATTAAACTGTTAATTTAACACGAAAACAAGATTATCAAACCGCCATTTTCGCACAAAAACAAGATTATTAAATTGCCAATTTTACACAAAAACAAGATTAATGGCCCCACAAAGGCACAAATTTTGCAACTACAACAAGAAAAGCACGCAAAAAATTTTGCAATCCCAACTAAAAATTGTACTTTTGCAATGAGGTTCGGGGAGAAATCCGAGCCATAACTAAAGCATTCGCTATTATTTCGCGTTTAGCCAAGAGCGTCGGAAACTCTATTTAGGTATAACAAGCACAGAAATAATCAGTGACGGTGGCATCATAACTTGTTGCCTCGCAAGTGTATTATAGCAATGCTCACGCACAAAGCGTGATGCATTCTTTGAACACTTCCGGGGCACCACCGACGCCGCCTCGTGCTAAACGCAAAAGATTTGCATCACGTCTTTTGCGTTTGCGGGATTGATAGTCAATGCGACTAAAATGACTATCAATCATGCCCAACAAGAAATTAACTGAAGCAAAAAGTGCCCGTAAGGATGAATTTTATACCCGCTATCATGACATCGAAGTCGAGGTATTATCCTACTTGGACTACAATCCTGACACTTTCAGAGGGAAGACTGTTCTCTTGCCGTGTGATGACCCAGAATGGAGCAACTTTACCAAATTTTTCGCTCAAAATTTTGAAAGATTAGGACTTAAAAAACTCATTAGTACTAGTTATGCGGTAAATAGCAAGAACTATAAAATTAAATATATGCCTTCACTTTTTGAACAGGACAGCACCCTGTTTGACGTGAACAAAACCAGAATTCGAGGAAAGAAATTCATTTTAGAAAAGGACATCACTGGTGATGGAAAAATTAACCATGATGATATCGAGTGGCAATATCTTGAAGGTGACGGTGACTTCAGAAGCAACGAAATAAAGCAAATGCGTGATGAAGCAGATATCATCGTCACAAACCCACCATTTTCATTATTTCGAGAATTTATGGGCTGGATCTTTGAAGCTAAAAAACAGTTTCTTGTTTTAAGCAACGTAAATGCAATTACCTATAGAGATTTTTTCCCATACATTATGAAAAATGAGGTCTGGCTTGGGATTAGTAGTTTTAACACAGGGATGTACTTCAATGTACCTGACGACTTCCAATATGCGCCTACATACAAATTTGAAAAGGAAATAGATGGCAATAAGGTTAACCGTGTTTCAAGCATTTGCTGGTTCACAAATCTTGAACATGGCCGTAGACATCAGCCCTTATCTTTAATGACATTGTCGGACAATCTTAAATTCAGTGTTCATAAAGAAATCAGGGGACAAACAAATTATTCATTTTATGATAATTATGATGCAATCGAATGCCCATATATTGACTCCATCCCTTCAGATTTCAATGGTATCATGGGAGTTCCTATTACGTTTTTAGACAAGTATTGCCCTGAACAATTTGAAATAGTCGGAATAACTAAAACATGGTTTGGAGGAGCTTCTAAAACCTACCCAGAACAGATTCAAGTTGACAAAAATGGCAAAAAGTCCAAGGTCACAAAACTAAATGATGGGGCAACCATAGAATTACATGAAGTGCCTACAGACACAACATACTATATTGTCAACTCAAAAATGTACAAACAAGTATATGCTAGAATACTAATCCGCAAAAAGCAAGAGTCATGAAAACGAAATTACGGACCGACATCACAGTGAGGGATTTGTGCGAAGGGTTTGTCTACAACGAACTGGAGGGCAAGGGGTTATATGGACTATCGGGAAAACTGACCATTCAGCCCGAGTATCAACGCAATTACATCTATGCAGACGGCAAGAAGGATGTCGCAGTGATTGAGTCAGTACTTAACCAATATCCTTTGGGGCTGATTTACTTCAACAAAACAATGGATGGTCGGTTTGAAGTGCTTGACGGACAACAACGCATCACCAGCCTGGGTCGGTATGTGACCGACCGCTTTGCCGTCAAGATTGATAACATGGAGCAATATTTCTCGGGCTTAGCCAGTGACAAACAGCAACTCATTCTCAACACGCCCCTGCTCATCTATGAGTGCGAGGGAGCCGAGAGCGAAATTAAACAATGGTTCCGCACCATCAATATCGCCGGTGTACCACTCAGCGACCAGGAGTTGCTCAACGCTGTTTACAGCGGCCCTTTCGTCACTTTAGCCAAGGCTGAGTTCAGCAATAGTCAGAACGCAATGATCCAGAAATGGAGTGCCTACATTAAGGGAGCGGTCAACCGACAAGAGTTCCTACAATGCGCTCTCGACTGGGTGAGCCACGGCAAAATCGAAGCCTATATGAGCCAGCATCGCTACGACAACAACATCTGCGAACTGAAAACCTACTTCAACACCGTCATCGACTGGATCACGGCAGTCTTCACCGATGTCGAGCGCGAAATGTGCGGGCTGGAATGGGGTCGGCTCTACGAGACTTACCACAACACGCCATACAACCCAACGGCTGTGTCACAGGCAGTGCATCGGCTCATGGAGGATCCATATATCCAGAACCGCAAAGGCATCTTCGAATACATACTGGGCGGCGAGCACGACACTCGCCTGCTGAATGTGCGAGTCTTTGACGAGGCGACAAAGAAAAAAGTCTATCGCAAGCAGACCGAAGCGGCTCAACGTGCCGGGGTCAGCAACTGCCCATTGTGTGCAATCGGTCATGAAGCTAACCGTACACGCCTCTGGAAGCTGAGCGAGATGGATGCCGACCATGTGAGTGCCTGGAGCCGTGGCGGTGCGACAACGATAGAGAACTGCCAGATGCTCTGCCGAACCCACAACCATGCCAAAGGCAACCGATAACATCAAGTATATAGTATCTAACGCATTAGAGGCACCATAGCCGGAAATCGCAAAATGTTTTCTGCAAAATATGTCGGAAATCGCAAAATGTTTTTCTGCATATCTGTCGGAAATCGCAAAATGTTTGAACATTATTATTCAACTTTGCCACAAAAGACGATAAAGACACAAAAACAAATATGTCACGCAGTTCCCGCAGATAACGTGCCTAATCGTTTATCTCGCAAATGCACACTGAATACACTGAAAACACTGAAAAAGTATTCTGTGGGTTCTGTGTGATTCTGTGTGAGAAAATCAGACAGCCTAACGACTATTTGCCGAGCATGAGGTTGATGACGGTGTTGACGTCGGCAATGTCGACCGTGCCGTCGCCGGTTACATCGCTCTCAGCGGTCTGTGGAGCCTTGCCGAGCATCGCGTTGATCACCGCATTCACGTCGGCGATGTCCACTAGGCCGTCGCCCGTCACATCGCCCGTCACTGTCTGACGAGCAGGAACGAAGCCCAGCACCATGTCTTGATAATCAACAAAGTCATAGATGAGCGGATTGAGTAACGCCACATCATAGTAGCCGTTAGCCCTGCCCTGCCAACCCCAGTTGACATGAACCAATCCGTTCTCATCATAACCGTCGATGACAAACGAGTGCCCGCCGACGATGCCTTGCACAAAATTGACCTCTACGCCTGTGTACAGAATGGGCCGCCCATGTGTCAGTTCGTCATAAATCATTTCCATCCACTGCTGTTCGCTGTAGTCGGATCGCACCACATAGTGCATCTCGTCAGAATATCCGAAGTACTGGACCAAGCCATTGATGGCATTCTGATTGGACGAGCCACTGGCATTAGTGCCGTAGTTCATACGGCTAATAAGCCCGCAATGGTAGCATAACTGCGCCACAGCGCGTCCCTGCTCCTCGGTGTAGCCATTCTTGTAAAAATCCAGCATATTGTCCCAGTCATAAGTGCCCGAGAATGAGGTGTGTGAGGACTGGTCGCCGATGGCAAAGTCGCACTCGCCACTGGCCTGGGCTGGATAACGATAGTAGTGCACGATCTGGGCAATCGCTGTAGCCACACATCCCACATCACAATGGTCGACATCGGGAGCGTAGTCATTGCAAATCTCACCCTCGGCAGTGGGGCACCAGGCGTTGAAGGGCGATGACTGCCCCCACAAGGTTGTGAGGAGCGAATCGACCCGCACTGCATAGCGGTCAGGGTCGGGAGGCGTTGGCGCATTCGCTCTACCGCCGACCTTCTGCACCATGCGCAGCCACCAGCCGAAGCCTGAATTGCCATCATTGACACTGAACGGTGCCGTGGGCGAGTAGGCCAGCAAGCGTGGTACTTGGTCATCGGCAGTCACCACTGCAAAGCCCCCACCCTGCTGGCAGTAGACTGCCAGATGGTCGGTAGCCATCACACGCTCAACAGGACGGCCAGCGCGCAACACTTGCCACACCGACTGCATCATCTCGGCATCGTCCTGAGCATGTGCTGCCGACATCATCGCCAGCATGCACCACGCACACATCATCAGTATTCTCTTTTTCATGGCCTGAATATATCCTATTTGCCGAGCATCAGGTTGATGACGGCATTGACATCGGCGATGTCGACCTGGCCGTCGCCGGTTACGTCGCTTGCAGTCTGTAACTCGTCACTTGTATCCTTGCCTAGCATTGCATTGATGACGGCGTTGACATCGGCGATGTCGACCACACCGTCGCCCGTCACATCGCCCATAATGCTCTGTTCGGCGGGATAGAGGCCAACGTACATGGCCTGCCAGTCGTCGTAGGAATACTGCCGCGGGTCTAACAAGGCAATGTCAAAGAACCCATTCTCGAGGCCATACCATCCCCAGTTGACGTGAACCATACCCTCCTCGTCATAGCCATCGATGATGAAGTTGTGCGCCCCGATGATGCCCTCTTCCAGATTGATGTCACGGCCGGAATACAAGATGGGATGCCCATCGCTCAACTCACGATAGACCATCTCCATCCAGTCGGGCTCGCTATACTTCGAACGCACGATGTAATGCGCCGTATCGTTATAGGCAAAGATCTCACGCATGGCACGCAGACAGTCGACATCGGTCGAGCCGCCGCCATACTGGTTATAGGTCGTATGTGCCGCCACGCCACAGTGATAACACAACTGCGCGACTGCCTCGGCTTGCTGCGGCGTGTATTCGCCCTGATAGTCATCAATCATGTTTGCCCAGTCGTAGTTGGTGTGCTCAAAGTCGACACGATAGGTAACCGAGACGGCTGGATTGCTATACTTGACCACCACCGAGTCCTGCCCCACTCCGTGGCGGGGATAATGATAATAATTCATGTACTGCGCCATGGCGGTTGCCACACATCCCACCACAAAGTGCCCCGAGTCGGGCTGGTAAGTCCCATCCAATGAACGGTCGGGGAAGTACGTGTCAAACGGACACATGAACTTGAAAGGCTCGCGCTGCCCCCACAGGGTGGTGATCAGCGAGTCGACCCGTGGAGCAAATCGCGTTGTGTCGGGCTTGGTTGTCGGGGCATGATGCAGAGCCGATGCCTGCAACACACGCTGCACCGAGCGCAGCCACCAGCCGAAGCCCGGATTGTCGCTGCCGACACGCAGTGTCGCCGTGGGCGAGTAGGCCAGCACGCGAGGTGATTGTTCTGCTGCCGTAAGCACGGCAAATCCCCCACCCCGTTGACTGTAGACCGCCAACTGGTCGTTTGCCATCACACGCTCAATGGGGCGCTGTGCCCGCATAGCCTGCCGCGCGGTCTGCAACATGGCCTGCGAGGTGCCATCGCCTGCCCATGCCGTGGCACACAGAGCGCACAACATGGGCACTATCATTCTCTTGAGTATCATAGTCTTTTTCATTACAGGCGTATCAAGGTTGAACCGGTAGTGTCAGGAGCATCGGTGTCGAGTTGCACGGCATAGATCTGCCCTGGGGTCAACGAGGCGAGATCGATGGTGGTCTCGCCATTCAGTTGAGTTGACAACACCTGTTGGCCCTGGGTGGTGTAGACAGTGAGCGTCGCCACCTGGGGCAGTGCTTGGCCGAAGTCGACCGTGAGCCGATAGTCGCTGAGGGCAAAATTAGCCGCCTGCGGCTGATGCGTTGACAGGGCGGGAATATTGGTCATCGCATCAAGGATATAAAGCAAGCCCTTGTAGACATCTATCTGCCCGTAGCCATAGGTGTTGTTGGGATAAGTCATCGAGGCGTCGGGTTTGGTCGTGGTGTGCTCCAGCACATCCACGATGCGCTCGGGTGTGAGCGTGGGGTCAGCCTCCAGCCACAACGCCACCGCTCCTGCCACCACCGGCGAGGCCATCGACGTGCCCGACTCAGCCAGATAGTAATAAGTCTTTCCGTCAACAACTACTTTGTCGGTCAGCGACTTGCGGTCGTTCTCGGCACTCGACGAGAATGAGTTGTAGGCCGCGTTGATGTTCAGTCCGGGAGCCACAACGGTGGGCTTGATGCGTCCATCGAAGGTGGGACCACGTGACGAGAACACCGTGATGTGCCCCTCCTGGTCAGGAGCGAAACTGAGCATATCGGAGTTGGTCTGCCCGTCGATGTTGCGGAATGTGTTCTTGTAACCCGTGGCACCCACACTGATGATGCCATCGAGGGTGGCCGGCCACGATACAGAGTAGCCCGGTGCGGCATGGCTATAGGTCGCCGAACCGACAATGTTGGTGAACGGGCTCAGGAACAGGTCGCTGTACATCCATGCAGGACCGTCACCCGTGAGCAGGCATGCGCCCCCACACAGCAGCAGATAGGCAATGTTGGGCATGTGCCCATCTATGTGATAGACCGAGCCGCGGTTGTCCTGATAGTCGCTCTTGTAAATCTTTAGACTAATCTCGCCCAGCGACACTTGCGTGGTCAACAGACAGGTGTCGCCTTGCAGCGAGTCGATACTGTCGGTGTTGAAGATGATGGTGCCCTCGATACCGCCTCCGAGCAACTTCATGCCGAAGAAGTCAAAGCGCACCCGCTGGTTGACGGGCGTGACGATGTCCATGTCGAGCACCTCGCCGCTGCCCACACCGTTAATCAGTCCTACACCAGCCTGATACTCATCCTCGCCCTTGGCCATGTGGGCCGAACGGAAGCCGTCGTTGCCTGCCGCCGCGACGATGATGCGCCCTGGCCCCACCAATTGCTGCAACGCCTCGCCCTCGAGCGTGCGCTGGCGCGTCAATGTCAGGCTCTCGCAACTGCTGAAGTTGACCACACATGGCCGGTCTTGCGCCGCCGCGCGGTCAAACAGATACTTGAAACCCAGCACCACCAGTGCCGAGGTCTCCTCGTCAGGGTTCTCAAACTCGCTGCGCACCGACTTGAAGTCAGCGATGTAGATATCACTCTCGGGAGCCATGCCCGGATACTTGCCCTGCACCGGGGCACCGGCCATGGTGCCCATCACATGGGTGCCGTGCACACTGGAACTCGTGTACTGCGAGTGCGCGTATGCCGCGATGTCTTCGGGGGTCTCCAGCGCATGACCACGCGTGCCGTCGGCGTTGGGCCAATAGAAGTCGTAATAGTACTTGACGCGCAGATTGCCATCGGCATCCCAGAATGCGGGATGGGTGACATCAAACCCCGAGTCAAACACGCCCGAGACCACGCCACGCCCTCTGAAGGCTTGTGGCAGTCCCACGCCCGTATAGACTTGGGTAGCGTTGACTTGCCCGGGGGTGATGTCCATGGCAGGACGCGGCATGCGCTCGGCCTCGATGCGCTCGATGCGTGGGTCGCTCGACAGGGCTGCGACCTCGGCCACCGGGATGTCAACGATGTGGATGCGTCCCACATGATCGACCACACGGCACCCGTAGGCCTTGAGCACATCGGGCGACTGCGCCGGGTCGACAAAGGTCAACAGAGCCAAGAAATGGCGGTCGGCCTGTGGCATGGCAGACTTTAAAGTCATTGCATTACGGTGGCATATATCCAACACGCCACGCGACACTTTATGATTATTGATTTGCTGCTGCGCCGACATGGTCAATGCCGCAAGCAACAAACTGATATAGATTGCTAGCTTCTTCATGATTTTCAATTCACAATTTATCTCATGCAGATCACGCAGATTTCGCAGACACTTTTTATTTAAGACAATAAAGACAAAAAAAACAAAAGTTCTGTGATAACCACTTTATAATCATTTTAATCTTTGTAACCACGAAGTGCTCGCGACCGAATGGGAGCCCGAAGGGCAAGCGCAACGCGCGCAGCAATCCGTGGACATATGTTATCTGCCTAATCTGCTAAATCTGCATGCCTTAAAGTTACAATTCTCAATCAATCGAGGGGGGTCATGTCACATGCCAGGCGCAAACCAAGATAACTGTTGCTCGCTGTGGCGGGAAAATAACCGCGATAACCCACGCGACAATAGTTGCCGCCCCATCGCCACGAGCCGCCGCGCACCACCGGGTCACGCCCCTCGACCACATACTGGTTGGCCGCAGGCCATGCGGCATAGACGTCGGCATGCGTGTCCTCGACCCACTCCAGCACATTTCCGCTCATGTCATACAGGCCCAGCGCATTGGGCTGCAGCTGCCCCACGGGGTGCGTCTCGCCCGCCGCATTGGCACTGTACCACGCCACTTGAGCCAGGTCATCGCCTCCGGCATAGAGCGCATCGCTGTGGTGGGCACCACCGCGCGCGGCATACTCCCACTCGGCCTCGGTGAGCAGGCGATAAGGCTTGCCCGTCTTCTCGACCAGGCGCTGGACGAACATCTGCGCATCATGCCAGCTCACCGTCTCGACCGGGCGACGCTCGCCCCTGAATGTCGACGGATTGCTGCCCATCACCGCCTGCCACAATGCCTGAGTCACCTCGTGCTTGCACACCATGAACGACGGCAACGTCACCTGATGCACCGGGCGCTCCCAGGCGTGCGCACAGGGCGCGGCCGCATCGGCAGGCGTGCCCATGTCGAACGTGCCGCCCTCCACGCGCACCATGTCGGCCTCCAGCTGTGCCAGCGCGTCTAGGGGCTGCACCTTGCCCAGCATCGCATTGATCACGGCGTTCACATCGGCGATGTCCACCAGACCATCGCCCGTCACGTCGCTAGCGGCCTGCTGCTCGGCGCTCGCCGCCTTGCCCAGCATCGCGTTGATCACCGCGTTCACGTCGGCGATGTCCACCTGGCCATCGCCCGTCACGTCACCCACGGAAGTAGCCCGCGCCACACTTGAGAGGCAGAACGTAATCAAACAATAAAATAATAATCTCTTCATAACAATAATCTTAAATGTATCATTCAGTTCATGGCACAAAGTTAGCAATAAAATCTCACAAAACAATGAGTCTTGGTTAATTTTAGGTTCAAACCACTATTTTTCAGTATCGGTTCGATATGCACACCGCATGGCTCAGCATATAGGGAGACTCAATAAAACTCAGGTCACACAAGACAAGAATGCCATGCGTGACCTGAGAATCATGTGGTAACAGGAACCTGTCTAGACCCAATTATTTGAGAACCTTGAAGGCCTTTCCGCCCTTGCGCACAATGAACACGCCATGCCGGTCTGCCCCAATGACACGACGGCCATCAATGGTGTAGACCTCGCAAGACGTCGGTTGCTCAGTGGCATCAATGGTTTCTATACCCACCACATCATTGCCAACTACTCCGATATAATCAAGCACCAGGTTCAGACGATTAGAGGGACTGGTCACATGGATAGCCATGCGATAGGCTCCACTGGTCTCGGGGGTGAAGGGCAACGAGAACTCGGTGTCGGTATCAATGACCGTTTCCTCGCAGAGCGGCAGATAAGCATCCGTTTTCATGCCCTGGCCATAGAAGGCACGCAACACCTCGGGATATTCCCTGCCCATGGGGCGAGCATCAAAGAAGAATGTGTAGCTCACCCCAGCCTGCAACTGAACAAGCGGAGTGATGAACCAGTCATCGGCATCCTCATCGGCATTATACTTATAGACATAAGTACCAAACTGCTCTCCTGTCCACTGCCAGGTGTAGCCATCGCGGTTGATGTCAAGCACCGTGTAGAGGCTTGCGCCCTGCTGGGCATCGAAGTCCTCACGGAACGGGACCTCAAGAGGAGCACCGGTGGCGGCGTTGTTTGAGAGTGTCTCGGCGCTGGCCTGGTCGCCATTGATAGCCTTCACCCCGAAGTGGCACGGCTTGCGCTCGGCAATGCTGCTCAGGTCATACTGCACACGGGTGGTGGCTGATGCACTGCCCATCACACGCCGGGCGACTGGCGCATCATGTTCCTCGCCGTCGACATAGCACACCACCTCATAGGTGACGTTGTCGGCATCGAAGTATCCACCATTGAGGCTTGCGGTGACCGCATCCCAGGTGACAGTGGCCTTGCCCTCGGCATCGATGTCAAACAGCACGCTCTGCGGAGCAGCCGGCACGTCATAGCCAATCCACAACGTCAGCGTGGCATCCTCGCCCTGGCCGGCCTCGTTGGCGGCATAGACGCGGAAGCGGGTGTTGCCGCTGGGCACGGTGACCTGCTCGGTGACATCGCTGCCTGCCGCTGCCGTCTTCTCGACAATCTTCTCGCCATTGGCATAGACATAGTAGTTGAGGTCGCCCGTCAGCGGCTGTCCGTCGATGCTGGTCGACGGCATGGTGAACGTCACAGTTCCCGCATTGGAGCCTTCGGCAAAGACTGCCGAGAGGTCAGTCACTGCCGATGGTGCGGCCAGTGCAGCAGATTTCTTGGCAATAGACAGAGCAAAGAAACGCTCCTGCCAGGGGAATGTACCACGCTGTGTAGCCTGAGCGTTCTCCACGTCAACCTCATAGAGCACAGCCTCGCCATCGGTGGTTGTAGCCCACCACAGGTGACCGGTCGCAGGGTCAAAGCACATGCTCTGATCCACATTATCAGGCCATACACCAGTGTCACCGACCTCGGTTTCCTCACCAGTCTGCTTGTCGATCTGGTATAGCACGCCATAGTCATCGATTCCATATAGGTTGCCCTGATAGTCGCAGGCGATGCACATGTAGTACTGCTCCAGTTCACCGATGTCCTCGCGCGTCAGGTTGTCGATGTCGACACGCGCCAGCATCGAGCTGTAGCCATAGTTGGCCTCGTAGATGCCATAGAGTTCACCCGAAGCCGGGTCCTCGATGAGCATGCCATTGACGGCAGCCAGCTCCTCAGGCACCTCGACACCATATCGCAGGTCGTCGCGGTCCCAGTGCACCGTGCCATCGGCCGCAAAGTAGCACTCATAGATGGCGCACTGCACGGGCATATAACTGCCCGGATCATAATAGTTGATAAACTGGAACAAGTCGTTGCGGAACACGCCTCCGCCGTTGGCGTTCATCATCGTGCTGACGTAGACCGTGTCGAGCTGGATGGTCTGGGCGGGCTTGAACTTGTAGATGCCACGCAGGTTGTCCAGACTGTTGTTGATGTCGGTCTCATAGACAAGGTTAGCGATAAACTCGGGCAACTGCGCGTCGGACGATTGAGCGGCTGCATGGCCTCCCATCAGCAACGCGGCAAGTGCCATCATGATGGATGTCTTGTTTCTCTTCATGAACTTTGGTTTTGGTATTTAATTGGTTTAGTGAGTATTATCGGCCATTATCCCACGACATGGGGTGTTAGACACCTGCAAAAATAGCAAAAAATCCGCAATCTGACCCCAGCAATTGGTGTCTCATGCAGATTTTAGCCCACATCCATCGGTGGAGCGGGAACTTGCTCATGCTATACTGAGGCGCAGCTAAGATTATCTTATGCTTTTGTGGCTTCTTGCATCTAACTATTAACTTTAAACTTTTAACAATAAACTTATTCACTACTTGCCCAGCATGACGTTGATCACGGCGTTGACATCGGCAATGTCGACCTGGCCGTCGCCGGTCACATCACTCGCGGTCACCGACCCGCCGCTTGCGGCCTTGCCCAGCATGACGTTGATCACCGCGTTGACATCGGCAATATCGACCACGCCGTCGCCCGTCACATCGCCGGTGACGACAGTTACAGCCGGCACGAAGCCCAGCACCATGTCCTGGTAGTCGTTGAGCTCAAAGATGAGCGGGTCGAGCAACGCCACGTCATAGTATCCGTTGGCCTTTCCCTCCCATCCCCAGTTGACATGCACCAAGCCATTCTCATCATAGCCGTCGATGATGAACGAATGTCCACCAACAATGCCTTGCACAAAGTCGACCTGGACACCGGTGTAGAGGATGGGCCGCCCAGCATTCAACTCGGTGTAAATCATCTCCATCCACTGCGGCTCGCTGTAGTCGGTGCGCACCACATAGTGCAACTGGTCGCTATACCCAAAGTGGTTGATCAAGCCGTAGATGGCATTCTGGTTGGACGACCCGCTGGCATTGGTGCCATAGTTCATCATGCTGATGAGTCCGCAATGATAACTGAGCTGGGCCACCGCGCACCCTTGCGCCTCGTTGTAGCCGTTCTTGTAGTAGTCGAGCATATTGTCCCAGTCAAAGGTGGAACTGAATGCCGTGTGAGCCGCTTGGTCGCCAATGAAGAAGTCATACTCTCCACTGGCCTGGCGAGGATAGCGATAGTAGTTCACAATCTGTGCCACAGCAGTAGCCACACAACCCACGTCGCAGTGCGCCACGTCGGGCGAATAGTCCTCGCAAATGTCGCCCTCGGCGGTGGGGCACCAAGCGTTGAAGGGTGCTTCTTGCCCCCACAGGGTGGTAATGAGCGAGTCGATTCGTGCGGCAAATCGGGTGGTATCGGGTGGCGTGGTCGGGGCCTGACGAGCCCCCACACGCCGCACGGCGCCGAGCCACCACTGCAGCCCCGGGTTTCCCGACTGCAGGTCAAGCGGTGCAGTGCGCGAATAGGCCAACACACGAGGCTCGGCCGTGTCGGTGTCGAGGATGACAAATCCCCCACCCTGCTTAGCATAGATTTCCATACGATCGGTGGCCTCGAGCAGCCGAAGCTCACTCTGAGCATGCGCCGCCACGATGCCCAACAGCAACGTCAATAACAGTAATGTTCTCATAATCAATTTAGTTTTTAGCCTCTAGTTTTTAGTTTTTAGCTGTAACAACTAATAACCAACAACTGCCTTACCTAGCAGTATATTAATAATTGCGTTGACATCGGCGATGTCGACTGTGCCGTCGCCGGAGACATCGGCATCGGCTTGTGTGTCAAGCCCCAGCATGACATTGATGGCGATGTTGACATCGGCAATGTCGACCTTGCCGTCGTGGTTGAGGTCGCCGGTGACCTCGCCTGCGATGATGGCATTGAGCTGCACAGCGCCCCCGGTGGGCATCACAAAGGCATATTCCCGTCCACTGACAGTGGACGTGGACTGCCCGCCACTGGCCAGCGTTGTGACCACGCGCCAGCCTGTGATGTCGAGGCTGGCCGACTGAGCGCTCACCACCACATCGCGCTTAGCAAACATCTTGCCGTCGAAGCAGTGATAGCGCAGCGGCACATCGTTGATGCTCACGTCGATGGCCTGTTGCTGGGCTTCGGGCAGGTCAACATTGACAGTGAGCGGGATGGGCTTCCCCAAGCTGTAGAACTGCGCCAAGTGGTCGTACATGAAATTGGCGCGCCCATCGAGCCACTGATTGGCAAAGGCCATGGCTCCGGCGTAGTTGCTCACCTCCCAATAGTTGGGGATGGCCGCCTGATAGTGGGGAATCTCGTCCTTGACCATGACATACATGGGGTCCCACACGGCGTGGGTGCCGCGTGCGTTGAGGAAGTCACCCATGTAGATGGCCATCAGGTCGGTGAACTGACGCTTGTACTCATCGTTCTTCATCATGTTGCGGAACAGAATGGTGTAGTCCCACTCATTGGAGCCTTGCGCCCCCAGGTTGATGCCATGCTGCAAGGCATAGCCGGGATTGTAGAACCACTCGAAGATGGGGAAGTCATAGCCGATATCGTCCAATCCCAGCCCGAAGTCGCAGTCCTTGGCGATGATGCGCCAGCGTCCGCCCTGCTGCGTGGGTCGCCACCACATGCAGTTGTTGCCCGGGAAGTCGTAGTTGTTGAAGTAGAAGTTCATGGCCATGATGTTGTTGAACTCGGTCAGGTCGATGCGCTGGGCATAGTCGGCAACCGAGTGCCCACCCTGGCTATAGAATGCCTTGAAGTCCTCCCAATGCTGGGGGTTGCCCGCCTTGATTTCTTTACCCCAATACTCGACCATGTCGATACTGTCGGCTACGGCACTGCCATAGTTAGTCTCGATGTTGTGGTCGTTGCTGCGCTCGCGCACGTTGAGCATGCCATAGTACTTGCCGTTGATGAACACCATGGCCGGCTGCCACGCCTGCCAGTCGATGTCGGCATTCATGCCCATGGTGCGCTGGATGATGGCATCGCGCATATAGAGCGACTTGAAATCGTTGCCCCCGTTGCGCAACACGAGCGACTTAAACTCAGTCTTGCTGGGCTTCTGCCGGGGGAAGAATTCATAGCGCATGCGCTTGGTGCCGAAGCGCTTGTTGGCATAGACCACGAGCGACTTGATGGAGAAGAAACGCGACGACTGCCCCATGACGCGCGTTTCGCCCAGCTGGTTGATGACACTGGGTGCCGCATTCTCAGGGAAGTACTCGATGTTGACCGGTCGCCGCCAGGGGTAGTAGAAGTTGGGGACCCTGAGGTTTCCGCTGGGGGTCCACTCAATCTCGCCGCCAGCCAGGATGCCGCGGCTTTCGCCCCAGATATAGGCATCGTCGGTGACCAGCGACACCACGGGCAACGTCTGGTTGCGCCCGAGCATAATGTAGGAGTGGGTGGTGCTGCGCGGCGACAGGTAGCCGTCGCACATCAGCACAGCACGCACCAGCGTGGTGGTGTCGAACGTCAGAGGCTCGCCATAGACCGCACTAGTTGCCGTCGGTTCACTGCCGTCCAGTGTGTAGCGAATCTGTGTTCCCTCGGGCGAGCCGTCGGGCAAACTGAGCATGAGCGTGATGGTCTCGCCGGTCGAGAGCACACACCCCCGTCGACTGAACACCGGATGGCCCAGCACCGTGCTGAGCAGACGCCCACAGTTGGGCTGACCAGGCGTGGGCGTGGCTTGATAGCCCCACTCAGTGGCCCCGTCGGTGACACGGCCATAAGCGATGTTGGGTGCCGGCTGCTTGGCCAGGTTCACCACCTGATCAATGACTTGACCATCTTTGAACAGATAGAGCGCCCCACCCTTGCCCGACTCGAGACGGAATGGGGCATGCCGCCCGTCGTTCTCCTCGTCGCAATAGAGCACAGTGGTGCCGTGAGCTGTGATTTGCACATTGGGCAAGGCCCAAGCCTGGCTGGGATCGGGAGTCAAGCCCAACCGGTAAGCTCCTAGCGTAATGCGCTGGTCGCCGGCATTATATAGCTCGACCCACGAGTCAGGAAACTGCCCTGAATCATCCCACAAGCAGTCGATGTTGGACTGCATCAGCTCGTTGATGACAACTTGCGCCTGGCCGTCAAAACCGCACAAAGCCCCGCCCAAAACAATGAATGGCAAGTATTTAAGTTTCATTATTGGATGGAGATTTGTGGTTATAGCCGTATCAGGGTCGAGCCTGTGGTCATAGGGTCGGCAGTGTCGAGCTGCACGGCATAGACCTGACCGGGCAAGAGCGATGACAAGTCGAGCGTGCCTGTGTGGTCGAGCATTGCTGCCAGCACTCGCTGGCCATCGGTGCTGTAGACAGAGACCTCGCCAGCGACATCACCCTCCATGTCGACATGCAGTCGGTTGCCACGCACGTCAATGTGTGCTTGCTGAGGCTGGTGCGTTGACAGACCGGGAATATTGTCCATCGCGCCCAAGATGTAGAGCAGGCCCTTGTAGACATCTATCTGGCCATAGCCGTAAGTGTTGTTGGGGTAAGTCATTGAGGCATCGGGCTTGGTGCAGGTGTGTGCCAGCACCTCCTCGATGCGCTCGGCCGTGAGCGTGGGGTCGGCCTCGAGCCACAGCGCGATAGCGCCAGCCACCACCGGCGTTGACATCGATGTGCCCGACTGAGCCATAAAGTAATAGTCCTTGCCACCGACATTGACTTTGTCGACCAGCGACTTACGAGACTCCTCGAAATTGGCAAATGAGTTGTAGGCTGCATTGATGTTCAGGCCCGGTGCCACGACCGTGGGCTTGATGCGACCGTCAAACGTGGGGCCTTGCGATGAGAATTTGGTGATTTGACCCACCTGATCGGGCGCATAGCCAACCATGTCGGCATTGGTCTCGCCATTGATGTTGGTGAACGTCGACTTGTAACCCGTGGCACCGACGCTGATGACACCATCGAGCGTGGCCGGCCACGAGACCGTGCTGCCGGGCTGAGCATCATCATAGACGCTGGACCCCACAACATTGACCATCGGGCAGAGGAAGAGGTCGCTGTAGGCCCATGCCGGCCCGTCGCCGGTGACCGAGCACAGCGCGCCGCACAGCAGCAGATAGAATATGTCGGGCATCTTGCCATCGACGTGAAAGACTGTGCCGCGCTCATCTTGCAGGTCGCTGCGCGTGATGGCCAGCTTGACATCGCCCAGACTGATGGTTGTGGACAGCCACAGGGTGTCGCCCTGCAGCGCGTCGACGCTGTCGGTGTCAAATGCCAACGTGCCCTGGATGCCGCCACCCATGAGCTTATAGCCCAGGAAGTCAAACTGCACGCGCTGGTTGACCGGGGTGACAATATCCATGTCGATGGTGCCGCCACCGCCAATGCCGTGGACGATGCCCACACCGGCCAGTCGGTCACCTTCGGATTTCTCCATGCGACACATGCTGTTGCCCTCATTGCCGGCCCCGCCAACAATGATGCGTCCCGGGCCCACCAACTGCAGCAACGCCTCGCCCTCGAGCAACCGCTGCCTGGTGAGGGTGAGACTCTCGCAGCTGCTGAAGTTGATGACGCAAGGCTTCCCATCGGCCGCCGCACGGTCAAAGATGTACTTGAAGCCCAGCACGGCAGTGGCCGAGGTCAACGCATCGGGGTTCTCAAACTCGTCGCGTGTGGAGTTGAAGTCAGCCACATAGATGTCGCTCTCGGGA
The DNA here is from genome assembly GCA_017477555.1 of Muribaculaceae bacterium. Classification (GTDB taxonomy): domain Bacteria; phylum Bacteroidota; class Bacteroidia; order Bacteroidales; family Muribaculaceae; genus Sodaliphilus. The sequence continues at coordinate 17,956 of JAFUVK010000124.1, forward strand.
GCCATGCCGGGATACTTGCCCTGCACGGGCGAGCCTGCCATAGTGCCCATCACATGGGTGCCATGAGTGCCTAAATAGGTGTACTGCGAGTGCCCATAGGCGGCAATCTCTTCGGTTGTCTCCAGCGCATGGCCCAGCGTGCCATCGGCGTTGGGCCAATGGAAGTCGTAGTAATACTTGACACGCAAATTTCCATCAGCATCGACAAATGCGGGATGGGTAAAGTCAAAACTGCTGTCAAACACCCCAGCTGCCACGCCACGGCCCTTGAAAGCCTGTGGCAGATTCTGCCCCACATAGACGGGTGTAGCGTTGATAATGCCAGGCGTACGGTCCATGGCCGGGCGCGGCATGCGCTCGGCCTCGATGCGCTCGATGCGCGGGTCTTGCGACAGGTCGGCCACACGGTCGATGGGGATGTCGACAATGTGGATGCGACCCACATGGTCGATGACACGGCACCCATAGGCCGCCAGGATGTCGGGCGACTGGTTGCTGTCGGTAAACGTGAGCAATGCCTGGAAGTTGCGAGTGGCAGGTGCTTTGGCACCGTTACGCGCGCCATTCACACTTTGGCAGATGTCCATCACGCCGCGCGACACCTTGCTTGTGACTATTGCTTGCTGAGCCTGCACTGTGAGTGCGGCCAACATGATGCTGAGGGTAATTATCTTCTTCATGACTGGAATCAATTATAAGGGTTGATGTCACTGCCCAGGCGCAAGCCCAGATAACTATTGGCCGTAGTGGCCGGAAAGTAGCCGCGCCATGTTGTGCGGCAGTAGTTGCTGCCCCAGCGCCATGATCCGCCACGCACCACCGGGTCGCCTCCCTCGACCTGCCACACATTGGCGGCGGGCCACACGGCATAAGTGTCGGCATGTGTGTCCTGAACCCACTCCAGCACATTGCCGCTCATGTCATACAGGCCCAGCGAATTGGGCTGCAACTGCCCCACTGGGTGGGTCTCACCACCAGCATTGGCGGCAGTCCAAGCCACACGGGCCAAGTCATCGCCCCCGGCATAGAGTGTTACCGACTGGTGCTGCCCACCGCGGGCGGCATACTCCCACTCGGCCTCGGTGAGCAGGCGATAGGGCTTGCCCGTCTTCTCGGCCAACTTCTGGACAAACGTCTGGGCATCGGCCCAACTGACCATCTCGACAGGACGCCGCTCGCCCTCAAAAGCCGACGGATTGCCACCCATCACGGCTTGCCAAAGCTCTTGCGTGACCTCATAGCGGCACACCCTGAATGCAGGCAAGGTGACCGAATGCACAGGACGCTCCCAAGCGTGGCTGTAAGGTGCGACACCGCCGGGAGTGCCCATGTCGAATGTGCCTCCCTCGATGGTGACCATGTCGGCTTCGAGACGGGCAAACACATCGCCGGACTGCACCTTACCCAACATGATGTTAATCACCATGTTGACATCGGCAATGTCGACCTGGCCTTCGCCGGTCACATCGCTCGCGGTCACCAGTGCATCACTAGCCACCTTGCCCAGCATAACGTTGATCACTGCGTTGACATCGGCGATGTCGACCTTGCCGTCGCCGGTCACATCGCCCATGACCTGCGGTGTCTGAGCCATCGCGGCCATTCCCAGCATGGCCGCGTAAAAAAGGAAATATTTTCTCATAATCGCCTTTTTGTTATAAGTTTAATGATTTTACGCCACAAAAATAAAAAAAAAAAAACGATTAGACAAATATTCTACCAATAAAACAAAAAAAATCTACGATAAACAGTGGCGAATTTCTCTCCCTTGTCTGATGAGAGGAAAGAGCAATCATAATATAGAGTGCATGACAAAAGATCAGTTAGCGAATCAGAAATTTACTCTACTTCCCCTACCCCTTTCGCTGCAAATGGGAGGGGTGAGGTGCGGAGGTTCGATACAGCAATAATTATAAAAATGTGGCAAAACTTGC
>JAFUVK010000125.1 GCA_017477555.1 Muribaculaceae bacterium
AACGGTATCTCCACCGCCAATATAGGTGTCCTCGTTGTTGTGTTGCTCGTTGTTATAGTCACGCCGCTGAAAGTAGTGCGAAAGCGAGAATTGTGAATTCTTATAGTTATAACTGCCTTTGAGATGATTGTCATGCATTCCGGCTGTCGGACAATATATCGCTTGCTCATACAGCGTGCCTCCTTCAGGACGTTCCTTGAGAATAAAGTTCAACGATCCACCCACTCCGCGGTCGCTATAACGTATGCCAGGATTATCACTATACTCAACACGCAAAATCTGGTCAGGATGGATAGCCTGAATGTCGCGAAGCTCCTTGGGAATGCCATTGATTTTATAAACAATCTCCTGCCCATTGACACTCAAGCTCTTGAATGCCATATCAATTTCAAGTCCAGGCAATTGCAAGCCCTTTAGCACATCAACTGCATCTGTGCAATGGGCAAGCAGGATAGAGTCAGGAATAATGACATATCGGTCAACCTTCTGGACAAATCGCGACCCCTCAACAACGGTTTCTTTCAGCACTTTGTTGTCAGGTTGCATAACGATTTTTCCCATATTTCGGATGTGTGTCCGACGATAAACAGTGCCATACCCCACGAATGAGAAACGAGCTATCACCTCGGCCTCATCGCAAGGGATGACAAACCGTCCTACCTCGTTGGCTACACCGCCGCCCACCAAGCTGGAGTCAGTGACCGACAGTAAAGCCACATTTGCAAAAGAAAGCGGTTGTCCGGACTCGTCCAACACAAGCCCTCGTAACTTGGCAGTCGCTTTCTGAACACACTCGACATACACGACACTGTCTCGCTCGGTAACACGCATAGGATAGAAACCGACAACCCTGCGAACCGCTTCAGGGATAGTGAGGTTCAGGACTGTCGTGGTGACAGTAAAATCCTCCAACTCATTATAGACAAAATTGATTTTGTAGTCATTTGACAACTTGTTTATTTCTATCAGTGATTTACTCAATGACTTATTGTTGAACGAGCAAGTGACACGTTGTTGGGAACTCGTTGTGAAGATAGCGCACAGCGAGGCAATTATCAAAATAAGTTGTTTCATGGCTTTATTCGATTGTCAGAGTATCATCATTAACAGTAATGTTTACTTTCTCGAAAGTGTTCAGTTGGTCCACAACCTGCTCAATATTCAGGGCAGGATTCCACTCGTAGTAAAGGCGTAACTGGCCGGCTCCGTCGTTCATCACCTGCACACGCATGCCATAGTGTTCTGCCAGCACCCCAACCAGCACATCAAGTGTTGTGTTTTCAAATGTTCTTGGTTGCGCAATAGACGTTTGCACTTGCATTGTGTCCTGCTTATTCTCAGTTGTTTTGGTCATCGTATCGGCACCAACGAAACTTTCGGTTGTTTCCTTCTCTAACCATGTTTCTTGTTTCATGTGCTGAATAGTCGCATAAGCAAGTCCGCTCATGAGCACTACCGTCACCACAGCTGCAACTTTCCACCAATTTCTTTGACGTCGAAGGTAATAGCTATGCTGTAAGGAGAAACGATTCCACTCGGCTTCAACGTTTGTTTCTAACTCTGGCTCAACACTGTGCATCACCTGTATGGCGGTATCATACAAGGTGCGGCACTCGCCATCGGCGAAGATTTGCTCCAGTTCCTCGTCAGTGAAGGATTCGGGGCGGTCAATGAGTCTCGCCACCAATTCCTCCCTATCCGTATTCAAGATGATGTTGTTCATTGTTGTTTTGGATTTAATGTTTCACGAAGGATACATAAGGCTTTTCCAATTCGTTTATCCACTGCCTTGATACTAATGCCCAGACACTGGGCAACTTCTCGGTGGGCCTTTTTGTCGAGATAACACATCTTGAAGATGGTGCGTGTGTAATCGTCCAGTTGTGTCTCTATCGCCTGCTCAATCTGCTGTACTCTGGCCTCGCGATCGATGTCGGTGGCAAAAAGAGATAACTCAATGGGATACAGACGCGCCACACGTTCACGCAATTGCAGTCGAGCGATGCGTTTAAGGCAACTGTTGCGCACACAGACTGCCAAATATTGCCGGGCGGTGTCGGGGCGAAGTTCGCGACCTTGCTCCCACATCGTGGCGAATGTCTCGCTCACCACATCACGGCTCTCCTCGGGGTCGTGTAGCATATTATTAGCCACGCCCAACAAATAACCATAATGTTTGCGGAATATGTCTTCAAAATGAGTCATCTATTTAAACTATCCACAACATCTCCGTTTTACCCCTACAAAAGTAGCATTTTTTGGGGGATGGTTCTTTTTTCGCCGTTTTTAACATTTAATTTAACAATTGGCGGAAAGAGAACCGTCCCCAAAGTGCCAAATTCACAAGAAATCACTAGAAATGGTGATTGGGTGTCCGGGGAAATGGTAGTAATTTTGCAGCATGAAATGGAAGTGGCTTGTGATGGCTCTGGCATGGCTCAATGTCATGGGGCAATCACATGACAATCAGACAGACACACTGAGGCTTGATGACATCGAAGTAACAGCCATCAAGCAAACGGTGGCATCGGTGCACGGAGCATCGATGACTACGCTTACGCTCGGCCGGGTGGAGCAGAATGCGCTGACAGGCAGCAAAACAATGTCGCAGCTTGTCCCAAACCTGTTCATTCCCGACTATGGCAGTAGGATGACCTCGACCATCTATGTGCGCGGCATCGGGGCACGCATCGACCAGCCCGCGATGGGTCTGAACATCGACAATGTGCCTGTGCTGTGCAAGGAGAACTACGACTTCGACTTGCCCGACATCGCACGAATGGAGATGCTTCGCGGTCCACAAAGTCTGCTTTATGGCCGCAACACCATGGCCGGCGTGATGAACATCTACACCCTGTCGCCACTCAACTACCAAGGCACCCGCCTGCTGGGCGAGTATGGCTCACACAACAGTTGGAAGGCTGGCGCAAGCCACTATCACAAGTTCGGCGACCGTCTGGGTGTGGCAGCCACGGCCTACTACACCTCGACCGACGGCTCGCACCGCAACGAATACAATCAACGGCTGACCGACTGGGAGCACCAGGGTGTGGGACGCGTCAAGCTGGAGTGGATACCTGCTGCCGGCTGGCATGTGGCCGGTACGCTATCGCTGTCGGTGAGCCGACAGGGCGGTTACCCCTACGAATATGTGCCGACAGGCCGGATAGCCTACAACGACACCTGCTTCTATCGCCGCACCGCCATCCTGCAAGGGCTGACCATACAGAAGCGCAACCGCAGCTACAGCCTGTCGAGCATCACCAGCTACCAGTACATCAACGACAACATGACCCTGGACCAGGACTTCACTCCCCTGCCCTACTTCACCCTGACGCAAGCGCGCCATGAACATGGCGTGACCCAAGAGGTGGTGGCACGCAGCCACACAGGCAACGCCTACCAGTGGACATTGGGTACTTTTGGCTACTACCGCCACATGAACATGGAAGCTCCTGTCACCTTTAAGGACACCGGCATAGCCGAGCTCATCGAGGGGCACCGCAACGAGGCTCTGCCCAACTATCCCATCAGCTGGGACACTCGGTCGTTTGTCTTGGGCAGCCAGTTCACCATGCCCACATGGGGTGCCGCGCTTTACCACCAGTCCAGCTATCGCTGGCGCCGCCTGACCTTTGCCGCCGGGATTCGTCTGGACTATGAGCACGCCACGCTACGCTATCACAGCCATGCCCAGACGGGCTACAGCACCCTGCGCAAGGCCGACGGGTCGGTCTATGCACATGAAGACATCGATATCGATGACCGAGGCACACTTAAGAAAGACTATGTGCAACTGCTGCCCCGGTTCAGCGTAACCTACGACCTGGCCACATCGCTTCCGGCCAGCATCACCGCCACGGTGTCGAAAGGATCGAAAGCTGGCGGATACAACACCCAGATGTTCAGCGACGTGCTCCAGCAACGTCTCATGCGCATGATGGGCATCGGCGCCAACTATGACGTGAACCAGATAGTGGGGTATCGTCCCGAAAAGGCCTGGAACTATGAGTTGAGCTTTCACTGCACAGCTTGGGACAGGCGTTTGAGTGCCGATGCCAGCATTTACTATATGGACTGCCGCGACCGTCAGATGACCATCTTTCCCGACGGGACGACCACTGGTCGCGTAATGACCAATGCTGGCCGGACCCGCAGCTGGGGCGGCGAGTTGTCAGTCCACGCCAACCCCTGGTCGGGAGGCGATATGCTCGTGAGTTACGGATTGACCGATGCCAGGTTTGTTGAGTACAACGACGGCAAATCCGACTACCGCAATCGGCATGTCCCCTACTCGCCGGGAAACACCCTTTTCGGCCAAGTGACCCACCACTTCGAACTCAATGGCGGCGACTGGGTCCAGCACCTGACATTAGATGCCAACGTACGCGCCGCCGGCGACATCTACTGGAACGAGTCCAACTCGCTGCGCCAACCGTTCTATGCCCTGCTGGGAGCCAGCGCGACCCTAGCAGGCAAGCACTACTCGTTGCAAGTGTGGGGCCGCAACCTGACCGACACACGATTCTGCACATTCTATTTTGTGTCGATTGGCCACGAGTTCCTGCAACGCGGTCAGGGCTGCAGCATCGGAGCCACATTACGAATAAACTTAACCAACAAATAACAAGACAATGAAAAAAATGATGACCCTCATGGCCCTTGCAGCCATGATGCTGGGAGCAGCCTCGTGTGGCGATGACTCTCCCGTGCGTGAAGACAAACTGACTTTTGGAGCATCCGACCTGATGACCAAGACCGTGACCGGTGACAACTTCTTTGACTACGCCGGCAGCAAGCTGCGCTTCGACCTTAACTATCTGGCCGACACGGCTTGCCTGCAAGTGCTGGACACAAAATTTGTGAAACCTATGCCCACCGTCAACCTCCTGTTCAACGGCATGAAGATCAGCTACGATGCCCGTGACCGCTACACACTCACCGGCACCAGCTATGACGTGATGGACGGCTATCAGGTGAACAATATCCGCGCACATGCCAACCTCTCGCTCAACACCTATTATTTGACCTACGATGTAGTGACTCCCCGCGCCACATCGAAGGTGTATGTGTATCCCGAAAAAATACTTTCGGCCCTGGCCAATGACAATTTGGACTATGGCACCACAACCGAGACGTTTTTCACCTTTGACTGCGAGCTGGACGAAGATGGAGCCTACGATGGCGATGTGGCACTGCACAATGTACAGTTCAGCATCGGCGAGGCCAGTTCGCCCAAGTTCAATCTCATTCGCGTCCCCTATGACGAGCACGTAACCATCAGCGGCACGGCAACGGGCTACGTCGTCGAGGGTACTGGCATCACCGGCAAGTATCTTCAGGGCAATGTCGAGGTTCCCTTCGACCGTAGCACCATCGATGACCTGAGGATTGAGGTGAATGTGGTGAACAAGAGCTACTCAATCCGCTTCAAGTGCATGGGTGGCGAGTTTATCTCCGACGGCCGCTTGTATCTATAACAATATTCTGAAACGATAATCTTATGACTTATGGGCGATGGCCAGCGTGCCATCGCTCATTTTTTGTTATTTTCGATTAAATATATTTAAAAAACAGCTTTCTGCTGACTTTATTTGGCCCTCACATACGTTATTATTTCAGAAAAAGACTAATTTTGCACTCTGACAATAACGTAATTTTAGTAATGAAAAAGCTTATATACCTCTTGGCCGGCGTACTCGTCCTGACCGCTGTGGGCTGTGGCGACGATGAGCCTGTGATTCCGCGTGACCGCGACATACAGTTCAGTACCTTTGAGTTGTTTCACATCGATGGCACTACCCCCACCGCCTCGCTTGAGCAGTGCGACGTCACCATCCACCGCAAAACCGAGAAGGCCGACTTGAACCTCAAGGTTGCGGTAGGTGGCAACGTCCATTCGCTGGCCCTGACCGATGTGGCCCTGACCTACGATTCAGACAAAAACATCTACAATGCCCGCACCACCACCACAAGCAACAGCCGCGTGACCAATCTGGTGCTGGCCATCGACTGCAACGACTATTTTGCCACCATGAGCTTTCTACTCGACGGCACCACACAAGTGATTGGCACGAGCAGCGATCTGCTGTACAGAATGACCAGCCACATGACCTTTAGCGACCTGACGACCTACACGGCCAACAACGGCAAATGCCTGGTCAGTGTGCATCCCGACGGTCAGTCGGCCAACATCACATTAGGTGACCTGCTGCACGAGAAAGACGTGATGAACTATGTGAACATCGCCCTTGAAGGCTTGCCCATGAACGTTACGGCCACAGGCTATCACATTGCCACCGACCAGCTGGTGACCGAGAAGGGACAGTACAGCCGTTTCGACTACTCCACCGGCTCGCCTACGACACAGTTTGGCGACAGCCTGTTCCTGCGGTTTGACAACCTCAAGGCCGACCTTAACGTGCTAAACAACACCATGACCGGCAGCTGGACCATGGTACGCCTCAAGCGCGTGACCGACACCATCCAAAAGACCCCTGAGGTCAAGACGCAACAGCGTGTGGTTGAGGTGAACCGTACTGACATGACCGTGACTGGAAACATCTATTGACAACAAACATTACTCTTGCTCTATGAAGAAATTATTTCCAATGCTCATCTTGGCACTGACGGTGCTATTAACCGCCTGCAACAACGATGAGCCCAACAACGAGTCGACATCGATGGTAATCGTATATAGCCGTGCCGTCAACCCCGATGACAACACAACCACCTTCTCGCAAGCTACCTGCCAGTTTGTGCTGCGCAACGAGGCCACCACAACCTTGCAGGCACAACTATTACTTAAGCTCAACGAGAGCACCACTGTGGAGTTCACCACCCAGTTTATGCCACTGACCCCATGCAGCGACGAGTCCTACACCTACACCTTTGCCAGCACGGCAATCACTTCGGCCTCGGGTGGCCACACCATCAGCAACCTGCGCGGCAAAATCAACATGGTAGGCCCCACCTATATTGAATATACCGTGGATGGCAACATTCACTGCTACTCGACCCTGCAGCCCTACTACACCCACACCGTCACCCAGATTACCCGCACCGAAAACGACAGTCCGGTCGACTACACCTTACAAAAGTCCCACTATGGCCTGATGCTAGACAATGCCGGTTCAAAGGGCGACCTGTATCTGTTCAACTTCCAGTTCTCCGAGACAGGCAGTACGGTCTACTGCCTACGCTTTGATGGACTCAACGCCGAGCCCACAGCCACAGGCTACCACTTGACCGGAGCAGATATCGTGCCCAAGACTTTTGAGAGTTCCTACGACACCCATGGCAACTCTAGCGAGCAATACAAAATCAAATCGCTCGACCTGAATATTACTGACCAAGGTCAAACAGTGAGCGGCACCATCATCACCGCCGACGAGACAGCCCCCATCACCATCAACCTTAACGGCCGTTTCTTCGAGACAAACATCTAAACACATGGCACGTACCACCTACGACGAACCTGCCATCATCGAGCAGCTGCATCATCAAGACACTGCACGTGCTGCCTTTAGCCAAGTGATTGAGCACTACTCAAGCACCCTCTATTGGCAGATTCGCCGCATGGTGATTGACCACGACGATGCCAGCGACGTGTTGCAGAACACGTTCATCAAGGCCTGGACGAGCATCGACCACTTTCGTGGCGACGCCAAGCTGTCAACCTGGCTCTATAAGATAGCCATCAACGAGTCCATCACCTTCATTAATAAGAAAAAGGCGCAGAACAACATCTCGCTCGATGACGACGACACGTTCCTGACCGCATCGCTCGAGAGCGACGAGTGGTTTGACGGCGACCAGGCCCAGGTACTGCTGCAACAAGCCATCGCCACACTGCCCGAGAAGCAGCGGCTAGTGTTCAATATGCGCTACTACGACGAAATGAAGTATGAGGAAATGTCAGAGATACTGAACACGTCGGTGGGAGCGCTCAAGGCATCATATCACCATGCAGTGAAAAAAATCGAGGCTTTTTTTGCCGAGCATGATTAAACCTTTGTTAACAACGCTAGTCAAACCAATGCAATGAAAACAGAAAAGTCTCAAATACTCGACAAGCTGGGCAAAGATTCAGGCTTCAAGGTGCCCGAAGGGTTCTTTGAGCAATTCAACCAGCAACTCGTCGACTCGCTGCCCGAGGTGCAGATAACCAATGTCGATGAGAAACCCTCGATGTGGGTGCGTGTGCGTCCTTATCTGTACATGGCCGCCACATTCGCCGGCATCTGGGCTATGATGAACGTGTTCAACCACTTCAACGGCACCACCGACCAGACGATGCGCATGAATGAAATCGCTGCAGGCATCTCACAGGACAACAATGCCGACGAACTGATCATGAGTGGTGTGGCCAGCGACTATGACATCCTCACCTACGAGGACAGCGTCAACAACGACATGGCCAATGAGGTTGAACCCGAGTTGCCAAAGTAAAAAACGCAAACGCTTATGAAGAAATCGATAGCATTTATCCTCATCATCCTGGCCACAATCACAGCCGGCGCACAAGACCGCTCGAAGTGGGCCAACGAGATGCTCGAAGCCAAGCATAAGATGCTTATCGAGGAGGTGGGACTCACTCCCACACAGCAAGAGCAGTTCATGCCACTGTACGAAGCCATGGAGCGTGAAATTTACACAACCAACCGCGACGCACGCGCACTGGCGGCCAACGTCGAGAAGAAAAAAGCCCCCACCGACAGCGAATATGCCCAAGCTGCCGAAGCATTATCAAGAGCCAAGGTTCGCGAGGGAGAAATCGAAGCCAAATACTTCGACAAATTCTCCAAGATTTTGAGCAAACGGCAGCTGTTTCTGCTCAAGCAGGCCGAGAACAAATTCACCAGAACGATGCTGCGAGGCCGCAAACGATAATCCACACTATATAACTTGCTCACCTTGCAGTGAGCATTTTTTGCATCTGGCGGATTGGGGACGGTTCTCTTTCCGCCACTTTTAACAATTCCTTTAACACTTGGCGCAGAAAGCCGTCCCCACTGCGCAAAAAAATTGGCACGAAAATTGCTTGATTGAGTTATTGTTATGAAGCATTTAAAATCACTAATCATAGTAGTCATTATGGGACTGTTGCCGTTGTCGCTGTTTGGAGCGAAAAACAAGAAGGTGGTTGACTTCAACTATCCGCAAGATGTGTCAAAGAACGCGCTGGCCGATCTGGACCGATCACTCAAAGGAGGTGACGGCAAGCTGGTGGTGGATGCCATCGTGCGCTATTCGATAGCGCAGAGTGGCATCTCGAACGAGAATATGCCCAGCATTGTCAGTCGCATCGACTCGACCATCCAGCTTGAGAATCGTCCCGAATATCGGGCACTGCTCTGCTACTTCGAGGCACGAGTGTTCAGAGCCTACATGGAACGCTACGGCCTGCACGACCGCGAGAATCCCAACGATGAGGCCGATGAGAATGACTTTACGGCATGGGACAACGCCAAGTTCAGCACTAAAATTAATTCTCTGCTACAACAGGCCTTGAGCCAACCAGATGAATTGAAACGCCATCCTATCACCGAGTTTAAAGACATCATCACCTATGACGAACAAGGTGCAACACTTGTGCCAACACTCTACCAGTTCCTATGCCAGGAGGCGATGGAAATGACAGATGACAACGAATGGAAAGCTAGGATTGGCTCATCGTGGAAACAAAGTGTCGAGGGCAACGTACCTGCATATATCTATGCCAGTCTGCGTAATTATGACAGTGCCGAGAAACTGTACGAGCAGTTCAAGGACAATGAGCACAGCGGCCTGGCGCTAACAAGCACATACGGTGACGACATGTATGCTGCCTACAAGGACTATGTGTCACGCTTTCCGCAAGGCTATTATACCCCCACCATCCAGAACAAGATCAAGAACATCGAGTGCAAACAAGTCAACGTAGATTTTCCTGAAAACCTGCACAGTGGCGACTCGGTGACAGTCAAAATGCGTGTTCAAAATGTCAACCGTATCACGCTTCAAGTCTATCGCATGCCGGAGACATTAGTACTGACTCGCCGCTATAATGTTCCAATCAATCAGATGACATTAGTGCAAAGTCAAACTGTGAATGTGCAAGGCTTGGTACCATTCAGCATTGAGGATTACAAGGTCACTCTCCCACCACTGCCCTATGGAAGTTATATCATTGTCCCCAGCTATGCCGCCGATGGAAAGCCCCAGACAGTCAAGAACATTAGCACCTATAACAAGCTCACTGTGAGTGACATTGCGCTGTTCTACGTCACAACTGTTGGCAACAACAATCACCTGTTTGCCGTGGACAACCGCACCGGCGCACCCATGCCTGGCGTGAAAGTCTCGGGCAAACACCTAACCGCCACCACCGACCGCGACGGGTGCGTCACCATCCCCAGCACGATTATTGATGATGAGTTTCGTGCCACCCGGGGTAATGACCGATACAGCAACTCGTTGGGTTACAACCGCATCGACCACGACAATTGGAGCGCAGTATCGGCGCAGGTTTTCACCGACCTTTCCATCTATCGCCCCGGCGAGACCGTAAAGGTAGCCGCCATATTGTATTACCAAGACTATAACAGCCGTAAAATCAAGCAGAACGAGCCCATCCGCATCCGACTGATGGACACCAATGGCGAGGATGTGGACACCATCAGCGGTGTGACCGACAACTACGGCCGCTTTGAGGGCAAGTTCAAGCTGCCCACCGACCGCATGAACGGCATGTGGACCATGGCCGTAGAGTATGGTGGAGAATACCGCAAAAATGCCGATTGGCATTACATCAATGTGAGCGAGTACAAGACCCCGACTTTCCTCGTTTCATTCCCTGACGCTAAGCCCAACTATGTGCTGAAGCAACCCATCAAGATTGAGGGTAAGGCCGAGACCTACAGCGGCATGCCCGTGGCAAATGCCGAGGTCAAGCTGACCTTGCGCCAGAAATCGTGGTCGTGGTGGTGGCGCGACTACAGCACCCGCAACCAAGGCGAGGTCATCAGCGACACTACTGTCACAACCGACAATGAGGGACGATTTGTGGTCGAGTTTCCTGACTCAATCTTTACCGAGAGCCAGGGTAAATGCCGCTGGGCACGATACAACTACACGCTGCAAGCACAAGTGACCGATGGCGCGGGCGAGACGCAAGAGTCGACCCATCCCTTCATTGTGGGTGTGCGCCGTGGCATTTCGCTACCCAACAGCGAACTGACCTTTGTCAACGACAAGGCCATCACCTTGCCGCTGGAATATCATAGCACCAACGAGGAGGAAACCGCCGTAGTATGCACCTGGGAGTTGAGCGACATTGATAACGAGGATGTGGTTGCCACAGGTAACCTCAATAGCAATCATCCTGTGATAGACCTCACTGCGGTACCATCGGGGCAATACCACATTAAAGTTCACATCCTCGATGCCGATGAAGACGAGGAAGAGGCCGACGCCGTAGCCACCATCACGCTCTATCGCAAGACCGACAAACAGGCTCCTGTGCGCGACTGCACACTGTGGCTGCACGACAAGGCCAACACCGTGGACAGCAATAACGTGGGTCACATTATGGTGGGCACCAGTGCCCAGGAGTCACACATCTACTATGTGGCCAGCGACCGCAAGGGTGTGGTGAAACAAGGATGGCTACACTATAGCCCGGGCATGCACGACCTGAAGCTGGATGTGCCCACCGACCACGACAACTACCTGGCTGTACAGCTGGTGAGCTTTCATAACGGAAAGGTCACCTCACGCAACGTGCGCCTTACCTCGCCCAAGGCTGACCACTCGCTGCACTTGCATGTGACCAGCTTCCGCGACCGTCTGGTGCCCGGACAGAACGAGCGGTGGACCTTCCGATTCACAGACAAGGACTCAGCAAGCCGCCATGGCGCCATGCTGCTGGCGATGACCGACAAGGCCATCAATGACATCAGCGAGAACCACTGGCAACTGAGCATCCCGCAGCTCACTCCCAACTGGTATAACTGGAACTGGATGAGGCTAGACGGAAGCAACAACACCTATCTCAACTGGTCTGCCGAACGTGCAAAGGAAAAAGGGTATCAACTGCCGGAGCTCTACACCTACGGCCAGGAGTTGTTCGGCTTCCTGGGCCGCGGACGCGTCCTGTACAAGAGCGCAATGGCTGGCGGAGTGCAATATGAGATGATGGCAGTCGTCGAAGAAGAGGCTACCCTTGACATGGCTCAATCCAATGCCACTTTGGGCGCTGCGTCAAAGGTGCTTGTCGGTAGAGCGGCACCAATGGCAGCCGATGCCGAGATGGCGATGGATGAAGCCAAGATGGATGCCGATGGAGGCAACATGAAACGGCTGGATGACATCAAGCTGCGCGAGGCCGACATCAAGACGGCACTGTGGCGGCCCATGCTCACCAGCGACGAGGATGGCAATGTGAGTGTCGAATTTGAGGCACCAGAGTTCAACACCACCTGGATTTTGCAAGCCATCGGCTACGACAAAGAGCTGTACAGCGACCGGCTGGAACGGCAAGTGGTGACCCAGAAACCCATCATGGTCAAGTCGAGCCTTCCGCGCTTCGTGCGCCAGGGCGACCAGGTGACCCTGAGCGCCAACCTGCAGAATGCCACCGACAAGGCCACTGCCGTGGATGCCATGATTGAGCTGTTTGACCCGCGCACGGGCGAGACTTATGCCAGTCAGAACTTCCGCCACACGCTTGCGGCACACGGTTCGCAAGCTGTAAGCATCCAGTGGGTGGTACCCATTGAGGCATCGTTTGTTGGCTTCCGTGTCAAGGCCGCCAACGACCAGTTTGGCGATGGCGAGCAAATGATGGTGCCAGTGCTTGAGGCCATCCAGCCCGTGATTGAGACACAACCATTCTACATCGAGGCCGCTACACCGCAATTCTCATTGCAGTTGCCACAGTCGGCCCGCAATGCCCGCGTCACGCTGGAGTATTGCGACAATCCTATGTGGTACTGCGTGACCGCCCTGCCCACCATCTACGACGACCACTGCGTAACCGCCTCGTCGCTGGTACACAACCTGTTTGCCCTCGAGGTAGCACAAGGCGTGGCCAAGTCGCAACCGCAGGTGCGTGAGGCCATCAACTACTGGAAAGCCAACGAGCAAGACTCGACCCTGGTGTCAATGCTGGCCAAGAATCAAGACCTAAAGATTGGCACGCTGCTGGCCTCGCCCTGGCTGCGTGAGGCCGACCGCCAGACCCTGCGCATGTCGCGCCTGAACGAACTGTTCGACACGCCCAAGATGGACAAAGAGCGCATGCGCATCGTCAACTCACTGGCTGACTTGCAGCTGGGCGACGGTGGCTTCACCTGGTTCCGCTATCCTGGCTGCCGCTCGTCGTCGTACTACACAACACACGAGGTGCTTGAGCTGGTGGGCGAAATCCAGCATCTGGGCTATCTGAAAGGCAACAGCCAGGTCGACCAGATGATGAGCCGCGCTCTCAAGTATTATGACCGCGAGACGCTCAAGCAATACAAGGAGCGCAAAAACAAAAAAGACTACAGTGGATTCAGCCACTTCGTATACGTGCGATCGCTGTTCCCGACGGTGAAGATGGAGCGCGAGGTGCAGTCGCTGTTTGACAACGCCCTCAAGCAGATGTCAAAGGACTGGAGCAAGGGTCTGTCGCTGGGCGAAAAAGCCTTCTACGCCCTGGCACTGAACCGCAACGGCTATCAGAAGACAGCACGAGACATCACTGAGTCGATACGCCAGTTTGCCATTTCAAAGCCCGCCTTGGGCACCTATTGGGACAACCTGCAGGTGGGGTGGCGCTACTTTGACAAGGTGGCGGTGACCAGCACCATCCTGCAAGCACTCAACGAGTGCGACCCACGCCAGGACGAGATTGACCGTGTGCGCAAGTGGATGCTGCTCATGAAACAGACCAACGACTGGGGCAGCTCGAGCCTGGCAGCCGACGCCGTCTACTCGCTACTGTCGACAGGCAGCCAGTGGCTCGAACGCAACGAGCCTGCCCGTATCACCATCGGTGGCGAGCCACTGAAAACTGACAAGATGGATGCTTACCTGGGCTATTTCCGCAAGACCATCGCCGCCCAGCCCGGTGCAGAGGTGCGCATTGAGCGCAGCGGCAACAGCCCCGCCTGGGGAGCCGTCTACTGCCAGTTCCAGGCACAGATGACCGACATCAAGCAAGTGGCCATCGAAGAACTGAGCATCAGCAAGGACTACAGCATTGTGGGCACCGACGGCAAGCTGACCGCCGCCAGCGAGTTCCATGTGGGCGACCGCGTGCGAGTGCGCACGGTCATCAAGTGCAACCGCGACCTCGACTTCGTGACCGTCGTCGACGAGCGCGCCTCATGCTTCGAGCCGGTGGACAAGTTGAGCGGCTACCGTTCGGCCGATCGCACATGGTACTACCACGAGACCAAGGACGCACAGACGCGTCTCTTCTTCAGCGACCTGCAGAAAGGCACGCACGTCATCACCTACGACGTCTACGTCACTCAGACCGGAATCTTCAGCGCCGGCATCGCCTCGGTCCAGTGCCAGTATGCCCCGCAGATTGCCGCCCACAGCGCCGGGCACCTGCTGCAAGTCCGCTAATCTGGCGGATTGGGTTCTTTTTCCGCCAACTGTTAAAGGAATTGTTAAAAGTGGCGGAAAAAGAACCGTCCCCAATCCGCCAAATGTTAAAATTAGGCAAATTTTCAAGACAAGCCTGCTTTAAATAAAAGGATTTCATTAAATTTGCGAGATATATTTTAAATTACAACTACTCACCATACAATACTAACGATTATGAAGAAACTATTTGCCATCCTAACAGTGGTGCTCTTGTGCGGACTGACAGTGCCGGCGCGAGACAATGTGCCCGACTTCAACTTCCCGCAAGATGTGACCAAGCAAGCCGAGGCCGACTTGAAAACCGCCCTGAGCAAGGGCAATGGCCAACTGCTGGTGGACGCACTGGTGCGGTCATCGCTGGCCAAGAGCAGCATCACCATCGAGAACATGAGTGAGATTGTCGACGACATCGATCGTGTGGCCCGCAAGGAGAAGCGACCTGACATCCGCGCGCTACTCTATCACCTGGAGGCACGGGTGATGCACGACTACACCGACAACTTCACTCCCATCAACCGCCGCAACCCCAGTCGTATGGCCCACAACGAGAAAGTCAAGGACAAGTACGCCTATTGGGATTCCTACCAGTTTGCAGCGGCCATCGACTCACTGGTCAACCTGTCGTTGCGCGACCGCGATGCGCTGCTGCAGCATTCGGTCAAGGACTATGACGACATCATCAAGTGCAATGACCTGGGGGCCAAGTATGTGCCTACGCTCTACCATTTCCTGAACTACCAAAGCCAAGACCTGGTTAGCGACAAGCTGGAGAAGAAACTCCAAGCCGACCTGATGACAGCCATGCCCGATAATGCCATGGCCACCGTGTTTGCCAAGTGCGCCCCACTGGGCAACTGGAGTTCCTATCAGAAGGAATATCAGGCTGTCTATGAGGAGTTTGCCAACGTGCCCGAAGGCGGCTTACCCTTGAGCTATCTGAGCGGCGACAAGCACTATGCCACCTTCCAGCAGTACGTCAAGCGGTTCCCCAAGTCAATCTATGCCAATGACATCCGCAACAGCATCACCTACATCGAGCGCAAGTGGGCCACCGTTGACTTTGCCGGGCACCTCAACAGCAAGTTCTCGGCCCATGCCGACAAGGCCCAAGTCCAGGTAAAGGTCAATGTGCGCAACGTCAACGACGTGAGTGTTCGCCTCTATCGCCTGCCCGACGACATCTACACCGATGCATGGAAAAATAAAACACTCACTCTCAAGGACTTGAAATTAGTGGCAGAGCAACAGATGCATGTCGACGGCACAGTGCCTTTTGAGGGCAAGGGCGATGTCACCTTTGCCGCCCTACCCTACGGCCGCTACACCATCATTCCAATCTATAAAAATAAGGGCAAGGACGTTGTCCCCGACAAGGTTATCCGAGAAAAGACCCTCGACATCTACGACCTGGCATCATTCAATGTGAGTGAGGCCGAGCCGCGACAACTCATCAAGAAAGGTGAAAAGCCCATTACACGCATCAGGCGAATCTATGTGGTAGACGATGCCACAGGCCAGCCCATTGAGGGCGCCACAGTGTCGATCGACGACAAAGACTGGAGCGTCAAGACCGCCCGCGACGGCTCGGTTGACCTACCTAACAATCTCAAGAGCTCCTACTTGAGCTACACCGTGAGCCGCGGCGATGACCAGTATGGGCCCTCGACCAACTTCCGTCCTAACGCCTCCAAAGGCTACAGCGCCACCACGGCCAACGTCTACACCGACCTGGGTATCTATCGCCCCGGCGAGAGTGTCAAGTGGGCCGCCATCGTCTACCAGCATGGATACGACAGCCGCCAGGTCCTGGCCGGCGAGGAGGTGAATGTCACCATCTATGACGCCAACCACCGAGTTCTCGACGAGCAGACTGCCACCACCGACGACTTTGGTCGTGTCGAGGGATCGTATGTAATCCCCGAAGGCCGCCTGTTGGGCACCTACAGCATCGTCCTACGCCATGATGGCAATGGCAGTGTGGGCTCGACCGACTTTGAGGTGAGCGAGTACAAGACCCCGACATTCTATGTCGAGTTCCCGCACGACGAACTGGCCTTCCAACCCGGCCAGCCCATCACCGTGACTGGCCTGGCAAAGACCTACAGCGGCATGCCCGTAGCCGACGCCGAAGTCAAGCTCAAGCTCACCAAGCGCAGCTGGGACTGGCATTGGTGGCGCTACTGCCTGCCGATGCCACGCGACCTCGCCGTGGCCGACACCATCGTCCGCACCGATAGCCAGGGACAGTTCCAAGTGACGATGCCCGACAGCCTGTTCACCGAGTTGAACGGCAGCCGCTTCCGCTCATGCTTCTACAACTATATCGCTCATGCCCAGGTGACCGACGCCACTGGCGAGAGCCAGCAGGCCACTGCCGGCTTCCACATCGGCCACAAGCGCGAGATCAGGCTCGACCCCAGTACAATCGACCACCACAACATCGCTCCGATGCGGCTGCCACTCATTGTCCACACCACCGACACCACCAGCCAGCCCTTGCAACTCATCTATCGGCTGACCGGCGAAAAGATTGACACCATCCGTGGCACGCTCACCAGCGACAATCCCGTGCTCGACCTGACAAACATCCCCTCAGGTCATTACTACCTGCGCGTGATGCTGGCCGATGACCAAGACTGCTACACCGTGGCCTCCATCAACCTCTACCGCAAGACCGATGGCCAAGCTCCCATTGCTGACCAGGCCCTATGGGTCCCGTCGGACGGCTACTCGATCGACGACAATAACGTGGCGCATGTCACCATCGGCACCAGCACACCCGAGGCACACATCTACTATATCGCCACCGGGCGCAGCGGCATGCTGGGCGAGGGCTGGATTGACCGCAACAAGTCTGGGTTCCAGGAATTCACCTTCCACGTGCCGGCCCGGGTCGACGAGGTCCTGAAAATTAAGTTCATAGCATTCCACCACAGCGAATACTTCGAGAAAGAAATCTCGATGGTGGTTCCCGCCTGCCAGCAGACCCTCAAGGTCAGTGCCACCAGCTTCCGCGACAAGCTGGTGCCCGGCAAGGCCGAGCGGTGGCAGCTGACACTCAAGGACAAGAACGGCAAGCCACAACACGGCGCCGTGCTGCTCGAGATGTTCGACAAGGCACTGAACTCACTGAGCGACAACACCTGGTCGTTCTCACCAGGATACTACAGCTTCAACAGCGTGATCACCAACCGCAGCCAGACGGCCGGGCGCATGTCGCTGAGCACCAGCTGGCAGGACGAGTCGCTCGACAACAAGGCCATGCAATACAACACGCCGGCGCTCCACACCTACGGGCGACGCTTCTGGCAGGGCTGCGACAACCCATTTGTCGAGCTCATACTGCTCAAGTCAGAGCTGAACGGCGCGGTACGTCGCTCCCCCATGCTGACCGATGTCGCTCCAGCCGAAATCGACTCACCCGATGCCCTCAGCGAGGAGTCAGCCGAGCAGCCCGCCGTCGACCAGCAGAAGCTCGAGCAGGTCGAGATGCGCTTGAGCGACGTCAAGACCGCCCTGTGGCAGCCCCTGCTCACCAGCGACGAACAGGGCAACGTGACACTGGATTTCGACGCACCCAACTTCAACACCACCTGGCTCGTTCAGGCCATCGGCTACACCACCGGTCTGGCCAGCAACATCTTCCGTGCCGAGGTGCTCACCCAGAAGCCCATCATGGTCCGCTCGAGCCTGCCGCGCTTCGTGCGCCAGGGCGACGTTGCCCGCCTGGCCGCCAACCTGCAGAATGCCAGCGACCACGCCATCCAGACCCAGGCGCTGATTGAGGTGTTCGACCCGCGCACCCAGGTCGTCTATGCCCAGAAGACGTTCAACGAGAGCCTCGAGTCGATGCAGACCAAGCCACTGATGATGTCGTGGACCGTGCCCGACACGGTGCCCTTTGTGGGCTTCCGCGTGCGAGCCGTGGGCGACGACTTCGGTGACGGCGAGCAGGTGATGCTGCCCGTGCTCACCGCCATCTCGCCCATCATCGAGACCAACCCGTTCTTCATCGACGCTGGCCAGAGCCAGTACACCTTCACCATGCCCGACGTGCCCGAGGACGCCCGCGTCACACTCGAGTACAGCGACAACCCCGTGTGGCAGTGCGTGACCGCCCTGCCCAGCATCTTCAGCGACAACACCCATGTCGCCACCTCGATTGCCCACAGCCTATATGCACTGAATGTGGCACGCGGCGTGGCCAACAGCCAGCCCATCATCGCCGAGGCCTTCCGCTACTGGCAGGACAACGCCCGCGACTCGATGCTCGTCTCGGCACTGGACCGCAACAGCGACCTCAAGATAGGTACACTGGTGGCATCGCCCTGGCTGCGCACCAGCGAGCGGCAGACCCTGCAGATGCAGCAGCTGGCCAACTACTTCGACACCGACAAGGCCCGTGCCGAGCACGACCGCCTGGTCACCGCGCTGGCCGCCCTGCAGCAGTCCGACGGCGGCTTCACATGGTATGTCTACCCGGGCTGCAAGTCGTCGCGCTGGGCTACAGGCCAAGTGCTCGAAATCATCGGCAACCTGCGCCAGCTGGGCTACCAACCCGCCGACGACCGTCTGGATCAGATGATAAACCGCGCACTCACCTACTACGACAACGAGACCGTTGACCAGTCGAAGAAGAAGGAGAACAAAAAGGCCATCTTTTCAACCTACGCCTACACGCGGTCGCTCTTCAGCGATGTGCCCATGAGCAAAAACGCCCGCAAGCTCTACAACAACACCATCAAAAAGATGGCCAAGCAGTGGGGCAAGCTCGACCTCTCGCTCACCAGCAAGGCGTTCTACGCCATGGCCCTCGAACGCGGCGGCAAGCACAAAGAAGCAGCCCGCATTGCCGAGTCGCTGCGACAGTTCGCCTCGGTCAAGCCCGAGATTGGCATGTACTGGGACCAGTACCGCACCGAGCGTTGGTTTACCCCGTCGCAGGTGGCCGCCACCAGTGTCATCCTGCGTGCGATGAACATGACCGACCCACGCCAGCCGGAGCTGGACCAGATACGCAAATGGATGCTGCAGAGCAAGCGCACCACCGACTGGGGCGGATCGAGCCTGGCGGCCGATGCCGTACAGTCGCTCCTGTCTACCGGCAGCCAGTGGATTGAACGCGGCCAGCAGCCCACCATCACCGTCGACGGCACACCCCTGACCCTCG
Organism: Muribaculaceae bacterium; assembly: GCA_017477555.1. Classification (GTDB taxonomy): domain Bacteria; phylum Bacteroidota; class Bacteroidia; order Bacteroidales; family Muribaculaceae; genus Sodaliphilus. The sequence continues at coordinate 19,793 of JAFUVK010000125.1, forward strand.
ACCGCTTCGACGCATTCGTCGGCTACACTCGCCGCGACATCGACGCCCGTGCCGGCAGCCAGATCGCCATCCAGCGCACCGGCACCGCCACACCCGCCTGGGGAGGCATCTACTGGCAGTACACCCAGCCCATGCAAGACGTGCTGGCCGCCAGCATCCGCGAGGCGAGCATCACCAAGCAGATAGTCGCCCTCGACGCCGCCGAGCAGCCCACCACTGCTGCCATATGCGTGGGCGACAAGGTGCGCGTGCGCCTGGTCATCACCTGCGACCAGGCCATGGACTACGTGCAGATTACCGACGAGCGCGCATCGTGCTTCGAGCCGGCCGACAAACTCAGCGGCTACCGCTATCAAGAAGGCATCGGCTACTACCGCGAGACCCGCGACAGCGCCACACACCTGTTTATCGACCACCTGCCCAAGGGCACCCATGTGCTCACCTACGACGCCTTTGCCACCATGCCAGGCACCTTTGCCAGCGGCATCGCCACCCTGCAGAGCCAGCAAGCCCCCGAGATGACCGCCCACAGCGCCGGCCAGCTCCTCGTCGTAGTGGAAAAATAAAGGGAACTATATACCTGTTGTCCCTCCAAAGTGACTATTCACCGATTGGTTCCAGCGAGCCTCCCCTCCCCTTTGAGAAAGGGGAGGGGAAACGCAGAATCGCTACCAGTTACGCAGCTAAGTATTCTATTCAGCGATTGCGTCGGAGACGCTAAAATGCTTCGAAGAAGCTATTTGTTCGAAAGATATTATGTTTGCAATCGGGAAAACGCTCATTGGGGGCTGCGCGCCCCCAGCCGCTAGGCTAACCCCGCGGTGTTTTTCATA
>JAFUVK010000126.1 GCA_017477555.1 Muribaculaceae bacterium
TCAAGCCACGATTTCGCTATCGCTTCTTCTCTCCCAAGCGTCACCACTTGAAACTTGCGAGTCGCTATAGGGTTCGTCGGTGACTACGCCCCGAGTGGACTTTCACCACAGATGTACAACATGCCCGTCATACCAAAAAACAGACATTCTTATGTTGAACCACAATTGAGATATAGTAATTTCTCTTTTTATCAGATTCATGATAACTTGAATTGGAGTTATAAAACTTTAAAAAGTAGTAACATAATATATAGCGGCCGTGGTGCTTATACCGATCATAATGGTCAAAGATTCTTCTATATTGATTACATTGTTGGAACAAATGGTGGCATCACAACCGACCATGCTGAGTTGCCGTCGTGGCTGGGCACAAGCAAAGAGTCGATAATTCGCCCATATGTCTATGATGCGCAGAATCCTAATGTGGATTGCTTTACAACAGTAGATTTGAGCAATATGCCGACACGTCCCATCCGCGAAACTCATGGTATCGTGTGGAAAGTTGTGGTAGATGGCTATGATGCCCAGGACGACTTTGACGAGATGCCACCGCTTGGCGTGGGTCGCCACAAGTTTGAGGTATATTATAACCGAGACGATATGGACACCAACTTTGCTCCAACAATAACCATGGGCACCTATGAACCCTACACGCAGATTCCAATCAATGAGGAGGGCTCGTGGAGCGTTAAAGATGGTGTTAGTGTATATACTGCCTATCTCAATGTAAATGGCAAACTCAGTGCTGACGGCCTGAACCGCATCGTGGTGACGGGCGGCAAGGACCATGACCACTTTGACATCCCCGATGAGCGGTGGCGCTTCAACGTGCTGGTGCAGGCGGCCGGGTCGATGGCTACGGGCTTTGCCGCCGAGCCAGGGCTGGGCAAGGTGAAGCTCACGTGGAACAACGAGCACAACGACTTTGAGGACGCAATGGGCTTCAACGTCTACCGCTTCCAGCTTAACGCAAATAATGACACCATCAATAAGGTGCGCGTCAACGAGACCATCATCGATGTGGAGGACACCGAGTACACCGACTTCGGCGTCACCACCGGCGAGACCTATTACTATTACTACAAGGTGATGTCGACCGACCTCAAGGAGTATGACATCAGCAATGTGGTGGCCGCCACTCCGCTGACGAGCATCAAGGGCGACGCCAACGGTTCGATGAGCGTCAACGTGGCCGATGTGGTGAGCATCGTGGCCTATCTGTCGCAGCAAGACCCGCAGCCGTTTATCTTCGACGCGGCCGACGTCAACGAGGACGGTAACATCAACATCCTGGACATCGTGGGCGTGATCAACATCATCGCACATCCCGAGGCCGGCACCATGGCAATGACCGACGAGAGCGTGGTCTACACCATCGAGGACGGCATCCTCTATGTCAACAGTCCGGTGGCTCTGGGTGGCGTGCAGGTGACCGTCAAGGCGGCAGCCGACACTCAGGTACGCACACTCGAGGCTCTGGAGCCGATGGAGCGTATGTGGATACAGGTCGACGAGACCACCCGCATGCTGTTGAGTTACTCGATGGGCGGCAAGACCATCCCGGCTGGCAAGGTGGCCCTGCTCGACCTGAACAGTGCCGAGCTGACCGACCTGGTGCTGAGTGACTCGCGCGGCAACGAGCTTCTGCTGGTCAACGGCGAGGTACCCACCCTGATTGGCGACATCACAGCCGACACGGCTGCCCGTAGTGGCGTGTACGACCTGATGGGCCGCAAGGTGGCCGACAGCACCGCCGCCATCAAGCGTCTGCAGCCCGGCATCTACATCGTCAACGGCAAGAAAATCGTGGTCAAGTGATCTTAACTCACGCAGATGACGCAGATTGAAAAAGAAAACAACTACAACAACATTCTACTGTCTGCATTGTTGTCTTATGATTAAAAAATCTGCGCAATCTGCGTGAGATAGAAAAGCAACAGACTATGAAGAAGATATTGCTTATTTTGTTATGCATGAGCATGAGCATGCTGGCGCGGGCGGGCAACGTGGTGAGCGTGTCATCGGCTCAAGGGCAACCGGGCGATGAGGTGACCCTGACACTAAGCCTGCTCAACGACGATGCCGTCTCGGCGGCCGAGGTTGTCATTCCACTGGCCGGAGCCGCCACGCTGGTCGACGGCTCGGCCACGATGGGTGACCGCGCCAATGGCCATGCCATCTCGGCTGCGATGGCGGGCAACGACCTGCACGTCTACATCTACAGCATGTCGCTCACCTCACTGGACAGCAACCAGGGCGAGTTGTGCTCGGTCAGGTTGCTGCTCGCCAGGAAGCCCGGTACCTACACGCTGACTCCGCAAGTCATGCTCAGCGATGCCGCTGGGCATGAGGTGGCCAGCAGTTCACAGCAAGGGCAGTTGACAGTGCTGGCTCCCGACCTGGCACTAGTCACCACCGAGGTGGACTTTGGCCGGGTGCCCATCCGCGGCACCTACACGCGCAACGTGCAGGTGCGCAACACGGGCAACGAGCCTTGCACCATCAACGAGGTGCAGTTTGATGACACCGACTTCTCGGTCGACCAACTGCCCATCGTCGTGGCGGCTGGCAGTACTCAGAATGTCACGGTCACCTACCGTCCCGTCAACCGTAGCCCGGGTGTCAAGTCGTGGATGACCATCCTGTCGGATGCCATGAGCGGCAAGCGGAAACTCTTTGTCAACGCCATCCCCTACTCGGTCAACGAGCTGCGTGTGCAGCGTGCCCAAGGGGTAGCCAACACCGAGGTCGAGGTTGCGCTCAAAGTCAACAACATGGAGCCGCTGGTGGGCATGCAGTGCACGTTCACTCTGCCGCAGCAGCTCGACTATGTGGCAGGCAGTGTGACCGCTGCCGCACGCGCCACCGGCAGCACAGCATTCGCAAGCCTGGACGGCCGCAAGCTCACACTATACCTCTACTCGCCGACCAATACCCCGTGGGACGGCGAGGACGGCGTGGCACTCACCTTCAGAGTACTACTCAACGGCACCAGCGGCAGCTACCGTCTGAATCCCACCGACGTGGTGCTGAGCAATGCCACCCAAGAGAACATGACCTCGGCCAGCTACAGCGAATATGTGACCATCGATGCCCCCAAGTTCAACGGTGCCAGCACGCTCGACCTGGGCGTGACACCCGTCACCGAGGCCGCCCAAGCAACCTACACCATCCGCAACACCGGCCGCACGCCGCTCACCATCGATAGGGTGGTGTTTCTGGCCGACGGCTATGAGGTGGTTGAGGATCTGCCAATGGTCATCAACAATGGCGGCAGCGCAAACCTCACCGTGCGGCACACTACCGACCGCGAGGGGTCATACTCGACCACGATGAACATCTACACCGACGATCCCACCCAGCGCATGAAGGCTGTTGCAGTCAGTGGCGAGACGTTTGCGCCCAACACGCTGACCCTCGAGGGCGAACGGGTGGATGGCGGCTATGACCTGCACTTGGGCATGAACAACTGGTCGCAGGACTTGACTGCCGTGCAGATGGACCTGCACTGGCCGGCCCAGGTGACATACGCCTCGGTGACCAACGCCACCCGCTTGTCGGGCCACCAGGTGATGGTCATCCCACTGGGCGACAACAACTGGCGACTGCTGGTCTACTCGATGAACAACACGGTCATCGCCGGCACCGAGGGCGAGTTGTTCACCCTGCACTTCACCGGCGGTCCTGCCGACTACCTGGGCACCACAGTCACCATCGATGGCATCACCGTGAGCGACCAGCGCAGCGTCGACAAGTACTCAGGCACCGACCTGACCTACGAGGTTCCCTTTCTGCTGGGTGACGTCAACGCCGACGGCCGGGTGACCATGGCTGATGTAACGACACTCATCGCCTATATCTATGGCAACGATGTGCCTGTTTTTGTGGCCAAAGCCGCTGACACCAACTTTGATACAAAATTTACGATGGCCGATGTGACACGTATCATCGCCATCATTTATAACAAATTGTAGTTTGTAAAACTCATGAGAAAGTTTCTTACCATGTTCGCAATCTGGTTGCCACTGCTGGCTTATTGCGCCAGTGTGACAACCGACAAATTCTACATCAACGATTTCGCGATGTCCCCAGGTGAGCAGAAAGAAGTTGAGTTGAACCTGCTCAGCACCGTTGATTATTACAGCTTTCAGGTCAACATATACCTCCCTGAAGGGTTGACGTTTGTGTTTAACGAGGACGAGGAAGATTATATCGTACCGACTGATAGAATACCTGATGGCCGAAAGAATGGTTGGCCGTATCTCGGGGATTTTGTAGAGGGAGGTGACGGCTCACTGCTCATTACTGCCTATTCTCCCAATCTAGCGGTGCCGCTCGCACCTGATGATGGTCCGGTCTTCACATTTGTCGTTCAAGCCGATGCGACATTTGAGGGCGGTGTCATTGAGTGCAAACACTCGGAGATGACCGATGAAGCCTATGAGGCTCACAACGGTCCCGACACTGAGTGCCAGGTGAGTGTGGTGAAGGCCATGACGCTGGCACAGATGGTGGCTGATGGCAAGCTAGGCTCGACCTACGAGATTTCCGAGCCGCTGACTTGCGTGTTTATCACCAGTGACGGCAAGTCAATCTTTGCCAAGGACGACAATGGTTTTGCCCTGAGCGACCAGCCACCCTATGCACCTAGCGAGGGGCAGATCCAGTTTGAGCGTGCCAGCTCGTTTGACCAGAGCAATTGGGTGGAGATACAACTGGATGCGCCGATCACACCCGATGAGTATGAGACCTTGATGGGTCACAAAATCTCTGGAGTCAGGGGAACGCTCATCAACAAGGATAATCCTACATTGACAACCAACGTGCCACCCACCGGTGGCGAAGTTGACGGATATGTGGCCAACTGGTACTGTCCGGCCAACTTTGTTGCTCAAGAATCTTATTACTTGATGCCTCCAAAACCACAGGAATATGCCAACATTCGCTGGGCTATCTATCAGGACGAAGCTTTCTATATCCCTGAGAAGACCGAGATCCATAATCGTTGTGACCTGAACGGTGCGGTACGTGCCAAGATGGCCCTATACAAAGGTGAGCCACTGGCCAATGGCACTGCCTATGAACTGACAGCAATTATCAGAGCGATTGAACCATCGGCAACGCCAGTCCCCAGAAAGGTAACACCTAAAGTGACTGAGCCAAGCACAATGTATGAGATTTATCCCATCACTTCTGTGACCAATGCGATAATCACAGATATTGAGAGCATCAAAGCAGAGAACGATGAAGACGGACTGTACTACAATCTGCTGGGACAACCCGTGACAAACCCTGGCCCAGGCATCTATCTTCACAATGGCCGCAAAGTGATTGTCAGGTGAGCGTATGGACACAAGTGTGTTGATAACCATTATCCTGAGTGCCGCTGGCATTGCCATTTCAATCATTTGGGGATATATGCCCAAACGCAGGATGGCCATCAACGAGGAGCTCAAGGAGAAACTGGAAAAAAGAGAGCATGAACTGTTGACGCTCTATCAGGATGTCCAGACTCTGCTGCGCATTGAAGAGGATTTGACACACAAAGCCAGCCTCAGCAAGCGTAAAGTCCGAAAGGGCAAGGCACTCAGTTGTCTTTGTGAGCCTGCACGAGTAACACGTCGCATCCGTGAGCTAACTATAAAGTGACTCTGTGATTTATTGGGCAGGTGCACAAGTGCACGAATTATTCGTGTTAGCTTGTGCACCTGCCTTCTTTTAGGCTGTTTGCAGTTAATGGGCGGTCATTGATTGTCTTGCTCGTGAGCAGCTGGGTGAGGAGGTTGTCGCAGGCGTCCTCGAGCAGGTCGAGGACCAGCTCAAAACCCTCGCTGCCCTCGTAGTAGGGGTCGGGAACGTAGTCGTAGTGGTTGCGCTGGAGGCGGATGTAGTCGCCCATCATCACGATTTTGCGTGCCTCGTCCACCGTGGCAGCCATGCGGCGCAGGTCGGCGGCATTGGCACTGTCCATGGCCACGATCAGGTCGAAGTGCTCAAAGTCGCTGCCCTCGACGCGGCGGCTGCGATGCGTCAGCTCGTAGCCCCGCGGCCGAGCATGCACACACATGCGGCGGTCGGGCAGGTCGCCGTCGTGATAGCCACTGGTGCCTGCCGAGTCAATCTCAAACTGGTCGGTCAAGCCGCGCTCGTCCACCAGCCGCTGCATCACCCCCTGTGCCGCCGGCGACCGGCAGATATTGCCCAGGCACACAAACAGGATGCGATATTTATTATTGCTATCGGTCATCATAGTTGCAAAGATACAAAAAGTTACCTAAATGTAAATTACATCCAGGTAACTTTTTGAGAAGGTGCGGCATTTTACTTGTCGCTGTAATGACCATAGGCACTGATGACAATGACCACTACCTCATTGTCATGAATCTCATAGATGAGTCGGTGTCTCTTGGTGATTCGCCTACTCCATTTGCCACTAAGGTCTCCTGACAACTGCTCGGGATGCCCCGTGCCCGTGTGCGGATGCTCCTTCAACTCCTCTATAAGATTTTGCGCTTTCTTAAAAGCCTTTGGCTCACTCATAGCAAGGCGCACCAAGTGCTCCTTCGCTAAGTCGCGGTACTGAATTCTATAAGGCATAACCCTGTCGTCTTAGGAAGGTGGTCAAGTCTTCATCAGGAAGCATCTCAGTAAGAGAGCCTTTTTCGGCCTTGCGAACCATATTGACAAACTCGTCGTAGGTCATCTCGGTGGGGTCGGGTTTGGGCGTAGTGATGCGCTTGAGCGCCTTCAGAGCGCGTTGCAGTTTTCCCTCATCCTCAGTGATGAGACTCACCTGCTGCAATATTTGTGATGTAAGTTGTGCGGTTGACATTGTAAACAATATGAGAATTAAGTTCTTGAGGTTTGTAATGAGTGTCGCTTGCTTCGCAAACGTGCACCGCACTTCGTGCGACGTACGCTGCGACATCATCACGTACCCTTGAATGAATCGTGGAGCTGGAGGGGTTTGAGCCTTTATGGCTGCAAAGTTAATACATTTTTCTCAAACGACCTAAAATACAATGCACAATTCACAATCCATTATGCACAACCACGAAGTGCTCGCAACCGAATGGGAGCCCATTGCGGCAACCCCGAAGGGCTCGGGGAGATAACAAAGCGTGAGTTGCACGAAGTGCAGCGCGCGGTGGCCGAAGGCCATTGTTACTCGACCCAACATTGCGCAGCGCAGCAATGTATGGACGGCACTCCTGCACCGTCCGCCTCCGCTCCCCCTCTTGTCGAGGCGGACGGCATAGGGATGCCGTCCCTACACCGCTAGCCTGTTCACGCGGCAACGCCGCATCACTACCACCATCATGTAACGGCTGAACTACTGCAACTACTGAACTACCGAAGTACTTTAGCCTGAATTATGGCTTTAATCCTGCGTGACGCTAGAACTCGAGGGGGAAGGCGAGCTTGAAGATGATGTTGCGCCCCATGTTGTTGACACCCATGCGACCCGTGGCGGAATTGATGTCGGTGTACTTGAGGCGGCTCAAGTGGTTCTGATAAGCCTTGTTGGTGAGGTTGGTGCCGGCGATGGTCAGGCAAGCGATGCGGCGCCCCCCCACCACGATGTCGGTGCCGATGGTGGCGTTGAGCAGGCAGTAGGCCGGTGTGGCAGTCTCGGTAAAGTCGGCCTTGTAGTAGTGGTTCTGCTTGAGGTTGTAGTCGACACCGAGCGAGACAAACGCATTGTTGAACACACTGATCGGCTCGTGCATGATCTCCCACTTGATGTCGGTCTGCCAGCGTGGTGCTGGAGTGAAGGGCAGATACTTGGTCTCGTCGGGCTGATGCAGCTGCACAGCGTTGACCAGGCCGAAGCTGGTGCCCAGGTGCAGGAAGTGCCAGGGGTGGATATCGAGGGCCACCTCGCCGCCCAGCAGCTGCGCGCCGCCACTGTCGTAGCGGTAGGTCATGTAATCCGGATCGATATACTCGGTCACGCGGTGGATGAAGATATAGTTGTCGATGCGGTTGCTGAACAGCGACAGTTGCGCATTCAGCCACTCGTTGTTGTAGTCCAGTCCCAGGTCGAACTGCATACTGAACTCGGGCTTGAGGTCGCGGTTGCCCACCTCATAGCGCTGCGACCCCTCATGCATGCCGTTACTGGCCAGCTCGCTGATGTTGGGCGCGCGGAAGCCTCGGGCGGCATTGGCACGGATGTCCAGCCCCTCGGTAGCGTGCCACACAGCCCCCACACTGGCGGTGAAGCCGTTGAAGTTGCGCTTGAAGGCCTCAAATCGCACTGCGCCGCCCTCGATGAGCTCGTGGCTGCTGAGGTGACGGTTATCGAATCGGATGCCGCCATTCAGTGCCCAGTTGCCCACGTTGGCCGTGGTGGTGACAAACGCTCCGAAGTCGAACAGAGCGTAGCTCGGAATCAGATATTCGTCGCCCAGATTGAGCGAACGCTGCCACATGCCGTTCACGCCACCGGTGATGCGCCAGTCGCCCAGACGACGGGTCACATAGTGCACATTGTAGTTGACGGTGTGCAGCTTGAAGTAGAGGCTGTAGTCATCGGGCTCCTCAAACTCCTGGCGGCGGTTCTGCTGATAGGCAAAGACGGCATTCAGCCGTCCACCACCCAGGTGGAACGCATTGTCGAGCACTGCCTTGTAGTGATAGACCTGCTGGTAGGGCAGCCCGTGGCGATAGGTCTTGGTGTCGGCATAGGGTTGCTCGAGTGCGCCGGTCTCGGGGTCGCGCTCGCCCTCGGCGATGCTGGGGGTGAGGTGGAAGTAGGACCCGATGAGGCGTGTGTGTCCCCATGCCTTGTTCACGCCCAGCATACCCGACAGGGCACGCTCGCGGAATTGCGAGTTGGGCACATAACCGTCGCAGGGTGCCTTGTAGGCATGCGCCATCTTGTCGCCATAGCGCAGGTTCCACGACAGCCCCTGCTTGTTGCCACCGAAGTTGAGCGAGTAGTTGAACAGGCCGTTGTTGGTCTGATACTCAGTGCCCACATTGACTCGTATCTTGCCCAGGGGCACCACGGGGTCGGTGTTGAGTTTGAGCACGCCGGCCAATGCGTCCGAGCCATACATCAGGCTGGCAGGCCCCTTGAGCACCTCGACCGAACTGACGGCATTGGCATCTATCTCCAGGCCATGCTCGTCGCCCCACTGTTGTCCCTCCTGTCGCACACCGTCGGCCACGACCACCACGCGGTTGTAGCCCAGGCCTCGAATCACGGGCTTGGAGATGCCACTGCCGGTGCTGATTTGCGCCACGCCCGGCAGCTTGCTCACGGCATCGACGATGTTGGTCGCCGCGGCCATGCGCAGGGCGTTGCGGTCGACGACCGCCGCCGGCATCGACATGTCTTCCATCTTGACCGCACCAGTCGGGCCAGTGACCACCACTTGTTTGAGTTCTATGTGGCGAAAGAACACGTCGGTCGAGTCAAGCTCAACCACGTCCTGTGCCGCCATCGTGCCTGCGCACGCCAGCAGCAGAATCGAAAGGTATGATTTCATTCTGTGAGATTGCTTGGTTAATGAAAATGTGTGCCTAGAATATCTAGAAGCTCCAGACCATCTAGAGTTTCCAGGAAACTAGCGAAAAAAGCCGTGATGTCACAGAATGGCAGGTGGGCCACGCAAGGTGGGGCAAGCCATCGCCGGTTTGGCCGACTCGATGGCCTGTGGTGTATCTAACTGACCGACACACTGACTGTCGTAGTCCTGCACCTGGCTGTCGGGTACAACCAGTTGGGTGGTGAGGAAGCGGCACGAGAGGCACTCACTGTGCTGCTGTGGCGCGGCGGTGATGTGCCCCTGGTGATGCACCGCGGTGTCGCACAAGCCGCAATCAACCGTCTGCGCGAATTCGTGCAACGAGTGTACGTGTAGCGACGCCAGCAGCACCATGGGCACATAAACCATCAGCATGGCCCATGCGCTGAGTCGCTGTCGCCTTGTGGGGCGGATATGTCGCACTTCGCGCTTCATGGCCACAAAAGTAATGATTCATATGGAAATAACATTCCAAAATTTACGATTTTTTGCTTTATTAACGAAAAATCATTATCTTTGTGCCTCACAACCTTTTACACGATTATTTATGCACAAGATCTATCCCTACTTGCGACTCTTGGCCTTACTCGTAGGCTTGACAACATGCCTAACTCTCCTGTCCGAGGCCGTGGGCGAACAACAAGCTCTGGAGATCGCTGCCCGACTGATGCCCGGCAAGTCATGGCAAGCCGTCCATAACAATTCGCACCGTGCGCCCGGTCGTGCCACAGCCTACCACCTGCTCAACGCCAGTGACCAGGGCGGCTACGTCATCGTGGCCGGCGATGATCGTGTGCCTCCCGTGCTGGCCTACAGCGACCATGGCACGCTCGAGGGCGAGCTGCCCGAAGCGCTGGAAGCCTGGCTGGACGGCTATGCCGCGCAAATCGAGGCTTTGAACACCGAGACCGTGCCCGACGTGCCGCGTCACCTGGCCGGCCAGCCTGCCATCGCCCCACTGGTGCCCGCACGATGGAACCAAGGCACTCCCTACAACATCCTGCTGCCCTACGTGAGCGGCAAGCATGCCTCTACTGGGTGCGTGGCCACGGCGATGGCACAAATCATGTACACCCACCGCCACCCCACGCGGCCCACGGCCACCATCCCCGAATACACCACGTCGACCAACTCCATCTATATGCCCGCGCTTGAACCGGTGGACTTCGACTGGAGCGCGATGAAGGACATCTACTACACCGATGACACCATAGGCACAGCAGCCACGGCAGTGGCCACACTGATGAAATACTGTGCGCAGTCGGTCAGGATGAACTTCCTGGCCTCAAGCTCCGGCTCGCAGACATCACGCATCCCCACCGCACTGGCCACCTACTTCGGCTACAAGCCCAGCGCACGCTATCTGGGCCGCGAGGGCTACAGCACCGAGCAGTGGGAGCAGATGCTCTATGACGAGCTTGCCGCTGGCCGGCCGGTGGCCTACGGTGGCAACAAGGTAAGCGGCGGACACGCCTTTGTGTGCGACGGCTATGACGGCAACGGCATGTTCCACATCAACTGGGGCTGGGGCAGCCAGAGCGACGGCTACTTCTTGCTCAACGTGCTCAACCCCAGCAGTCAGGGCATCGGCAGTGTGGCCGGGGCCTACGGCTACATCATGAGTCAGGGCATGGGTATCGGGCTGGAGCCGGGCACCGACGGCACCTATGAGCAGATACTCACCTATCGCGACATGACCACATCGTACACCTACTCGAGCCGCAGCTCGGCCAGTGGCACATTCTCGGTGACGGTGTCGGGCCGATACTACAACTACACCAGTGCGACAGGCAGCTTCGACCTGGGCTGGGGATTCTATGATGCCGACGGCAACTTGGTGACCAAACTCTATAGCAGCTATACGACCAACCTGGCCGCTGGCAGCTACATCTCCACCAATTCGCGCACGTTGACCTTCGGGGCCAACCTGACCAGTGGCACCTATCGAATCGTACCCATCTGCGCCGTGCGCAACAGCGGCAACTGGGTGCCTTGCGCAGGTTCGGACGTGAACTACATCGAGGTGACCATCAATTCGGCAACCCGCTGCACCATTGTGGGACATGGCACAGCCGGCACGCCCAGCTATACGTTCAACAGCGCCACATTCGACGGCACACGACATCCCAACAAGACAGTCAACGTGGCCTTGAACTTGACCAACAAGGGCATCACACGCGGCGACATGGTGTATATGTTTGTCGATGACGAGTTCACCTCGGCCGGCATGGCCGACATGCTGCCCGGCGAGGCGGGCGATGTGGTGTTCCGCTTTGTGCCCACTGCGGCCAGCCGCAAGAAAATCACGTTCTCGCTCAGCGACACCGGCAGTCCGGTGCTGGCCACACAGTACCTGAATATCACCGCTATGCCCGAGGCGCAACTCGAGGTGACGGCCCGTGTGCTGAATGTTACCGACGAGGAGGGGCGTATCGTCACCAGCGACCGCTTCGGCGTGGAGGCCACCGTGACCAACACCGGCACGACCACCTACGATGAGGACTTCTCGTTCCGCTGCTACCGCGTGACCTACGGCAACTATGGCACCATCATCCAGACCCAGTCGCAAGCGCTGCAATTGGCTCCGGGCGAGAGTAAGGTGCTGACCTTTGAGTGCGACAATGTGATGAATGACTTCAAGTACTTCGCCTGGCTGTACTACTACAGCGCGGGCGAATTGATACAGGCATGCGGCACCAGCATCTACACCGTGCGCCTGGCCGAGCAGCCCCCCACTATACCGGCCACCTCGGTGACACTGAGCGACACTGTGGCCGTGGTGCCCGTAGGCGAGACGTTGCAACTGAGCGCCACTGTGCTGCCTGATGACGCCAGCAACCGTACTGTTACCTGGAGCTCGAGCGACGAAGCCATCGCCACGGTCGACGCAAGCGGACTGGTGTCCGCCGTGGCTGCAGGCACGGCCACCATCACCGCCACAACCTGCGACGGCACCGCACTGACTGCCTCCTGCACCGTCACAGTGCCGGCACCGGCAATCTTGCCTGACACCATCGAGCTGAGCGAGAAAGCGTTCCGGCTTCAGCTGAACAACACGCACCCGGTGCGCGTCGTCACCCCCGGTGTCGATGCGGTGGCATGGAGCTCAAGCAACGAGGCCATCGCCAGTGTCGATGCCGACGGTGTTGTCACTGCCCACACCACCGGTATAGCCATCATCACAGCTACAGCCCCCAATGGTGCCTCAGTGTGGTGCGCGGTGTTCAGCTACCTGCCGGGCGATGCCAACGAGAACAACACGGTCGACGTCAGCGACGTGAACCAAGTGGTGAACATTATCCTGGGCAAGGAGTAAACAATTAAAAATTCATAACTAAGAATTAATATTAATAATGCGTAATTTTTAATTCTTAATTAATGCATAATAGCAGCCTCCTTAAATGGGAGGGGAAGTAGAGGAGATTATCCGATTCTATGGATATTATTACACCTCACTGGCCTAATTAAAAAACATAAAAAAAACGCCTTTCATTTATATTTTTTGTACTTTTGCAGATTGAAACCTAAATCAAACATAATGATAAATATGTATTACCCTAAAAAACTGATGATGGCAGCACTCAGTGCAACAGTGTCCATCGTCGCCATCGCTAATCCAATCAGCGAGAGCCAAGCCTTGTCGGTAGCAAAGAACATACTGGTAGGAAAGTCATTAAGCCCCATTGCGTCGCAACGTGGCAACCGTGCCCCTGGCCAGGCCACCCAACAAGCCTACTATGTGTTCAACGCACAGGCCAGCCAGGGCTACGTCATCGTGGCCGGCGACGACCGCGTGCCCGCCGTGCTGGGCTACAGCGACAACGGCACATTTGACCCCGCCAACGTACCGCCTGCCATGCAGGAACTGCTTGACACCTATGCCGCACAAATCGAGGCTCTGCCCGAGAGCACGCAAGCTCCCCGGCAGGTGAGCCGCACGCCCGTCGCACCGCTCTTGAAGAGCATCTGGGGTCAGGGCGAGCCTTTCAACTACTACCTGCCGTTCACCGATGTCACCACCAACAACGGCGTGACACGTGCTTGGCACGCCAAGACCGGCTGTGTGGCCACGGCCATGGCCCAAGTGATGTACTACCACAAGTATCCCGACCAGACGAGTGTGGCCATTCCCGCATATACCTCGGTGGGCCAAGACAACCTGACCATTGAGCGTCCCGAGTTGCCCACGACCACCTTCGACTGGAGTGCGATGAAGGATGCCTACAACTCGATGGACAGTGCCAACGCGTCGGGACAGGCCGTGGCACACCTGATGGAGTACTGTGACCAGGCTTTGCAGATGAATTTCAGCAAGTCAACGTCTTCGGCCGTTACCGCCATCATTCCCGGTGTTTTGGCCTTCTTCTTTGACTACTCGCCCAACATGCGCTATGTGACGCGCAACAATTACTCGACCACCGAGTGGGAGAACCTGCTCTACAGCGAGCTTGCCGCCAAGCGCCCTGTGGTATATCGCGGCACCAAGAACCCCGGCGGTCACGCCTATGTGTGCGACGGATGCGATGCCAATGGCCTGTTCCACATCAACTGGGGTTGGAACAGCCTGAGCAACGGCTACTTCCTGCTGCGTGACCTCAACCCGCAGGCACAGGGCGTAGGCTCGGCCTCGGGCAACTGTGGCTACATCTACGAGCAGGGCATGGTCATCGGCATCAAGCCTGCCGATGATGCTCCTCTGGCCATGAGTGTGCGTTATGGCAGCATGGGGTGTACCAGCCACATGGACCTGACGCGCAACACCACCGAGGACAACTTTAAATACTATATCACCGGCCGATTCTACAACAACTCCGGCCACGACGAGACGTTCGACTACGGCTGGGGCCTCTTCCAGGGCGATGAGATGAAGGCCGTGCTCACCAAGGAGTCGCTCAACGAGTCCCTTGAGCCCAACGACTACACCCCGCAGAATGCCGACATCTACTTCGGCAAGGGGCTGGCCAACGGCACCTACCAGCTGCGGCCCATCTTCAGCGAGACGGGCAAGGAGCAGTGGAAACAGTGCGAGGGCGCAGCGGTCAACTATGTGGTGGTGGTCATCGACGGCCTCAAGGCCACCGTCGACGCACACGGCGTGATGGGCAACCATAGCTACACGGCCAACAGCCTGGAGTTCTCTGGCACCATGCACACCCGCAAGAGCGTGAAAGCCGTTGCCAACATCACCAACAAGGGTAACAGCATGGGCGACATCATCTACCTGTTTGTCAACGGAGTGAAGACAGCCAGTGCGCTATCGGACCTGGAATACAACCAGACCGGCGACCTCACCTTCATCTTCACGCCCAACATGGGCGGCAACTTGAGCATCTCGCTCTCGGCCAACGAAGACGGCACAGAACCGATGATCTATAAGAGCATCTATGTCAGCGACATGGGGTTTGCCGAACTCGAGGGCACTCACGAGGTGCTCAACGTCACCGACGAGGAGAACCACATCGTCACCGGCAACAAATTCTCGGTCAAGTCGACCATCAAGAATATCTATACCGAGGATTATGACGAAGAGGTCACCATGCGCCTGTTCCGCGTCAGCGACGGTGAGCATGCCGGCACGAACGTGCAGAACGTCACCCTACCGGTCAAGATTGCCGTGGGCGAGAGCAAGACCGTGCAGTTCGACTTCGACAACCTCGTCAACGGCGAGCGCTACTTTGCCCGCTTCTTCTACTACTCTAACGGAGAGAGAGTGCGCAGCACCGCCACTAAGACCTACAAGGTGGTGCTCAGCGGCTCAACCACCCCGACCAAGGGCGACCTCACCGGCGACGGCAAGGTGGACATCGCCGATGTGAACATCGTCATCAACGTGATGCTGGGCAAAGCCGCCAGCGACGAGCAGAAAGCCGCTAGCGACCTCACCGGCGACGGCAAGGTGGACATCGCCGACATCAACGCCGTGATCAACATCATGCTGGGCAAATAGACAGGCGTTAGACGTTAGATATTAGTTGTGGCAGCAGGCTAGTGAGCCTGCTGCCACAATTTTAAGGAACTATGCACGTGTTGTCCCTCGTGGTTAAGTAGCAGTGTCTCTTGATGTAAAGAAGCATGGAACCCATCTGGGCTGCCTAAGAAGTAAACAAGGTAGGGACGGCACTCCTGTGCCGTCCGCCAGCAGGGCTGCAAACGACATTACCTTTTGTCTAGGCGGACGGCACAGGAGTGCCGTCCCTACCTTGACGCAGCAACAAGAGCCATAAAGCCATTCACCTCCCTGAAGGGGCGGCCGAGGACGCACCCTTTTTCAGCTTATAGTTAAAAGTCCCCATTATGAATGCTAAACTATTAACTTTCAACTATTAACTATAAACTGCACTTCATTCCCACGTCTGTAATCGAATAGAAACTGTGTCATAATTGTGGAACGCTCTTTTTCTGTGTTGTTCCACGGCCTGGTCATCACATCCGGGGGGAGGCACTCACGTCAGTGAA